>JAJDBR010000074.1 GCA_029261275.1 Nitrospirales bacterium
TGACGATTTGATCCTCATACCCACTGACCGTCGCATTCCCTTTGATCGCACCACCGTCGATGTCGAGAAATCCATTTTGTTCAATTGCCATGATCCGTCCCCTCCTTGTTAAGAATCTCTGTTAAGCATGAAACCGGAAAACATTTTTTTCGCCGATTCCGTTTTTGTGTTCATGCTTAGGGTATAAAGCAATGGGCATGCCATATTTTCGTGTTGAAGAAAAATTTTATATTCTATCTATTTTTCAAGGACTTTTGGCTATTATTTACCCTTCTTCTATTGTTCTAGGTTTCGTCTTTTCATTTTCTTTTAAATCGCATTGCAATTATTGAAATAATTTGTTCAGAGAAAATGGTCATAGCTTAGATCGATATCAAGGTACCCAGGCCATTAGGATTATGGCTTTTTAAAGACATGAGGCTCCCAAGTTAGGAGAAATACCCCTAGAAAAATCAAACTTTTTAGTATTTGAGATAAATCGAAAGAGCGTTCATGGAAGAACGCTGGACTGGTCTACTCGACCAGGCCCCATAGTAGAAGGGTTACCTCTTCACTCAAGAGGGCGAATCGCAGATCAAACCCGGCGCGAAAGTGCTGGTTACTGATCGAGCCGCTGAAAGCATTCTCGACAAGGGCCTCATGCCGTTCCTTACATTGAAAGATCAAGACATCATTCGACTAGCGCGCTTCCCATCGCTCACCTCCCCTTTAAAACGCCTGTCCTGGGGTTGGCAACAATAAACAGTTAGATCTTTTGAGTGCGTCCATCCCCTGGAAATGACTTCATAAGCAAATTATTTTATTTGGCTCCATGAGGCTGACGTCCTTTAAAGACTGTCTGATAAAGTTGCTGAATCTGTGTAATATTGTTTGCTTCCCTAACTGCCCCATTGGGGCAGAATATATCAATGGATTCATTCGTGTGATCTTTCCATTTGGCTTGGCTTCCGTGAAGCACCAGGGGTGCACGCATTTTTCTGTTCAAGAAATGTTGCACGTCAAAAAACCGCTTTCCCCGATTATGGGGGACATCAAGACGCCTTCCTTGATACACAATATTTTCCTTGGGATTTACGGCCGGAACGATGTCATACAGATCATAATCCCCATGGATGAATTTCGCCGCACTTAGCAAAGAACTCGCGCTAAACATGACACAACCATAATGCTTGTGTTTCTGGTCCAATTGAACCGCGTAGAATTTTCCAGTTGGCATATAAGTGTAGGCTGGCTTTCCATCGGCAGTCACCATAGCAGGAGCCACCAGCGGTTTAAATTTCCTCCATTCCTCTTTGGCCTCATTCAGTTTTCCCGGTTTAAATGCCGCATGAAAACCTTCAATAGTGGGATCGACAACTAAACCAGCCACTTCTTTTTTTAATCCTCCTGGAAGCGTGACGGGCTTATCAGCGGTTTTAGCTTTGCAATCCAATCTCTTCGCCACGTAGCCAGGAGTACCGATGTATTGTATTGAGTGTGTGTTTGTTCGCCGTACCAGAATGTACACGTCGTAAAATTTTGCGGCCTCAATGCACGCGACGATATCCGAGAATCTCATATGCAACTTTATTTTTTGAGATATGGAAAACTGCCCGATTCCCATGGATCCCCTCTATCGTATTTTTTCTCCAGCGTGGAATTGAAATAGGCTCAATTCCAGTTTTACCACCAACTAATTTCATCAAGGTTTCACTTTTGAACCTAGCTTTTAACTTTTTATTTCTTAAATAATGTCAAAAGCATTTTTCCCTGGGCTTTTACATTTGAAAGTTTTTTTACAGCACGCATTTAAAATGAAGGGATGTCTAATATCACGGGAGCAGAAGGTGATCTTCTCCTTCCGCCCCCGCATTACACTCGCCCTATTGGTATCCCTCTCTCACATTAATCAGTCGCCGCTTCCAAGTTATAGGATGTGGTGGCGGTGCCGTAGCGCCAGGTGGCTTTGCGATAGCTGAGGGTGATGTTTTCGTTGGGGCGGGTATCGCCCGTGGTGTAATCTACTCCAACATTCGTGACGATCACCTTTTCACAGGTGAGGGTCAGATACGCATCCGTGCCCGCCACCAGGTTTAATTCCACCTTGTCATACTGGGTCTTCATGGCACAGGCATGAGCCAAGGCGGGGCTGCCATTATCCATGACCTTGGAAATACTTAAATCACCAAACATGGTCACCCGTCCCGTAATTTGTTCGCCTTCTTCCCATTCGCCCGCTTGGGAAACCCCATACGACACGGACTGGACGACGATTTGATCCTCATACCCACTGACCGTCGCATTCCCTTTGATCGCACCACCGTCGATGTCGAGAAATCCATTTTGTTCGATTGCCATGATCCATCCCCTCCTTGTTAAGAATCCCTGTTAAGAATGAAACCGGAAAATATAGTATTAACCGATTCCGTTATTGTTTTCATGAATAGGGTATAAAGCAATGCGCATGCCATAAATCAAAAACAAAAAAAGATTGTTTTCACCTATTTCTTAGGGATTTTTCGTGAATATTCTCTCTGCTGCTAGTAGCCTGTCGTATCTGAATTCCTTTCATTTTAAAAATCGAATTGAAAGTTTGAAAAAATTTGTCTGATATTGCTATGGGTACCCATGGGGAATTTCTGAGCTGCTGATTTTCTTCTTAGAACAGGCTTGGTTAATAAGAAAACGTTAAAATCTTTTCAAGATGTGCACTCCCTATTTTAGACTAAGGTGCCTTTCCCCTTTCAGGAAAGACACCTTTTTTATTTGCCTCCCATAATTGGACCAGACGAACTCTACGCTCACTTTACCCATCTCTAGTCTTTAGCCCTTGGCGGGTGGCGGCAATTCGGCGACGAGACGTAACGACACGGTTAGTTCTTCTAATTGGAAATGCGGTTTTAGGAATGCGACCGCCTTGTAACACCCAGGCTTCCCTGGCATTTCCGTGACGTCGATCCGAGCTTCTTTTAAGGGGTATTTGGCTTTTACATCCTGACCCGCCTCTTCAGTACTGACCACATAATTTTTGATCCAGCGATTCAAGAATTTTTCCGCATCGGCTCGTGTCATGAAGCTACCGATTTTGTCCCGCATCATGGATTTCAAATAATGGGCAAACCTCGATGTCGCCATCAAATATTGAATTTGTGACGACAGTCGGGCATTGGCATTGGCGGCATCCGTATCATATTTTTTGGGTTTTTGGGCCGATTGTGCACCAAAGAATGCCGCATAATCAGTTCCCTTACAATGGATGAGCGGGATAAAGCCCAAATCGGCTAATTCTTTTTCTCGCCGATCGGTGATGGCAATTTCCGTGGGGCATTTCAGGGCGACTTCACCATCATCAGTGTTAAAAGTATGGGTTGGTAACCCTTCCACGAGTCCCCCACCTTCAACGCCGCGAATGGCTGCACACCACCCATGTTTTGCAAACGCATCGGTTAAACGGGCGGCGAAGGCATAGGCAGCATTACCCCACAGATACTTTTGGTGGTCTTTCCCATCAACATCTTCCTTGTAATTAAATGCTTCCACTGGTTCGGTTTCTGGTCCATACGGCATTCGCATAAGAATGCGCGGTAAACACAACCCCACAAACCGAGAATCTTCCGAATCACGGAACGATTTCCATTTTGCCCATTCCACACTATCAAAAATTTTCCCCATATCCTTCGGGTTGGGCATGTCGGTAAAACTCTCTAATCGGAACATGTCAGGGCTGGTCCCTGAAATAAATGGAGCATGCGCCGCGGCGGCCACGTTAGACATTTTCTCAATAAGCTCCATATCTTGCGGTCCGCGACCAAAATCATAATCGCCAATTAGCGCCCCATAGGGCGCCCCACCAAAGGTGCCAAATTCTTCTTCATAGACCTTTTTGAAAATGGTGCTCTGGTCAAAGTCTGGATTTTTCCTAAAATCTTTGATGAGATCGGCTTTCGACACATTCATAACTTGAATTTTCAACATGCTGCTGGTTTCTGATTGATTGACAAAATACTGAAGACCCCGCCATGCCCCTTCCAATTTCTGAAATTCCTCGGCATGCATAATGCCATTTAGTTGGCGTGATAACAGCTCGTCGATATCGGCAATGCGGGCGCTAATCATGGCTTCAATATCTTTGGAAACAGTGACTGTCCCCTGGAGCACTTGGTCAATTAACGTCGCAATCTGTTGCTTCGAGGCATCACGTTCTCCCTGATCTCGCCCAATTCGGCCATCATCAATAATTTGATCAAGGATACTTTTTTCTTCCTGCGTTCCCGCAGCGCCTTCTGCTTGAGTTTGTTCAGCTTCAGCACTCATGCTTAACCCTCCTTTGTCTCATCGGTTTCACCACCTTCTGGGTTCACTCCGGCTTCGGCCGCTAACTTTTTCAGATCATCCGAATTCCCAATAATTTCCTGTAACCGGTCACTGAGCTTGTCATTGCCATCGGCCTTCGCTAACAATTCAGACAGTTGCTGTCGAACATCCAACAACTTCTTGAGGGGCTCGACATTTTTAACAACGCTTTCGGGGGAAAAATCTTCCATCTTGGTGAAATCAAGTTCAACTTTTATTTTGGAACCATCATCCTTCAATTTATTCGCAGTGGTAAAGTCCAACCTTGGAGCCATCCCTCGCATGACCTCATCGAATGTCGTTGAATCAATATCGACAAATTTCCTTTCCTTCAAAGGCTTAAGCGGATCCTTGGGTTTTCCTGCAAGGTCGGATAACACACCAACGACAAAGGGTAACTCCTTCATTTGAATCGCCCCTCCTGTTTCCACATCATACGTAATGTGGACGCGAGGAGATCGTACTCGATCGAGTTTATGTTGCGTACTTTCTTTTCCCATTATGTCCCTCCCTTGTTGGAATAAAAATGATTCGTCATTCGTGGATTTCCGATATTATTCGGTCTTCATAATCTATTGCGGTGGCTTTGTGTCCTTAATTCCAAGGGTTTCCCGTACACTTCCTAAGACTTCTTTGCTTTTAATGACTTCGGCCAACCAATCCTCCAAAGGCATTTCCCCCCAATTAGACGCTCGTTGGACCAAGTACGCCACAGGGCTATGGGGTTCCGTTTGTCGGAAAAATTCGGCCACTGCGGCTAATCGAGCCAAGGCGTCCAGCCTATCGTAGGGGACAATCCCTCCCCCTCCGCCCGAACCTCGCTCAGGTGAACTTGGAGTTGTGGATGTTCCTCCGGCCATCGCACTACCCGGGATTTCCACTCTGGCACCTCCTTTCCCCTTAACAATGCCCTCAAGGATTGCCTGGCCTTCTACCAAAATTTTTCGAATTTTTTCGAGACTTGGGCGTTCATCATTGGACTCCCCATATTTCTCCAAAATGACTTGCTGAAGGCCATCTAAGGCTTCCTGGCTTTGTTGGACCTGCTCTAGAAGAGCTAAGCAATGCGGCAATGGCGTGGCTTGCACAGCATTATTGATTTGCTCCACCGTGATCTTTTTCTCTGCAATAGCCGCAGCTTTCTCTTTAGGGTTCTTCCGGCCTAAATTTTCGACCTCCTGGGCTTCTTCCCAATGGAAAATGGAATACCCCTCTCCCTCCGGTGAACGGATAACCGGAATTCCGCGAATCGCAAAGGGAAGGTTTTTGTCTTCATTCATCCAATCAATGGGCCCAGCTCGAAAAGAAAAATCCCCATCCTCAATAATAGGATAGACTGACTCCCAGAAAGACGCATGTAATTCCTTGAGGAGAAGGAGACCATCGCGCAGGCCCATAAATCCTTCCTCTTTAACAAGTGCTTCCAAGAGCCACACTCCAATCTGAAGATCTTTTGTTTCTGTTGATAGGGCTTTAATCGCAATAGCCATCACTTTCTTCCAATCAGCGACTTTTGCTGGCCCCTTTTCCTCCCAATCACCCTTTGGAAGATTATCATCTTCCCGTCGTGCTTCTTTTATTTCATCATAGCGTGTATACCGAACCTCAATCCCGGAGGGGTTCTCCCCTGGAATCGGAGTGAGAAGCGTTTCTAGCGCTAAGACAGAATTGACCGCCATGGCTTGTCCTTTCTCCTTGGCAATTACGTATCCACTGTTGAAAAGGTCATTTCACGAATTTCTAATAGTCCTTTGTCAAGTTCATTGGCCCCAAACAAGTGTTGCCCCATTCCTAAGGTAAGCCCCTCTTCCTCGTTCCAATCCGTGACACGCCCTAATTTCACCGATTCCTCTTCTGCCCGGGAAGATCCAGGATACAATACAGGCAACACCACCCCTAACGCCGCCTCAGTTGTCTCTAATTGTGCGGGCACCCAAAGAAGATCACGAAGATGTTTTGGAGGTGTAATGGAGATCTTCTGAATATATGAAAATGGAATCCAATAATATTGATCTTGCATGATGACTTCCAAAAACGGGCCAAACAGATCATCTAGATCCATGAACCCCCTGGTTGTCGCGTCATCTATGGTTGTTTGAATGTTGGGACGTAGCTCCTCGGCTTGAACGAGTAGGTCTTTTGCTTCCGCAAATTTACCCTCTTGTATTTGGAGCAAGGCGTCAAGATGTCCTTGAAGATGGCCCGGGCAAGGCCCTAATAACTTAGGAACCATACCCTTGGAAAAGAGTTGCTGCCGTAATTGCTCGGCCTTTAACACTTTTCGATAAAATTCAATTCCTAAATCAGCTTTCGGGTCCTGCGCATCCAATGCTTCCAACTGATTCGTTGCTCGATCAAGGTCTCCGGAAAAACACAACAATTCAAACAAGAAGGTTCTTGAACGAGAATCGGCAGGATGCGCTTTTACCTCACTGATCATTTCCTTGATTGCCTCCGATAACTGTCCCTTCTCAAGAATGTCTTTGGCTTTCATCATCGTCATGTCTTCACCATTCCCTTTGTCTCATATTTCGAAACTTTCGACGTTGTAACATTGTCAGAATCATGGCATTGCGAAATCTCGCCCCCATTGAACCAATCTAGATATGCTGTCCTTGTAAGACACTATTCAAAGTATTGCCTTGAAGGCTCCCAGTTGGTTGAGGTTCAAGACTCAACTCTTCGCCATCCGAAAGCCTTTCTGGTTCATCCAGTGAACGCATCTTCCACGTGGCTTCAAGATTTAGACGGGATTGGATGAGTGACCAAAAACTTTTGGGAGCCACTGGCGCATTTTGAGCAAGAAGTACGGCTCTTCCCATGTTTGGGCATTTATTCCAGAACAACAAAGGATGGTCCATTCGCTTACCATTAATGGAAGACACATATTCTGCCCAAAAAGGAACTTCGAAAGGAAAAGCTGGCTCATCAATAAGGGGGAAACTCATCAATTGTCCCCCTTTAGAATTGATAGTTGGGCGAGTTTCACTAACCATTTTTTGCACCATCTCTTTTACCTCAGACTCTCTTAACCATTGAGTCGAAACTCCGCATACGTTCAAAAAATCTTTAAGGGAATAGCTATTCAAAAATTCATGATAGAGCTGAATGATTTGTTCTTCCTTCAGGGGATTTACAGGAATCAATTGCGCCACTTTCTCCCGAAATTCCATCAGGGACATATTTTTCCACTCTTCTTGAATGAGATGTCTGGCCTGTTCCAAAAATTCCTGAAGCAACAAGGGGACAATGGGAACAAGCTTCTGGTCCCATCGCGGATTTTCAAACCTCATGAACAAGGTCATAGGAAACCCTCTGCCCGCCTTATCCTGACTGGGCGTCATGACACCAATAAGACACTCCTTCTGTTTGGGAACTTGAAAGAGAAAATACCATGTCTCTGATTGAAGAAAATCATTTCGCCATTGCGGTCCGAGTTTTCCCCGACACCAAAGCAGCCCCTCTTGAATCCATTGATCAAAAGCCTGAAGCGTCGTGCCCTTGGCATTCACCCGAATGAATTCTGGCGACAAAGGTAATTTCCCAAAACATCCGACTTCTCCGACACTGCTCTGGAGTATCACGTCGCCTCCACCAAATGTGCCAAGCACGAAAATTGTGAAAAGAAATTCTCCTGAAAAGGATTCTGCGCACGATGAGCACGCAAATCATATTGAATCCTCAGTGGTCGGGAATCGGCAGAATCCCATGCCCAAATTACCCGGTACAACGATTCACTCACCGCAGTTATTTGGGCATCTTCTAACAGTCGGAACAGACCCCACCAGCCTTGCTCCTCCCGAGAGTCCCAGCTTCCATTGACTTTCACTTGGAGAAGACTCCCTGCTGATCCCGAGGGGCCAGGCCAGGCTAATTCTTTCCATTCAGGCGGGCCCATCGCGTAGATCAATTCCTGTTCTCCCAATTTAAACCGAGTGTGACTCACCAACGAAGCTGAAGGCCCTTGATCCGTATACGGATAGAGTTCGAAGGGCACACTCGGAGTACCCTGACCCTTGAGGAATAAACTCGATGAAAAAAACTTGGCATAGCGTAGAGATTCTAAGGTTCCCGTCGATAGAGGCAGAGACAGCCCCCTCCATTTCTTCACAGTCCATCCCTCATCCCTTTCAAGGATAAATGGACTCAATTGTTGATTCACAAATGCCCACAACTTTCCCTGATCAGGACTAAAGAAATTGGCCACATCTCCAATGGCCACCTCAGTATCCGAAGATTGAAAGGGATAAAAGGGGGCAATAGTTTTTTGGCAGGGTTCAAACACTTCAGCAACCCATCGGCGATCCAATATTTGAAGTGCCTGATCAATTACCGATTGCATCGCCAACAAAATCGGTTCCGTTAGCAAAGGCGTGAGGGATTGTTGCGTCTGCAAATCAAAATTAGCGGATAATTGATCCACCGTATTGACTGCTTTTGTTAATTCATTGGCCTCACCTTTAACAATTTGCTGCCCCATTTGAACTGGATCCCCTATCGTCCCTTCAGAAGAAGACATTCCCACCATAATGGTATGAACCCGTTTTAACTCTGATAGGTATTGGTCCAGGCCCGATCGTGCCCCTTCCGGATTTTCAGGCGCGGTTAAAAATCGATGGAGAGGCTTGAAATCTTTGGCGACAGGGTTGTCGCCACTTGCCAGCAACTCGGGGACATCTGAAGGGGTATCTGAAAAAATTTTCTTCTTCATTTTTTCAATCAACCCTGAGGATTCCTCAGCGATTTGATTGATACCCGACTCCTCAAAGATGGTATTCCTCTTCACGTCCTCAAATACTATGGCAATGGGAGACGGAGGGGCTGTCAGCCCTTGATAAAGGGAAAGAACCTGAGATTGCGCCCGATTGGGACGGATATGAATAGAAGCCAAATATTTAAACCAATGTTGGCTATAGTCCCCAAAATATTTGGCTTGAACCGCCGTTTGCATCTGTTCATTAATAGGATCCCGCTCCCCCAACACCCAAAATTCCTTGGCATATTCTTCTAGAACGGCATCCAAGTTTGGCTCAAAGGCGGTCGTCCACCCGGATTTCGTAAAGACTCCAGGGATTTGATAGTCACTAATGAGATGCGGTTGCTGATAGCCTACTAAGGCAGATTGCAAGGTATAATTTTCTAAGCCCTCTGATGCACGTTGAAGGGTTTGTTTGTAAAGACGTTCCTTTAATGGTATTTGTTGAAGGATCGCCCTCATAGTTCGAACCAAGTCCTGATTTCGAGAAATCCCAAAATCCCTGACGAGATGCCGGCTAAAGAAATCTAGATTCCGATTTAAGCTTTCCTGTAAATCAGAGGGAAGAGTCTTATTTGGTTGAGCAAACAAGGAAGGGCTCCCTTTCTTCCACAACAGTTGCAACTGCTTAGCCAAAAATTCTCCATCTAGGTGCTCAGGATCACCCAGCATTAAATAGGCCTTAAACATGTCATAGAAATTCTCACTGTTTCCAACTTGTTCTTGAGACATCCCCACATTCACAAAACGCGACAGCCGTGCTTCGAGTCCGATTTGAGTTGGGCGTAGGATTAAATGTGACAGTTCCCGATGGTACAATGTTTTCAGTGGGTCAAATAACTTGTCTGATTGATAAAACCCCTTAAGCCGCAATGGGACTCCCTCGTCTCGGTAATCTTGTATTTGACCAAGACGTGATTGCAGATCACCCAACAATTCTAAATTATGGGCAAAGACCGGCGAGTCATAGGAGTCCTGGTGCTCTCGCCTAATTTGAACCAGCTTCACTGAATCATCCTGAATCGATTGCACCATCAACTTGTTCCCTAAATAGGACGATCCCATTCCAAACAGACCCAACCCAACACCTATTATGGCTAATCCGAACACAGCCACTCGAATCAGGCCCCGATGGTGAAAGGCTCGAGAAGAAGGCGACGCCAAACTTTGATCTGGAAATATCACATCCGTAAATAAATTTTTTATAAAATAGCTTTTCCCTTCCAAGGAATGGGGTTCTGCCACTGACGCTTCTTGTATTCCGGCGGCCTTTCGAACCGAATCCATAATGCGATCGATCGGATGGCCTTCTTGTGTTCCGCTCGTCAAATAAAACCCACGAAAAAATGGATTTTGTTGGTAAGGGTTTTGATGGAAGAGGATCTCCACAAAACGTGTCAGGACGGGACGACACGACTCTAATTGCAAGGGGAAGCCAAGAATAGAGAGTTTGGCTGCTCCTCGCGTCATGGAAAAACGATCTAATCGTCTGGCCACAATTCCCTCGATGAGCTGCTTGTACTGTTGGTCAAACATTTCATGCGGAGCCGGGGAAGATTTTGTACGTCGTGATAGGGTACAGCCCCAAATTTGCTCGCGTTCGCTTTTTTCTAATTCCCCGAAAAATTGGCTAAACCCTTCCAACAAATCACATTTGGTGAACATGAGGTAGACAGGGAAGGACATGCCCAAATGCGTCATGAGTTCATCAATTCGATCACGAATAGTTTTCGCATGCCATTCAATGAGTTGATCCGTCCCCTCAAGCAGTTCATTAATACCAATAGCCACCATGACGCCATTAATCGGCTTTTTATTGCGCGCTTTCTTTAACATGTCTAGAAAGGCAAACCATTCTTCTCGATCCTCATCTTCCGTCATATATCTGCCAGCGGTATCAAGTAACACTGCGTCGGTCGTAAACCACCAATCGCAATTTCTCGTTCCCCCAATACCCTGCACCCCTTTTTGATTTTCACCCAGAAACGGAAATTGCAACCCGGACTCGCGTAACGCCGTACTCTTTCCCGATGCGGAAGGTCCCACAATCATATACCAGGGAAGCGCATACAACGCGGCCTTGCCTCGATAACCTTTCCCGAGCTTTGACTGTTTTAAGGTGGCAATGGCCTTTTCAAATCGAAGTTGAACCTCTTCAATTTTATCTTTATCTTCCTCATTAAAATGCTCAGCCTGTTCTATGCCCTGCTGTTGGAGCGAATCCTCTAGAAGTTGAGCCCCTTGCTGAGCTCGATAATGGTCAAAAATAAGAAAAAATATCCAGGCCAAAATGATCCCGGCAATAAGGAGCAATCGTATTTCGGGGCTCTGCATGCCTGCTAAATCCCCGGCAAACCAAATTAGCGCACAGAGCGAGAGAATCCCCAATCCCACGAGCAATCGTGGCCGACGAACCACTCCCAGGAGCAACACTTTCGGCAAGCTCACGAATTTCCACAGAAAACTGACTATTCGACTTCTCATGGCTTCGATGTTTCCACTAATTCTGAAAGATGGCCTAAGGTGGCTTCCGATTCCTGATGAATCAGGACAGACATCCCCACGTAAGAAAAGAACACAATGGCAAGACTACAGGCCACGACAATCCATGCTGGGATCTCTTGCTTAACCACGTCCATCACGACCTCATGGCGTTCCGCATGTGGAGATAGGGGAGGAATTGCCCCGCGAAGCCCCTGGATTTCTCGAAAGAGATCGTGGTTCAAATCTTTCAACTTTTCTCGCCCTTCCAACTTAAACTTCCCTTCAAAGCCCAACACTAAACAGGCATGAAAGACTTCCAACAAGTCCGTGTTAAGTGGGAATGCCCGACGTAAGGCCGTAAGGTGCTGAAAGAATTCTTCTCCAGCCACTTGCGTTTGGAAATATTTGTATTGCAACAAATGAGAAGCCCATTGGTTTTTTTGATCCCAACCAGATTGCAAAATCATTTCATCTAAAAAGGCTATGACGGCATAACGCGCTTCAAGCAATGTGTCGCGAGAATACCGAAAAGCCGTGCCCTGACGATCGGCTTCTTCTAGCATCTGTTCCACTTTATTTTGAAGTGCTTCCAATCGCCCCAAATCACGAGATTCCCTAGCGTGCACGCCTAATACGAGAAGATCAAAAAAGGCATTCACCAAATGCCCTCTTTCCTGTGGTTCGTCTGTTTTCAACGGCTTACTCTTTCGTTACAAGAATTTCTATGGTCGTATTTTGCAATTCTTGAGGAACATAGAGGGCAATGTTTTGTGATTGTTTGATACGGTCCCAGAATCCCCCTTGGTTCTCCAACCCGAAAAATTGATGGCCGGCTTTACTGGGAATGCTCGCCGGAGTTTGAGCCACATGCCGAAACCGTACCCCTGGCATGGCCGCATTTATTATCAAATCCATATCATCCATCGCTCCAATTTTCACACGTTTCACTAATAGGGACCGTACAGTATCCTCTGAATCTCCTCCCGAAACCGAGAGAAAGAACTGCCCTTTTTCAAGAAGGGCCGCATCCGAGATTTGTCCTACAAATAAGGTCTCTCCTCTTTTCTCCAAGGGTATGGTCACATATCGCGTTGGCGAAATATGTTCGACCACATTTCGGATTTTCACATCTAATTCTCGAAAGCTCCGCGATAGGTTGGTATGCTCATAGGTTGGAAGATCTTTTGGATTGGCATTGGGCGACATGAGCGCTAATTCTCCGGCAAGCCGGGATAAGGCCATAAATAGCACTTCAGGATGAATCCGCCCCACCTGGTTATAATGCGCCAAAGCAGGAATGTAAGAAAATATGGCATGCAACATGGAAAACCGCAGTAGATCCATTCCCCCATGTTCACGAATGCCTCGTTGTTGATCGGCCAAAGCAGTCCCCATCGAAATTAATAATTCCAACAACGACCGAAGCAACCGAGTCAGAGCTTCCGAACCCGAAAGCCATAAAAGAGGTGGAATGAACGAATCTCGAAGCGCGATCGCCCCACCTGGAGTTCGAACGAGTTCAGCAATTTTCATAATACTCGCGTCGGGCATATCTTCGCCGGAAAAAAAGACCTTAATATTTTTCCGGGCTACCATCACTTCTTTGGCATTTTCACCTGTGTTAAAATCAGGTATAGCGACAAAGGTACTTTCATACCGCGGTTCTCGCGCCAACCCCTTCTGATCTAATTTACAATTGGCTATTCCCACATGATCCATGGGAATTCCCACAAAGACATCAAGATGATCTAATGAGGGAGGAAACAACTCCTCGATGAGACGCGTAGGAGGAATCGCGTCTTGTTCTGGAATTCGAAACACCAGCCCGTCCGGCATCACGGCCCGAAACTCCAGCAGGGTAAAACTTCCATTAGCCAGTCCGTCTCGATCAATGTCGATATGACATAGGCCCCAACCAAAAGGGTGTAGGAGTTGGAGTCGTTCTGCCAACATAGCATCATGGTATCGATCCCATTGCTGAAACAAATGTGGCGTTAACAACATCCCTTCATTCCAAACAACCCGGTGAAATGCATCCATATCTTTCTAACCTTTCCTCGCTAACAATTCTTTAACCAATCGGATTAATCCTCGACGGGTTCGGCAATATCTTGTTGATCGATTTTAATGCGGTATTCCGGATCCCCAAAAAATGGCTCTTCAATCAGAATCACCCGTCGCCATATACCCTCCTGATATTTTCGAAACAAGACCATTATTCCGAGAAAGTTTTCATTCTTTTCCGGATCAACGACGAACGCAATTGGCTCGGAGGTCGAGGGGCGTAACGTAATTTCTTTCCGGTCTAACAAATCTTTGCCAAGATATTCATAGTCCTTTTTCCATAATTCCTGGAAGGTCGCTTGCTCAAAGCGAGTCCGATCTTTCAACGTATAAATTCTCACCGTCACGGGAACTGGCTGCCCCATATCCGATTGATTCAGTCGATTGGTAGATTCTAGTCTTACCTCCATATTCATCTTGGACGACCCACATGATGTCAGCCATCCACAAAGCCCAACTAAAACCATCATCCGCCACATTGTATTATTTTGAAAAGGGTAAATTTTGTTGATAGACACGGAGATATCCTTTCGCAAGTTCTGGCCCTAGTAATCGATGAAACGTTTTAATTTCTTCGTCTCTTAACTGACGGTGTTTTTCCTTAAAATATTCCCAAGCAGGATGATTGCCAAAAATCCCGATGGCCATGAGCTTGGCTCCCAAGTCTGTCTTTTTATGCTTACATTCGATTTCAAGATTAATTGGGTCAAGTTGTTTTAACAGAAACCGAACACATTCGCGAAAACCTGCAATTAAACCAACCGGATGCAACGAAAGGTCCTGTATGACTTGTCGCAATTGCTGTAATTTTTCGGGAAAGGAAATGGGGCTATTCGTGTGATCAAATAAAAAGGCATGAATTTGGGAAGAACTTTCAGCCCATTTCAACTCCTGACGTTCTTTTCCAAGAATTCGAGTCACTGGGACATCCAATTCCTTCTCAAATTGATTTCTCCCTTTCATCGAATCATTGAGAAATTCCAAAAGAAGGCTCAGCACTTGTTCTTGCTCAGTGGAATCTATTGGAGGGAGCAGCGGGTCTATGGCTTGTGAAGTCGTCTTCCAGGCGGGATTATTGGGCATTTCCTGGTTCTTCGCAGACAAAGAAACATTAGAGGGGCTGAAAAGAGAGTCTTCAAACATGTCAGGCCCACAAAATGCCTTTTCAATGTCACTCAAGAGTTCCTCTTGTTTTGTGTGAGGAACGGCAGAAATAGCCTCGTTTATACGTTCAACTAATAGGGTTTCACGATCTTCTGGGGGTAAATGCAGCATCTCTGCGTATTGCCCTTGCAACTGCTCGACAAGGGTTTCAGTTGAAGTAGATTCGGGCCGAGAGCAGACGGTCGCCTGGTGTTGCTCCATTCCCACAAAAGTCTGTCCTGCAGGTTCAAGGACAAATTCTAAGATAAAGTCCCCGATGCCAATTTGATCATGTGCAGCTAAAGAGTAGGGCTTTCCTATTTCAAGCCGAGTGCCATTTAATGTCGTTCCATTCGTACTCCCGATGTCCATGAGCACATAGGCATCGATTTCCTGCGTAATTTTTGCATGGCGAGAAGAAATCAGTTTGCGCTGATCAGGAAGGCGAAAATGGCTGGCGGTTCCTCTTCCAATAATGCATTCTTCTCCCCATTCACGTTTTGATAAGGCAAGACAATCTTGGTCATGGGGGGGCTGGACGATAAGTTGAAATGACATGACGTTACAGGTCCATTGGACCTACCCCCTTTCGCACCGTCTGGCAAGCTCGAAGTATTTCACGCCGTCGTTCGTGAGGACTGAATAATTCCAATCGGATCCATTCGCCTATCTCGCGAATCTGATGGAGAATGCCGTTGAGCTGCACAAGTGGATCAGAAACATCAATGTCCTCATGGTCCTCAGTCGTTCCTCGGACCGGTTCTCGCGCGACCAACCGAAGAGCAAGCTCTAGGATGGAGTACCAAATATAACGAGGAATCTCTTGCCCTTCCTTCAAAGGGTTTCTGGTGGAACCGAGCACTCGTTTTGATGAAAACAAAGTGCCTTGCTCCTCAAGCAATAAGCGAATTGGACTGATCCCCTTTCCAAGTAGTGGTTCACCATTTCGCTTGGAAAGAAGCGTGACTCCTCGAATTAGGGTGGGCAGACACTGTTCTAGCCGAGTCATCGTCTCAGCATCCCTCCCTAACAAGATCTGAAAGAACAGAAGTCCTAAACTATACAAGTCGCATGAATGCTGAAAGGATCGAAAAAAAATCACAGGGGTGTGGGAAAAAGCCGTATCTTGGGCCGATACCAATTGCTCCCATTCCGTTAGACTCATAGGTTCCGATTGCCCTCGCACTACAATTCCTCGTTCCGGTGACTCCAGACGAGTGGCCCAAATGGCGACACAGGCATTGCCTTGTTGCCGAAGAGGAAGTTGGACGCTAAACACATCTTGGGACGAAAACGACAATCCCTGAAGCGTGTCACTCATGATGTGTAAATGAAAAATGCCGGTGACCCTATCTTGAGCATGTTCTTGCTTCCTGTTTTTTTCCATAGAACGAAGCAGAACCGTATACTCCTCCTTTTTCCCTAGCGGCCAATCTCGCATCTCTGGCGCTTTAAAACTGGTATCCAGGGAATGGGGAGGCTGAAATAAATTGGCTTGAAATGCTGCCGGCATGGTCTCATGTACAAAAGGGACCGCCATTTCCCCGCCGTCTAAATTTCCAACAGAAAAATTCCATCTGGCTGGAAGAAGAGGATCAGCCTCCTTGGGCAGGACGACCCTGATCCGTGAGGGCCCAAGCCCTAAATGAGGACGACGATGTTGTTGATAGAAAGCGAGTAATTGCGTACTCAATCCAGAAAAAAGGCGGCATTGTAACCAAAGCACCTCCAAAAGAGAGCAAGAATCCACACCTTTTGAAAGGAGAAATTGACGGGGCTCTGTAAAACGACGGGCTAAACTAGGAAGAGCCAATCGCTTGTCTTCCGACAATTGGTCAAAAGACCATTGCGAGCAGGCCTGATCCCAGGAAACTCCGCCTAAGAGATCAGAAAATTCATTCCACTGTAAAGTCAGAGTAGAAGCAGGAGGGTTATCAAGAGAGGAGAGGGACATAAAAATATATTTGAGGCCTACATTTCAAAAAACAACACACTCCTCTTTTATATTAAGGAAAGCTTATAATATCAATTTATTGCTGATGGGCCATCGAGAGGGCACCCTAGCGAAGACGATGAAATACTTCAAGGTAACTGCACCAAAAATTTCTTTGAATTTGACTTGTTCACGGTCTGTACTTGGACAAAAATAGAAGCCCCTATTTCTCCAAAGTCTTCTTGAAATCCATGACTTTTCGACTAGAAGTATATAAGGCTACCGATGCCCCCGACATCACTTTGATCCCTCGCTCGGTTCCTTTAAAATCTGTTGATTGATCCGATAAGCCTTTCTTGAGGGTCTGCATATAGGCCTCGCTATTGCTCACATCTTCTGTAGATGTTAATGCATCGTCAAAAGGCCGAACACTCGCCACAGCTTTAATGACTTCGTCGCCAAAGGGTTCGCCAATTCTAAAGCGTTCAGGGCCCCCTTCCTTCCCAAATGTATAGATCTCCCCTTTTTTAATACGGGCCTGTTTTCGATAAAAATTTGGCACTAAGTGGACAACGGTTCCATTTGCTTGAAAATAATCCAACTTCAAATAGGCATCTTGATCAGATTGGACATGAATAATTAACGCGTCATCTTCAAGATAACGCCCATCCTCCTTGTTTAACCAAACCCGTAAACCAAAAGCCTCATCAGCATTGAAAGAGACAGAAGTTATTTCATTTTTCATCAAATGGAAGTCTTGCCTTCGCGACACCTCCATATCAATATCCTGAGGATCAATTTCCGCGGAAAGGGCTATACAAATTTCCCGCCCATTCGATGTTTCCTCATCAATCACGACCTTATGCAACATTCCAGCACTAATCGTCTGAATTAAATCCTCTTTTAATTGGAAATTTTCGACCTTGGAAGATGACTCCACCCACACTCGATAGCCACTGACAGCACGCTCACGGGCAAGCGCCTCAGCTTTTCTTTTTGCCAAAGTAGGGGTTTCATCATCGCCAAAGGAATAGCAAGCTTTTCCTTGAACAGCCTCACGGGTGGTCGGATGTTGCGCCTTCCCTGGTACGGTAGAAAACAACATTCCCCCAAAAATTATGGTGCAGATGATGATGAGTCTCATAAGCTCTCCCCCAACGATGACGTATAAGTGGGCGATGATCCGGATTCCTGAATTTGGTAGATCTGAACTTTACCATTTCCAGTCCATTCGTTGATATCTCCGATTTTCTTCGTATGCCAGAGGGCACCTAAATAGGTCACAGTTGATTGTCCAGATAAGACCAAAGCCTGTTGGGGGAGACTAGGATCTCCCCTCGCCCATTGATCTAAACGGTGAATCATCTGGACGACTTCCCCCATCACTTTGTATTCTGAGCCATCTGAATCTTGAATACTGCCCCCTATGCCACAACCGGTGTAGAGAAGAGTTGATGCCTCAAGCGCAGGGACCCTTTGCTCCTCCCATGACTTATTGAGGGCACTGATCGTGTGTAATACCTGAAAAGCGCATTTGACAGCTTGACGAGCATCAGTCTGCACAGGATCCGACGACGAAGACGGAAGTGGAGCTCCAAAATACACTCGAAAACCTTGATCTTCCCAGACACTGATCAAACCACCATATGGCCGTAGAACCCTCGAGAGGCCCATCTGATAACTACTCCACCAAGGCAGTAACCCTTCTGCCTTTAGGCTATGAATGATGTCTGCCATATTGCGAAACTGGACGATGAGAATCGTAAGAACCAATGGTCGAGGAACAATTCGATTTCCATCGAAAAATGTGGCTCGTTGACGCCATAGACGATCCACAACTGTTGGCGAAAGAAAATGAGAAAACATTAGGCGAAGTTGGTCTTTTTGCCGTACCACCAGGTAGCGCTGGTAGGCCGTGGCCATTGCAAAATGTCCATTCAGCACGGCCAAGAGTGGCACGATATCCAGCCAATAACTTTCATGAAAAAACAACACCACAGCGGCACAGATGACTACCCCCGCTAAAATAAGAGTTGCAACGATGACCCCAAACTCTCCACGAGGGGAGAGAATAACGGTGAGGCAACACAATGCACCCAGCAGAGCAATGAGCACCAGAACCATCCTTTCACTCGATCGTTCTATCCCCTTTCCCTCTAAAAGCGTAAGGATGACATTGGCATGAATTTCAACACCAGCCATTTGCGCAGAATGAACATGCGCGGGAGCATCTCCAATCGTTTTACTTTCCTTGTGGGGTAAGGGTATATGATAAAAGTCATGCAAACTCGGTACGTTAGACCCAACCAAAACAATTTTTCCAAAAAACAGTTCCTTGGAAAACTTTCCTTGTGCCACTTCCCACATAGAACGAAAGGGAATAGCCCCGGAAGGGCCCACAAAATTCACTAAAACTTGGTTTTGGACGAGAGGAACAATCAAGGAACCAATCTTAACTCTGTCTCGAGATTCAAATTCCAAGGAGTCTCCATTCTCTGAATTGATGAACTGTCTGGCGGCTTCCACGCCAAGGGACAAAATCGGTGTCAGCGAATCCCCCTCGTAATGCCCACCCAACAATGGGACACCACGGAGAACTCCATCAGCATCTGGGGTAACATTCACTAATCCTTGTCCCATGGCCGCTTGCTCGAACCTTTTCAAAGGAACTCGATGATCATCTGATCCGATATATCGGGCCAGAATCACGTTGCCCGCCTTTCGAATAGTTTTCTCTAAAAAAGCATCTTCTGCTTCCGATTGCGAGTCGGCGAACAGTACATCCATCACAATCAATTTAGCTCCGGCCTGAGAGAGATTTTGAATAGTTTTTCCATACACCATTCTTGAGATCCGGCTCGGGGCGACTCCTAACCGTTCACTCGTGGATTCATCGTTAAGGACCAACATGACTGGTGCTTGAATGGTGGCCGTCCCCCGCCACTGCATACGTAAGTCATACGAATGTTGTTCCAACCACTCAAAACCTCCTACCCAGAAAATTCCTAGAATAATTCCAGTCAGGCCGGCACTGAGACCAATACCCAACCACCGTTCCTGTCGATCTTTGGAAAATACAGGCACAAGCTTGGAGCCGTGACATCAACACCACAATTTAATAGGGGTTAATCCCATATTCCATTGATCCGGTCCTTACACATTAGAAACTCATTTTACTCGCCATAATTACAGTTGATCCGGGAAGATTTCCTTCAATTCCAGCTATTAACGGATCGGTCACGATGATGATTCGCCCATTCCGTAAGGCTTGTAACAAGCTTTCATCTTCTCGAATTTTTTGGGCATCCGTCGCACTCACAATAATGTCAGCTTGGAAGGCTCCAGCCTTACTCAACCCTTTGATCGTCAAAGGCCGAGGCCCAACTCGTTTCAAGGAAGGGCCAGTTTCTTTTTTGTCCAAAACGAAATACCTGCCCCAGATCCTTGAATGCAGCAGAGATTCTTTGAGCTTGAAATACTGCGCCCCTCCCCTAATTTGACCTTTTAGTCGTTGGTTCTCGTCAGTAGACAAAATAGACTGTCTTTCGGGGTCGAGCAAGGAAGGGAACGCTACTGGGTTCAGCGATAAACCGCGGGCATCCAAGACCACTCCAGAATACCCCATCGCATTCTGCTCAGAAGAGTCCCTCCCAGATGAACGATTCCTTTCGTTGAGCGGGCTAAGCGAAGAAAGAAGAGAGTGATCCCCCCAAAGCTCCATTGACACCGTGACTTCTACGCTTCCATCAGGAAAGACAGCCCTTTTCGTCTCTTGAGCATTCCTCACTACACCCTTCACTCTTGTTTGTATTACGTCAAATTGGACCATATAGTTATTGACCGTAGTCGTCGAATCCACTCGAACACCTTGGACTAATTCCAAAAGATTTCTCAAAGCTACGACTTTGGCTGCGCGCGCGGCCATCGCATTCGCAGCCGAAGAAGAGCTAGACTCTTCTGGAGGAATCCCAATACCTTTCGCCACAAGACTCCCCGAACTCCAATTGACCGTTCCATTCGCCTGGGGCTCAATGAGCTCCTGGGAGGTCTCCCAAAACTCTTGCGCAAAAGCTGAAGGGTTCATCATCAAACCACTACCAAGAATTACAGCAGCCATACCCCATAACATTAATATTGTCCATCGGCGAATATTCATAAAATTTTTCATTCGTCAAAGCGTTTCCAAAAAAAGCATCTCTCTCTCTCAGAATTCCTATTTCCTACAACAATTATTTCAACACCACTAAGACTTTTGCGTTCTTTAAAAACTGGACATGTTCTGGAACCATATGAAGCGTTTGAGCATCGGCATCACTAATCACCAAATCAGACGGATTATCAGCATCGACCCGTAACGCCTTCACGACTAATGGAGCAGATATCACCCGTTTGTGTGACTTGGCATTAGGAATTCCATTCACATAACCCACTACCGTTTGTTGTTGAGCCACATCAGGATCAACCCATTCTGAACCATACACGACACGACCATCTTCCATTATCAATTTCGGCGACAGGGTTTGCTTCACGTTTAATCCCTGTGCATCAACGACTAACCCTGTATAAACCAGAACATCAGAGGAACTCGCATCAACCTTTGACCGTGAATTTTCCGTGAACTTCAACCGATCAGGCACTCGTTCCCGAGAAGGAAGAACCGTCCCTTGGAATTCACCGGATAATTTCATTTCCACCGTCACAAGATAGGATCCATCCGGAAGCCCTTTTTCCTCGGTCACGCGCGCACCATGCACAAGCCCTTTAACTTTAGTATTGATGCTGTCACTTTCAACCATATAGTTTTTAACCAACGTGTGTGAATCCACATGAATACCCTCCACAATTTCAAGGAGATTGCGATAGGCCACTACACGACCAGCACGTTTGGCCATTTCCCGAGAATGCGTCGCATTCGCGGCATTTTCTGGAGGCACTCCAAGCCCCTCGGCCCGGATGATTCCATTGGTCCAATCTACCATTCCATGTTCCGCCTGGGTCTGCACAACAGCAGATTGGGCATATAAGTCTTGAACAAAAAAGAGGCCGTTCCCCATCAAGGGCACAATCATCAGAAAAAATCCAGGAAGGGCCAAACTTTGAATTGCGTTAGAGTATGCAAATAATTTATTCATTTCTCACCTCCAATTTTTACGAATAAAGGGTAATTTGAATCAAAAAATGTTTTCCCTTTCTCAAAAACCTTCCCCTTTCCTCGTGGGACATTGAAGTAACATGTACATAGGTTTTACGAGAATGATGAATTGATAGAGCAACCTGCATGCCAATTCGTTACCTTAGGGGAAATGATGATTCCTCAAGAAGCAATTCTGATGAAAAAGCCCATACTATCAATCCATTTCTTCCCCTCGCGTCATGGAGATACGCCGTTCCAATATTCTAGGTAGACATCAGGAACAACTCATTCTTTTCAAGAATTTCAAAAAAGGATTCTAAACCTTATACCAATCCCAAATCTATACGGTAGAAATTCAGCGAGGGCGAGCCAGAGACGTCAGAATGGGAAAAGTTGAAGCCCTGATTAGAAATTACAAAGGTGAGCAACCGAAGTACCCTATTTCCTATATTATAATTTTTCCCCTCTTTGTTCATAAAAGTAATTCAAAAGAGATACCCGTTGTATCTAAAGAGGGGGACTATGTTGATGTTGACACCTACGCCCGAGGAGGATACGATGGAAGCGTTAATTGAGTCGTCAGGCATTACAAGGTTTTCATTTTTGTGGCAAGGGCCGCATCCGATTGTCTTAATGTTAACTGCCTATCTAGATGAAAGCGGACACAAAGACGATGTCTCTACGCCAATATTTTCTGTTGGGGGCGTTGCCGCTTCAAAAGAATCATGGTGTCAATTTGAAACGGAATGGGGCGAAGTTTTAAGAATGTTTCAGGTTAGTCAATCTCACATG
>JAJDBR010000075.1 GCA_029261275.1 Nitrospirales bacterium
CACGGTGCCGTTGTCATCATACACGGGCGCTGAGAAGCCCATGACCATCCCATCATTGCCTAACGCGTGTTTCACATCCTCATCAATATGCACATCTTCGATGAACGTGCCAGAGGAGATATCATTCCCCGGAGCGGTAAAGGGCATCTTCGTCGTAAATGCCCCCGCTTCTAACGCTTGAAACCAGGCTGTCTCCTTAAAGTTCTTTTGAAACATCCATTGCACGTCAATGGGTTCGCCTTGCGCATTTTGGAAATTCGCCGCGATGAGTGCGCCGGTCGGATCCACCAGCAACGACAGATCATAGATGCCATAGGCTTTGACGTATTTGTTCATGATTTGACTGACCACGTTATACTCAGAGTCGTCATACCATTGCGAGGTGCGCGTGATGGCATCGTTAAAGCCAAAGGCTTGCACGTCGCCATAGCGTTCATACAGATTGCGATCGATTTTATCCGCCAGTCCTTTGGCTTCCGCCATGAATCGACCACCGGTTTTGGCTTTCATGTCTTCGGCGGCGTCAAACGCAATGAGGCCGACAGCGACCATCGGTACCGCCCCAAAGATGACAAAGATGGTGACTAATTTGGCTGCAATGCCCCAACTGAAGAATTTACTTAATACATTGTTCATGGCCTGTTCTTCCTTGATTGAAAGTTTGTTGCACGCGTCTTGTGACCTGAATTCCTTCAGTCTTCAATCCGCCTCCCACACATCCTTTTATTCACATTCGACAATTTCATTCACGGCAATCATTTTTTTTCTTGCTCGCTGGCTACGCTGGGGCAACGCCCGATTCTACATCCGACGGAATAGCATCAACGGCTTTCACTTCGTCTTCGGTTAACACTCGATCGATGTCTAAGAGCGTCACCAGATGGTCGTTGGAATTTCCAATCCCTGCCACAAACGAGATATCAACCGTATTGCCTAATTGCGGAGGCGGTTGAATATCTTTGGCATTCAGATCCAAGACATCGGATACCGCATCCACGAGAAAGCCCATCACTCGATTGCGGACATTGACGACCACCACTACGGTAAAGGATGTCGGTTCAGTCTCACCCATGCCAAATTTCATTCGCAGATCCACTATGGGAACAATCGTTCCGCGTAAATTTAAGACCCCTTTTAAATAGTCTGGAGTGTTAGGTATTTTGGTGACAGTGGTATAGCCTTTAATTTCTTGGACTTTCAGAATGTCCACGCCATAATATTCATCAGCCAGATTAAAGGTCAGAAATTGCTGATCATCGCGTGAATAGCTGGTCCGAATATCTTGTTGTTCTGCCGGTTCAATTGTCGCCATGGACATGGTTTGGCTCCTTGGTTATGTACGTCATCATTATGATTCAAAACTCGTCCACTTTATCATCTTAGTAAGGAATTAGTGGTAAGGAAAAATACCAGAAATGTTTCTTTCTTTACCCGTCCCATCCTCCCTCCTCACTATTTATTGTTCGTCATGCGGCTGCGGTGTGACCAACTCGAGCCAATTTTGCTAATCCAGGCACATCCAAAATCAACGCCACTTGTCCATCCCCCAAAATTGTTGCGCCGGATATGGCTTCGATTTTTCGATAATTTTCTTCAAGACTTTTAATAACCACTTGTTGCTGACCTGTTAATTCGTCAACCAAGACAGCCACTCGCCGATTTTCCGCTTCCACGATCACCAATAAGGCTTTCGAAGGGTCGGTAAATTCTGGGGTAACATTGAACGCTTCATACAGCCGAACCAAGGGGACCCATTCTCCTCGCAAATTGACCACTTCTCCCTTCCCGACAATACGCTGTAATTCCCCAGGTTTGGGCCGTATGGATTCGGTCACCGTAATCAGCGGAATAATATAGTTATCTTCTCCCACTCGAACTGTCATTCCGTCGATGATTGCTAAAGTCAATGGTAATTTAAGTGTGAGCTTGGAACCTTTTCCTGGAGTACTGTCGATGGAAACCGACCCACCAAGCCCCTCAATATTCCGTTTCACCACATCCATTCCTACGCCACGACCCGACACGTCCGTAATCGTATCGGCAGTGGAAAAGCCCGCCCGGAAAATGAGTTGATAGACATCTTCGTCACTCATCGTGACGCCTTCCGCAATCAACCCACGCTCAATGGCCTTCTTCACAATTTTTTCCCGATTGAGCCCTCGGCCATCATCCTCTACCGCAATACAAATATTGCCGCCATCATGAAAGGCATGAAGACGCACCGTCCCTCGCTCCGGCTTTCCAGCCATCACTCGTTCTTCAGGCCCTTCCAACCCATGATCGGCCGAATTGCGCACCAAATGAGTCAGTGGATCACCAATGGCTTCAATCAAGGTTTTATCCAACTCCGTTTCTTCACCAGACATGACGAGTTGAATCTGCTTCCCGCTCTTCCCAGCCAAATCCCGCACGAGACGTGGGAATCGATGAAAGGCCGATCCAATGGGCATCATCCTTATGGACATGACTCGCTCTTGAAGCTCTCGCGTATTGCGTTCTAATTGCACAATTCGTTCTTGCAAGACCGGTAATTGGCTTATCGTAAATTTTTCACCAAGATCGGTAATCATCGATTGGGTAATGACCAACTCTCCCACCAAATTAATGAGTTTATCGATCTTATCGGTATCCACTCGAATGGAAGCCCCTTCCCCTTTTTTAAGCTGCTGTTGCTTTTGAAGTGCCTTATCGACTTGCTGAGGCGTGACTTTTTTCTCTTCTACGAGAATTTCTCCCAACGGTTTTTGCTTGGCCAAGCTATCGGAAATTTCTCCAGGGGTGACAACCCCTTCTTCTACTAAAATTTCCCCGACCCGTTTATACGGTTCAACCTGCTTCGGCGCACAATCAGTAATCGTCAATTCGCTCCCATCCCTCACAAAATCAAACACGGCTTCGACCTTGGTGAGGGGAACATCAGTTTCCAATTCTACGGCCCAACTCAGATAACATCGTTCAGGATCCATCGCCTCTAGAGAAGGAATCTTGTCTACCTGCACCTGGAGAACTTTGGCCATGCCCAGTTCATGCAGCTCTTTAAAGATTTGCGCGGGGTCCAACCCACGTTGAAACAGTTCCGGCAACGGCACCCAAGCGATTGTTATCAGACGCCAGGTATTGGCTGGCTGTGGGACCGATCCGAGGTCTGCAGATGGTTGGGCGAGTGCGGCACTCCCCTCATCACCGTCTTGGCACGCCTGAAGCTCCTGTTCAAGACCTTGAATGATCTCGCCATCGGGCTCACTTCCGCCTTGTGCGGCATCCAACAAGCTTTTGAGTCCATCGAGCGCGCGCAGCAGCACATCCACAGCATGCGAGGTCACAGGTATTTTTTCATTCCGCATCAGATCCAGCACGTTTTCCATTTTGTGGGTGAGACCCGCAATGGCCGTGAAATTAAACATTCCCGCATTACCTTTAACGGAATGGGCCGCCCGAAAAATGCGGTTCAGTAAATCCAAATCTTGTGGACGTTGTTCCAATTCCAAAAACCCTGACTCCATTGTTTCGACATGTTCCGCAGACTCGATAAAAAAGGATTCTTGAAAATGCGAGAGATCAACAGCCATGCTTTGCCTCGTGAATAGTCAAAAGTGAGAATGTATGGATAGTGTTCACCCGGGCATCACCTTTTTTATTGTGGCGAGCATTTGTTCGGGGTTGAAGGGCTTGACGACCCACCCCGTGGCTCCAGCGCCTTGCCCTTCTTTCTTTTTGTCATCTGAGGATTCAGTGGTCAGCATCAAGATAGGGGTGAATTTATGTGGGGCCATCCCACGGATCGCTTTGATGAGCGAAATGCCATCCATATTGGGCATATTTAAATCCGTAATGACCAAATTCGGCTTGGCTCCCCCGTTTAATTTATCGACGGCCTCTTTCCCATCGCCGGCTTCAACCACTTCATACCCAGCCCCTGTGAGCGTGAAACTCACCATTTGCCGCATGGAAACGGAATCATCAACTACGAGTACGGTCTTACCCATGATCTTTCCCCTCTTTTGTTGGCTTGCTTGTCTGTCGCACAACTTGATTCATTCTTGCCCTTTATTTACTTGGATTCTTCGTAAGTAGTAAGACCTGATGAATAAGGAACAAACACTTTCCATTCCTTACTCGTTTCAAAATAAGGTGACACTATCGCCCTTGTCGTTGGCAGTTGTTCCCACCAAGACCGCCTCTTCCCCTGCATGAGCAGCCTCGATTGTGAGTCGTTCGGATTCCATGGTATAGCCATGCTCCAGATTCCGAAATTCCTCGATCACATTGGTCATGGTATCTGCTCCAGCCGGCTCTTCGACGACCGCTTGCAATGGCGCATAAATGCGTTCCAGCGGTTGATAGACATGTTCAATTTTTTGTCGAGTAATGTCCTGAAACTGCATGGACATGACAATCTGTCCAATATCTTCCCCGAGTTCTCTGGCTCGTCCTGAATTTTGCCCCACACTTTCTTTCAGTGCGGCATTCTTGGCCACCATCACCTCAGTCATAGCCATGATGTTTTCTTGGGCTCTCAACGTGGATGTCAGGTCTAACGCCGCTAAGACTTGCAGCTCGGACATGGCAGATTCCGTCGTCCCTTTCACTGCTGTAGCCAAGGCACGAATTTGTTCGGCTGCTTGCCCTGACCGATTTGCAAGCTTGGTGACTTCATCCGCCACGACCGCAAATCCTCGTCCATGCTCTCCAGCTCGAGCCGCTTCAATCGCTGCATTTAAGGCTAACAATCGTGTTTGGTCTGCAATAAATTCTACTTCTTCTACCACTTCAGAAATCCGTGACGTCGTATCGAGCGCATCTTCCATGACGTTCACCGTGGAGACGGTGACTGTCGCCGTTTGCGTCACCTGATCTACAAACATTTGCAGGGTGTCTTTCGTTTCATTCAGAATTCGTTCCACGCTCATTCCACCATCCGATTCACCTTCACCCATATTGAGAATAGTTTCGGTCTCGAAGGCTGATTCACGTGCTTGTTGAGAAATTTTTTGAAACCGTTGAATCAGCCCCGCCGCGGCTTGCTCAGTTTCCTGAATCACCGCCTTCAGCTGTCCAACGAAGACAGGAAAAACCGGTGCTAGATACCCACAAAATTCCTTCCAATTCTGTTGAGTATTAGCCTGTTGCTTCGTTGATTCTTGTAAATGGCCCTCTAGCCTCTTAATTTGTGATTGCCCTGTTCGACGCCCCAGGGCATACCCCACGCCACCCCCAACAACCATGAACACTCCCCACATCATCCAATCAATCACCACACATCACCTCTCATTATTTATGGCTATGGCACATCATATAATCGCAGTCCCTATTACCTTTAAGGGGCACCAGGTACATTTGGAAGAAATTGTGCAAACCCAATTTGATCAAATCGATCTCGTATTTGCGATGAATACCCTTTTAACGTGAGCCGTCCTGAACGGGTGGCAGCCACAATCAACTGCACGCATGAAGAATCCATACGATCAATTTCCGATAAATCAAGCTCCAACGGTCCCTCTTGCTGATGAAGAGACTGAAGATCTTCATGAAACTGCCCAGCCTCAAAAATCGTAAGGTCCCCAATGGGTTTTAAGATGGAGTCTGCTGCAAGTGGTTTTTCTATTTGGTCTTCTTGCATATCCTCCTCAACCTTGGCATTGCGACTCTTTTTCTTCATGTCCAACTATCCCCCTTGTTGCCAAACCCGAATCGTTCACCGCAGCTTTCTCCCGAGCAGAACTATTCTAAGGATGCACCTCCCGATATAGGGAATTATCGGGTCAAGAATTTCTCGACTTGAGAGTCTGATAGTATTTTTGGTGCTTTGTTACTTCCTTAAATGGGCCTACGACTCATTGCCAAAAACAGCCCTTCGGAGCCTCGCCTTGCCTCCACAGGCCAAGAAGATGGGTATTCAGCTCAAACGAGCAGAGAATCAATGGGCGGGTGAATGCTACCCTTGATCTCCAAGATGCTATCTAGCCCATCATGTGGGGATGTTGAGAGCCTGCACGACAGGAAAGATCAGCAATTTTCAGGTATGTCCACGGAAACCCAATGGGCAAAGACTAAGTGCCTGGCCAACCAGGCCAAAGCGGCTCCTTTTCTTGGATTGGTGTCCAGGTGATAGCATTGAAGTTGATGAAAGTTGATCGCTTCTTCTAGAACCGGGAAAGTTCCATGAATCGGCGAGTGGCCAGCCTGCTTCAACATACGATTGATCCATAAGAGTGAGCAGGCTCTACCACGGGATCGGTGGGGCTGACTCCGAGCAGCATTCGTTAACCATATGGACGACAAAGGGTTTGCTCATACTATGCAGCAATCCACACAGAAAAACGGATGGACTGTTTCAAGAGGGGGCACCCTCTCAAATACCGAAGATTCACTCCTCCGACTTCACGAAGCCAAATATTGGTCAGGATTCTCTACCCACCAGATCCCGACACGACTCTCGTTCAATCGCAGCCACATCTTTCAGATGCACCAGACAAACGACTTGATTGCCATTTCCCTGATAGTTCACCCGATCGAAGCTTAAGGCTTTGGCCATGGCGATTCCCCGTCCATGACTTTCTAGTAATCGGTCCGCTTTTATTTCCTCATAGTCACTCCAATCAAATCCTTGCCCTTGATCTGACACCGTCACCTGAATATGTTCGGGATGACGTTTAAACATGACCTCTACATATTTATTGGCATTTTCAGGCAATATTTGACGGCGGGCTATTTCACCTTCCCACTGATTGTTTTCTTGAAGCATAGTTTTTTCATCATAGCCAATTTGTAAATTGCCATGTTCTATACCATTCACAATTAATTCGTTGAGCCCAAAGGCCACTTTCTCAGACTTCGGACAGGCTTGCGCGATTAACAAAGCTAAATCATAGGCCTCATCAATCGTCTGGATTCTGAACCTTCCTTGTTGCAAACAACCCATCGTTTTGACTTGAACCCGCAAGTTTCGCGCGAGACTCTGCCATTTCAGTCCTTCTTCTACCGCGGCATGGACCATGCGAAGTAAAACCTGTGGAGCAAACGGCTTCGTCAGGTAAAAAAAGACGCCCGCTTCCATGCCCTCACATATTTCCCTTGGTGAAGCAGCAGAAGTCTGCATGACCACTGGCATCCATTTAAACTGTTCATCGGCCTTCAATGCTGTCATGACCTCGAGGCCATTCATTTCAGGCATCATGCGGTCCAGAATCATGGCGTCAAACCCTTGATGATCTTGACGTAAAAGCTCCAACGCTTGAATGCCATTATGTGCCTGAATCAATTCATAAGGTTCATCCTTCAAGCATTCGATTAAGACGTCCAGATTCAGATCATCATCATCAACGACCAAAATACGTAGTTGTTCATTGCTCATCAGAATGATTCTTTGGACTCCAAATGAAGTTCTAGCCCAATCAGGGCCACATCATCTCCAAACACACCATCTGCCTGCCAGGAACGACTGGTATGAATCAGGCTTTTAAGGCCCAATTTCATCGGACGTGTGTAGACGTGTTCCAGTGCGCTTTGCAAGCGTTCTTTGCCCCAAATTTCATCTTCGGCATTCACTACTTCATAAATCCCATCGCTATATAAATAGAGCCGGTCTTTGTCCTCCAGCGTGATGGAGTCAGTGTGATAGGTTTCATCAGGCGAAAATCCTGTGGGCCAGGATTTCCTTCCTAACACGACAGAGGGCGCATTCTTCCTGACTAAAATTGAACCAGGATGGCCTGCGCTGGCATACCGTAGAATACCGGTTGAACGCTGTAAGACCCCCACCCAAATAGTGAAATAGTCTCCCTGATCTGTCATCAGGTTTTCGGCATTGAGACGTGTCACCATCTCGCCTGGATCAAAATTTGGAAAGGCTTGTGCAATATGTCCTCCTTTAAACCACATGGCCAAGGAAACCGCCCTCAACGCTGGACCCGTGCCATGCCCAGACATATCCAACACCATGATACCCAGATGATCATCACCCCATTGTGCCACTTGAAATAAATCACCCCCTAACTGTGAAGACGGGAGGAATTCCCATGACAACATTATTCCAGGAGCGACCTCTCCTGGCACCGGCAACAAGGAGCGTACAAATTCCGATGCCGAATACAATTCCGTATCCAATTGATCCTGTTTTTCTGTGATCACGCGATAGGATTCTTCAAGATCTAAAAGTAATTGCCGGGCACGAAGTCCCGCCCCCACTCGCGCTAGGATTTCTTGATCAGATGCTGATTTCGGAAGAAAATCATCAGCCCCTCGAGAAAGGCCTTCAGCAATTTGCGAAGGCTGGTCCAAAGCGGTCATGAGAATAAAATGAATGGACCGAAACCGGTCGTCTTTTTTTATCGCTTCACACAATCCTGGGCCATCCAGTTCCGGCATCATCCAATCGGACAAGACCAAATCCACCTTTTCGTGTTCCACGATCGCCAGAGCTTCCTTGCCATTCCGTGCTTCAATCATCCGATGATTGAGCTTACTGAGGCGTCGTTTGGCAACCATCCGCACCAATTTTTCATCATCAACAAGTAAAATCGTATAGGTAGGCTCACGAGGACTGCTATCCTCACACACAGATTCAAGCGTTTTTATAGATTCAAGTTCATTCATCACTGGACCTAATAGAAAGCAAGAGAATTCTTCTGCTTTTTCGGTGGATGGCTATCAAAACTCAAGCAGCTAGGGTGGAAACCCTGAAGTGGAAGATGGACGGTGTGAAGAGACGAAAGAGGAAGCAGGCACGATGTTCCTTCGTACCCTTAACGTTTCCTTCTTACTTCTTCATCATCTCGAAAGACGGGTATGCAGGAACGCCTTCAGCCGGATCATGGCTTGAGCATGAAGTTGGCAGATACGAGATTCCGTCACATGAAGGATCACGCCAATTTCTTTCATCGTCAATTCTTCAAAATAATACAGCGTCAGCACTAACCGTTGGCGTTCTGGCAACCGCTCAATGGCATCTACTAGGGCTCGTCGTGCATCCTCAGAGACTAGTGACTCCAACGGATTGGGCTGATCGCGGTCAGCCAAAGCATCTAAGATGGGATGTGCATCTTCGTCATTACTGCCTAAATCATCCAAACTCAGGACGACGGCCCCTTTGGCTTGAAGGAGTGTCTCATCAACTTCTTGTGGTTCCATTCCTAACGCTTCAGCCAATTCAGCTTCCGTGGGCGGACGACCTTTTCGTTTGGTCCATTCATTGGCCGCATGATGGATTTTGCCAATTCGCTCTCGCAAGGATCGAGGCACCCAATCCATGGCCCGAATTTCATCAAGCATCGCACCACGAATGCGGAACTCCGCATACGTACGAAATTTAATTTCTCGCGAGGGATCGAATTTGGTTAAGGCATCTAATAACCCCACCATTCCGGCACTCATAAGATCTTCAACATTCAGTCCACTCGAGACTCGCATGGCTAACCGCATGGCCATGTATTTGATGACTGGCAAGAATTCCTTGATCAGATTTTCCCGTTCTTGATTATTCAACGAGAGCTTCGTTGGAAGTGCAGTTTTGGGCTTCTCAGGAGCAGCTGTTACAGCACCACGTTTCATTCGTTATCCTTCCGTCACAGTTTGAGTCGCGGCCAAGGCCGACGGTCCAAATAATTGAAAGCCCCCTTGCCATGAATGATGTCCTCTCCAGTCATGGAGGGTGGAAACAAGCCCAGACAGCGCTCGGCTTGCTGGGGCACGGGGATACAGGTCACACACGGCTCGTTGTTTGGCCACGGCCATCGTGACATACTCATCTGAGGGGATACACCCCATATAATCCAAGGTGATCGACAGAAACCGATCAGTCACTAAACTAAATTTCCGAAAGACTTCTTTGCCCTCTTGAACATTTTTGACTTTATTAATCAGCAATCGAAATGTCCGCAGGTGGTAGCGGGTCGAAAGAATTTTGACGAGGGCATAGGCATCAGTCAGAGAAGTTGGATCTGGTGAAACCAGCACAACTGTTTCATGCGCCACTAAACTAAAATACAGGACATTTGGCGAGATTCCTGCCGCACAATCAATGAGCAACAAATCCGGCACCTGTGGTAATTCCAGAAAAGCCGTATGCAGCTTCAATTGTTGCTCGTAAGTCAGTTGGGTAAAAGCTTGGCCTCCGGAGGTGGCAGGAAGCAATTGAATGCCTTCTGGACCAGTGACCAGCACCTCTTCTAACTTACGGTGACCTGAAAGCACGTCTTCAATCGTATATTGCGGGGTCAGCCCTAAGAGAATATCAACATTCCCAAGAGCCAAGTCGGCATCCATCACTAAGACGTTTCGGCCTTGTTTGGCTGATGCCACTGCGACATTGGCCACCACATTAGTTTTTCCTACCCCACCTTTTCCAGAACTCACAGCAATGACCTGCACCTGAGGTTGAAGCGATTGCGTCGGATTCATGGCAGCCCGTAACCCGCTCGCTTGGTCCAAGCGTCGATACCTTGTTATTCCTGGGCGTATGGGGGACGAAGTTGTGGAGAGGCCCATTAGTGAACCACCTCCACGAGCACTGACGGCTCAACATTGTCGACAACCGGTTTGTCTCCCAAGACTAATTCCACAAGACCTGCCTGCGTCGCGGCCTCCAAGTCTTCTGGAACACGCTGCCCTGACGATAAATAGGACACGGGAATTCCGGTTTGGGACAAGACGTTATACATGTTTCCATACCTAGAGGTTTCATCGAGTTTGGTCATAATAATTTTGTGAACAGGCAAGGCATGATATCGCCGAATCGTCTCCATCTGTACAGACTCCCCCATCGGAGCGGCGAGAACGAGGTGGGTTTCTATTTTAAACGTTCCCCGTGTCATTGCCACCAATTCTTCATGCCCAGTCCGATCCTTAGGGCTTCGGCCAGCCGTGTCGATAAGAATCAAGTCCGCTTCGTGATGACGTCCCAAACATTCCAAGAAATCTTGTTGCGACACGACAACTTCTAGGGGAATTTTCAGAATTTTTGCATACACTCGCAGTTGCTCCACGGCAGCCACTCGATACGTATCTAAAGTAATTAACACCGTTTTCTGATGTTCATCCCGTTGCCGAGCGAGCCCGGCAAGCTTAGCAATGGTCGTCGTCTTGCCAACGCCGGTTGGCCCTACCAGCATCATGATTTTTTGCCCATATTGTCGAGAGACCGAAGGATTGGAAACCACGAAATCTTCTTTCATCCGTTCTCGCAAAAATTCATCCACCGCCTCGCGGTTTCCAAGCCCTGCCGTCCCTAAGGTCTCAACCACCGAACGCAATATTTTGTGCGCGAGTTGAGCATCCACGCCATGACCCACGAGCGTTTGGTAGTCTTCCAATAAATCCCCAGGCAACCCTTCAACTCGGCTATGCATCTGACTTCCTAACACTTCACTCACCACGATGCGTAACCCTTCTAACTCTTGTCGCAAGGGACCCAAGGCTTGTTCTGGATCTTTCTGCGATTCCCGCAAGCGTTGAATTTCTTCCTTCATGTCATGCAAATGTTGCGTAACCGGATCTAACACTGTGGCTACCTGCAATTGTTCAGAAAACGTGGGCTCCTTTGGAGCCTTTGGCGGTGTAACAGCAGGGGAAGCACCAGTCTTTTGATTTTTCATCAAAGCTTGCAGCGAGCGATCTAACGTCACCGCCGGTTGTGTGTCTTCGGTTGGTGTCGATCGATCAACCGCTGCGGTGACTTCAATGACCGACTGACTGAGCAGACCAAAGAGGCCCCCAGCTTTTTGTATGCGGCGGGACGAGACAATCACGGCCTCTGGACCTAATTCGGCTTTGACTGCTTGGAGAGCTTCTTGTAACGAGAGAGCTTCAAACCGTTTCAGCTTCATGTGGCAACCTCACAACTTCAATAGCTTGAATTTTTGTTTTAGGGTCTAATTCATTTGGCGAAAGAACCGCCAATGCATGAACGCCCGGCGACACTAAACGATAGAGTTGAGACCTGATTGATTGGGAACAGAGCACTATCGGTTGGTACCCTTGTCCAACCACTCGTTCCACGGCTTGCCGTACGGCACCAATGACTTGATTGAAGAGCCCGGGAGATAAGCCTTCCTGATTGGTTCCGCTGGGCTTAATCACCTCCGTCAACCGTCGATCTAACAGGGGATCCAAACTCACCACATGTACGAACCCTTCGGCATTGGCATATTGAGTAGAGATCGTCCTGGATAGATTTTGCCGGGCATATTCGGTCAGGGTGTCAGGATCTTTACTCACAGTGGTGTAATCAGCGACAGTTTCAAGAATCGTCCGTAAATCCCGAATGGATACTCGTTCACGTAGAAGATTCCGCAAGATTCTCACCACGACTCCTAGAGATAATTGGGTGGGAATGAGTTCATCCACCACCTTGGGATACGTCTTAGCGAGGTTATCCAGCAAATTCTGGGCCTCTTGTCGACCCAGCAATTCATGCCCATTGGTTTTAATCAGTTCCGTTAAATGTGTCGCGATAATGGCTGG
>JAJDBR010000076.1 GCA_029261275.1 Nitrospirales bacterium
ATTCTTGAAGCTGTCCAGATAGATGTTGGGATTCAGGTTTAAACCGCTAAAGGTCGGGGATGAAATGTTTGAAGAAAAATTGCAGTTGGTTCCACTCCCATAACATTTAAGGAGTCTGTCCATGGTGATTGGCGTTCCTAAAGAAACGAAAGACCAAGAATTTCGAGTGGCACTTACCCCTAACGGGGTTAAGGAATTATGTGGGCGTGGCCACCGTGTGATGGTTCAAGAAGGCGCAGGAGAGGGGAGTGGATTTGAGGATCAGGCATATCGCCAGTCTGGGGCCGTTCTCTTGCCTACGGCTGAGCAGGTCTTTGGCGATGCGCAATTGATCTTAAAAGTGAAGGAACCGCAACCTGAAGAATGGGTTCTATTACGAAGCGATCATGTGCTGTTTACCTATCTACATTTAGCCGCTTCAAAACATCTGACCGAAACACTCCTGAAGAGTGGGTGTACCGCGATTGCATATGAAACAGTAGAAGATAGTCTGGGCCAATTCCCTCTCTTACGCCCGATGAGCGAAATTGCTGGTCGCATGGCGGTCCAGATTGGGGCCCACTTTTTGGAAAAATTACAAGGGGGATCGGGAACGTTATTGGGAGGTGTTCCAGGTGTGTCCCCAGGTGAAGTGGTAGTCTTGGGTTCCGGAGTGGTGGGGGCCTCGGCAGTGAAGATTGCTGTCGGCATGGGAGCAAAGGTGACGGTCTTAAGCCTTGATCTCTGCCAGTTACGGGACTTGGAGGCCTTCTATCACAATCGTATTGTGACTCTGGCTTCTAGTCAGGCTTTGATTCAGGAGCATCTGAAACGGTCCGATCTTGTCATCGGGGCTGTCTATCTTCCTGCAGCACGTACGCCTCGGGTTATCACCAGAGAGATGGTGTTCGAGATGAAGCCTGGTTCCGTCATCATTGATGTTTCTGTTGATCAAGGTGGGTGCGCTGAGACGACCCGTCCTACTACTCATACTGATCCTGTCCATAACGTTGCTGGAGTGCTCCATTATGGAGTTTCCAATATTCCAGGGATTGTCCCGCATACCGCGACCTATGCCTTGACCAACGCGACGCTACCTTTTATAGTCCAGCTGGTTGATCAAGGCTTAGAAGATGCGGTCCAGGGCAACCCAGGTTTGCGAAAAGGTGTGAGTGTGTTCAAGGGCCAATTGTTGTGCCAAGCAGTTGGTGAGGTTCATGAATTGGCAGTGGAGCCTTTAAAAATTTGAAAATTGAGTCGGTCATGATCGGGGCGTAGCGCAGACCGGTAGCGCACCGCGTTCGGGACGCGGGGGTCGGAGGTTCAAATCCTCTCGCCCCGACCAATTCACCTTCCCGCTGTATGGTTTCTCTTCTCTGTGAGTGTTCATTTTTTCAGCAAATATGAGTAGAAATGAGTGGATTCGGACTCATCGCGGATGTCGGTAGTTTGCTCCTTGCCACGGTGGCATTGGGGATCGCCTGGCGATTGAGACGGGACCTCTCTGTCAGCAAACGGGAGCGGTATTATTTTGAACAAAAAATGAAATCCATTTTGCCACAAATTGAAAAATCAGTTGAACCCTTGCGTATCCAAACGGCGCTTTTGGCTCTAGGAAAGCCCGTGTCGGATCACCTTATTCGAACAGGGCGGTTGTATCATGAAATCTCTGCCAAAGAGGCCGAAGAGTTTCTGAATCTATCCTCTCAAACTGAACGAATCTTCTGGTTGGATGTGCGCACGGGCAACGAATTTTCTACCCGTCATATTCCTGGTGCCAAATTAATTCCCGTAGAAAATTTAGAAATGCGTTACCAAGCCGAAATTCCGCTGACCATTGAAAAAATTATGGTGTATTGTGCTAGTGGTGATCGAAGCCGCTTGGCCTGTGATTTTTTGAGCCGAAATAACTTTGGCAATGTGTATCACATCAAGGATGGATTGCAAGGGTGGTCGGGCCCATTGGAAGGGAGCGGGGCCGGTGGATTAATCCAAATTGCATCCAAATCGAAAGTGCCAAGTCAGATGGATGCGATGCTGTCGAGGTCTGTTCATTCCGCGTGAGAGGAAGTGACAAAACACCATGTCCTCGGATTTAACCATCCTCAATGTTATGGGTCCTTACCGGGAGCCTAAAGAGCCAGCCTTTTCGTATGATTATTCTGTCGAACGACTAAATTGGGCAACGCCCCAGGGTGTGAGGATAAAAGTTTCAATTGAACACGAGTTAGATTATCTCAAAAATACGATCCTGGAGTTTCCCGGAGGATCGGTAGGACAACAGATGAAGTGTAACCAATTGCTTGTTCGGGCGATTGCAGATCAAAAATTAGCAATTGTCGATGCTGATGGGCAATTAGACCAACGGTTGGATATTATGGTTGGACCCTTTAGTGGAGATGAGAGGGTGGGGCACCTATTTGGATTGTTGGATCAATGGATGCAGTCCGAAAAAACCACGTTACGGCAAATGCTTAAAGACCAATTAGGTATTTAAGAGATTTCCTACCTCAATTTTTTTCCTTGTGTAAAGAGAAAAGACTGCTCGAGTCGACACCTCCTGAACTTTCAAAAGACGCGCTGATAACGTTTTGAGTACACGCCCGTTTCTTCTTCCCCAAATCCAATAGAGGCATGCTCGGGTTTCTTTTTGTTGTATAAATCAATGGTGTAATGGCCACGGATTTTTTCCATTGCCACTTCATAGGGAATTGAGCTTGGATAAAACTCACCCGGGGCATGAGCTCCACGACCTAACGATTTCGCTGATTCTTGATTGGCATATGCTTTTTCCGAAAAAATATAAATATCTGCAATGGCAAAGGTTCCTAGCTTATCTTCAGGCGTCGTGGCAGGGAGGATGCCTTCGAGCGACTCATTGAGACGGGATTTTTGGAACGACTGGAGAAGGGCGATAATCTGGCTGTCTGTGGTAGCTGATGGCACCAGCACGGTAATAGCATTCATCCCAATAACTGTTCCTGTGACCGTAAAACTTGGGATAAGGTCACTGGAGACGATGCCAGGTAATGGCGCAACGGTATTGGGGGAAGATCCTTGCCCATGGGTAGGAGTATTTTTAGATTTGGGGATAATCAACGTGATGAAGAGCCAGAGACCAAAGATAACACCAAATATGACAATGATCGGATGAATCCCAACTCGTCGCCCTTCTGTTGGTTCTTCATCACTCATGGCGGGGAATTTAGATTGCTTTCCATCGGTTGAGATGTTGTGCCTTCCTGGCGTTTGGCCGCTTCCCACCATTGATCAAGGGTTTCTGGTGGGAAATCCTTAACCTGTTTATCATGTTTCATTGCTTGCGATTCGATATATTGAAAGCGTTTGATAAATTTATTGGTGGATTTTCGGAGAGCTTCTTCCGGATTGATTCCGAGAAATCGAGAAAGATTCACCATAGAAAATAGCACATCGCCAAATTCAGCTTCGATGTCTGGATGGGTCTGTTTGATTGACAGAGAAGCCTGAGCATCATCTGGTGAACTGGCCATGCTTGTTGTGGCGGCATCGAGTTCCTGAAGTTCTTCCTTAAATTTCTGAAGGACTGGCTCAATGGTGTCCCAATCAAAGCCAACACGGGAAGCGCGTTTTTGTATTTGAAAGGCCCGTTGGAGGGCAGGGGAAGTCTTGGGGACCGTGGCCACGGCCGAAGCCATTTTCCCTTTTTGGCCCTTTTCTAGTTGTTTTAATTCTTCCCATTGGCGTAATACCTCTCTCGAAGTCGTAGGGGAATCGTGGTCGTGTTTTTGAAACACATGGGGGTGGCGACGAATCAGTTTCTCCCTTAATGCATTTTTAACGTCCTGATAAGAGAATTGCCCTTGTTCGGAGGCGATTTGACTGTGAAAGAGAATCTGGAGCAAAAGGTCGCCTAATTCTTCTTTTATGGCTAATGGATTTTGGGTGTCAATGGCTTCAAGCACTTCATACACTTCTTCCAAAAGATAGGGTTTCAATGATTCGGTTGTTTGTTCTTGGTCCCAAGGGCAGCCATCCGGTCCTCGCAGGATTGCCATGATGTCGGCGACATCTGATATGGAACTTCCATCCGTTGGATGGAAGGAAGGGGGGGGGACTGATGATGATTCCATGGTAAAGATGTTTGGAATGATGGCGGACTCTATAGTTGGGCTATTATACGCGTTTCTCCTTCATCTTGTAATCTCTGAATTCTTGATCGCCACCCTCTGATAATGATACTGTTTTTCTCCACAAGGAGGGCGAATTATGAGTGAAGAAGAACAAGGGTTTGTGATTCGGGATAAGCGAGGACGTTCGGCTCCTGAAGAACCGGCGCCTCCCATGCCTGAATCGACGGTGACAGGGGAGTCTCAGGTGTCACCAGAAACTTCTGAATCCTCTTCCCCTATGCCCCCTCTCACATTTGCCTCGTTCGTATTTTCGCTGGGGACATCGTCACTTATGTTAATGGGTGAGTCCTTGGATCCTCAGCAGCCTTCCCCTCCAGTCAATTTACCTCAAGCCAAAGAAATTATCGATATCTTGTCGATGCTTGAGGAAAAAACGAAGGGAAACCTGTCGACTGAAGAAACATCCGTAATCGGAGATATGTTGTATACTCTACGGATGAAATATGTCAGTGCCACCTCAGGCGTGTCTTCTTAAATCTTGAGCGACATCGTTCGAATTCATCTTTATTACATCTAAGCATCGTTCTGTGGGGCATTTGGGCTATAGAAATCGTCACGATGTTCCGCTATGGCCTTGGGACGTTCCCAGCCTTCAACAAAGAGGATCCTTCCGTGTAGTGTATTGACGAATCTTGACTCATGCCTAGCCCTGTGAACCTGTTCTCCAAACATTTGCCACAATCACGGAAATTCCCCCGCACGACCACTTCGCCAGAGATTGTGCCGCAACATTTCAATACGACGGAAGCAGCCCTCAAGCGTCGTCGGCGTCACTATACTCCGGTTTGGATTGTTTTGGTTTTACTCCTCCCCTGTATTGCCTTAACGATTTATTATGCGCGGTATGGCCTCTCCGGCCCACTTCTTCCTGATTCCATCTTACCCAGCCCGAGTTATGCCATTGTGCTTTTTTTGGTGTACTTGGATAGCGTTGGGTTGGTGGCCCTAACGCTCTTACTTTCTCGGAATTTAATCAGGGCTTTTTTTGAAAAACGCAATCGCTTAGTGGGAAAAGGGTTTCGGTCGAAATTAGTGGCCGCGTTTATTGGGTTTGCTTTGATTCCTACGGTTCTTCTCGCACTCGTGGCCAGTGGCGTGATTAGTGAAGTTATTGACGTCTGGTTTAGTGATCAAGTGATGCATGTCTTGCGAGATTCGGAAGATGTTGCGCATTTGTATCAAAACGATCGGGAAGTCTTAGCGTCGGATACGGCTCGGGTGATCAGCAAGGAAATTTTCCGAGAGGATATTTTAAAACCGGAACATCGGGAATTGCTGAAGTCCATGTTGGCCAGAATGCAACATGAATTTCATTTAGCCGGGGTGGAGGTGTTTTCACCAAAAATGGAAACTTTAGCTCGGATGATGGATCCGCAGCTATCTGATGCCGTGCTGAGTCTTCCGGTCGGGCAATTGGTTTTGCAAGTGTTGGATAGGGCACAAGCGCAGTCTTCGGCGCAAGAAGCACCCGTGGGGAGATTGATTCGTGCGGCGGCTCCAATAATGGGTAATGGCAAAACTGACCAAGTGAAAGGTGTGGTGGTGGTGTCCTCCTATGTGCCTGAATCGTTGTTACGAAAAATGGATGCCATTGCCAAACAATTTGAAGAATATAGTCAAATTAAATCCATGAAAAATCCCATTAAGGGAGGCGCCTATCTTTTCGTGGGGGTGGTCACTCTGCTCATTCTCTTCGGCGCGACATGGTTTGGGTTTTATGTGGCACGGGGCATCACGGTGCCGATTCAACGATTGGCTGAAGGTACCGAAGCCATAGCCAAAGGCAATCTAGACATTAATATCGATGTGAAAGCCACGGATGAAATTGGAACCTTGGTACAATCATTTAATAGAATGACTACAGACTTGCGCACCAATAAATCACGTTTAGAAGAAATGAATATGTCGCTTCTTCAGTCCAATGTAGAAATCGATCAACGGAGGGCGTATACAGAGGCCGTTGTCGAAACCATTGCGGCTGGGGTGTTGTCTATAGATATGGCGGGATTGGTGACAAGATTTAATCCATCCGGAGAGCGTATTCTTGGGGTCAAAGGGGAGAAATTGCGAGGGCGGCCCGTCTATGACGCCTTTAAGCAATTTAGTCTATTTTTATTTCAGAAAGCCTATGACCAAATACTGGTGGAACAAACGGATAGTTTGTCCATGGAAGGGCAGATGGAGACAGCGAATGGTCGACTTTTGACCTTAGGACTCAGTATTTCCAAGATGCAAAATGAGGCGGGTCATGATTTGGGGTTTGTGTTTGTCTTTGAAGATCGAACGGAGTTTATTAAAGCTCAAAAAACCGCCGCTTGGCAGGAAGTAGCGCAACGCATTGCCCATGAAATTAAGAATCCGTTGACCCCGATTCAATTATCTGCACAGCGGCTGCGAAAAAAGTTTTTGGAAAAATCACCAGACTTTGAAGAGATTTTTGATCAAGCGACAGGCGTGATCATTAATGAAGTGACGAGTTTAAAGGGGATGGTCGATGAGTTTTCGAAGTATGCGAGAATGCCGTTGCCGCAAATGTCACGGCAATCCCTTCATGCCATTATCCAGAAAGTCATTTCTTTGTATACGGGCGCACACCGTGATGTGAAGTTTGTTCTTCAGCTTGATGAGAGCTTGCCTGATCTCAATTGTGATCCTGAGCAAATGCGTCGGGTGTTTGTGAATTTATTCGATAATGCCATTCAGGCAAGTCATGATCAGGGACATGTTTGGGTGACGACGGAGGCTGATTGGCGACGACATCGGGCTATTGTGCATGTGGCCGATGATGGCATCGGCATTCAATCAGAGGATCAAGAGAAATTGTTTGTCCCCTATTTCTCAAAGAAGCGAACGGGAACTGGGTTGGGATTGGCTATTGTGCATCGAATTATTTCCGATCACAATGGAACCATCCATGCTGAAAACAATCATCCACAAGGTGCGGTATTTCGGTTCGACTTACCTCTGTGAGACACGCGAGAGTCCGTGGTTGAATAGTCGAGTGTCCAGACGAGGTAGAATCGGTTCGGGGTTATGAGCGAACACAATTCATATCCTTGATTGAGGAGGTCAAGTGGCAGAAACAATTTGTATTGTTGATGACGAACCAGCCATTTTGAATTCGCTGAGTAGTATTCTCGAAGATGAAGGCTATCAGGTCTGTGTCGCCACAAATGGCGTTGAGGGAATGAAGGTCGTTCGTAGCGATTCGCCCGATCTGGTTATCCTCGATATTTGGATGCCTGAAATGGATGGGCTGGAAACGTTGAAGCGGTTGCGATCACAGTTTCCTGGTATTCTGGTCGTCATGATGTCTGGGCATGGGTCAATTGAAACGGCCGTAAAAGCGACGAAATTAGGGGCATATGATTATTTAGAAAAGCCATTGGATTTGGAAAAAGTGACCATTTTGGTGCGCAATGCTTTGCATCAACGGAAATTGGAAGAAGAAAATCTCAACCTCAGAATTCAAGTTGAACGACGATTTGAGCTGGTTGGTTCCTCTCCGACAATGAATCGGCTTCGAGAAATGATTGCCATGGCCGCACCTGCTAATAGTCGTGTCTTAATTTCAGGAGCCAATGGGACGGGCAAAGAATTGGTTGCCCGAGCGATTCATTTGAAAAGTCCGCGGCATAATCGGCCGTTTGTTGAGATTAATTGTGCGGCGATTCCTGAAACCTTGATTGAAAGTGAATTGTTCGGTCATGAGAAGGGGGCATTCAGCGGAGCCACCTCGATGAAGCGAGGGAAGTTTGAATTGGCGGATGGGGGCACATTATTTTTAGACGAAATCGGAGATATGAGTTTAGCCACACAAGCCAAAGTGTTGCGTGTGTTGCAAGAGCAGCAATTTACACGAGTGGGTGGGACGAAGCTCTTGAATGTCCAAGTTCGAGTGATTGCCGCCTCAAATAAAGATTTAGCGGATGAAATCCATAAAGGCAATTTCCGAGAAGATCTCTATTATCGACTTAACGTATTGCCTATTGTTGTCCCGACATTAAAAGAACGAGGTGATGATATTCCGGAGCTCGCCCAGCATTTCCTCAAAATGCATTCAGAAGAGCAGGGGATGAAACCCAAAGAGTTTAATGACCATGGCCTTGAAGCATTGCAACGGCATGATTGGCCGGGAAACATTCGCGAACTCCGTAATCTCATTGAACGGTTGCTCATTATGGTACCAAAAACGGTCATTGATGGGCCGGATGTCGAAATGTTTTTGCAGGTTCGAGCCCCAACGGGGGTTCCCGTGCTATCCGTAGGGACGAACTATGATTCTCTTCGGGAGGCCAGAAATGTGTTCGAGCGAGAGGTGATCTCGCAAAAGCTCAGAGAAAATAATTGGAATGTTTCCAAAACTGCCGATGAATTGAAAATCGAGCGCAGTCATTTACACCGAAAGATTAAATTGCTCAATGTCGAACTGCGACCCGAACATTAAAACCAGCAAGCCTGCCTTTTCCCCTGAATCGTTACCCCCTGGATCCTTACATCTCCTCCACATTGAAAAATTAGTGGCTGGCGGATTGGGCCTGGGTCGCTTGAATGGCCAAGTGGTCTTGTGTGATGGGAGCATTCCTGGTGAAACCCTTGAAGTCGAGATCCTCAGTCGACGAAAAGGCGTGACGCAGGGAAAAGTGCTCAATGTCTCGGAACCCACTGACAGCCGTGTTGTCCCAGTCTGTCCTGTCGTGGGGCGATGTGGAGGATGTCAGCTGCAGCATGTGCAGTACGAAGAGCAACTTTTTCAAAAACAATTAATTTTAGAAGACACCCTTTGTCGGATTGGCAAAATGACCAATATGCCGATTTCTCCTGTGGTCCCTTCTCCTAGGCCGTATGGCTATCGGCAGGTCCTGCGTATGGGAATTGGCGAGGGACGTGATGGAGTCTTTCTGGGATTTTTTGAATCAGGGACTCAACAATTGTTGCCGGTTGATACGTGTTTTCTGGTGGACGAAGGATTTCGAGGGGTGATTGATGCTGTACGGACTGTACTTTGTGCCTTGGTCAGGGATGGTATGAATTTAGAAAGTGTAGAAATTCGATGGTCTCAACTGGAAGTGGGGGGGGTGTTGATATTCCGTGGCCGAGCTCAAACCAAAGAACATGTCGAATGTCTGATGAATGCATGTGCTGAGATACCGAACATTAAGGGGTGGATCTATGAACGCGTGGATTCATCAGGACATGATTCGAGGCGCCGGGTCAGGCAAAAGCCGATGGTGCGTGGTGTGGATCATCTATGGGAAGCCTATGGAGGATTGCGTCTCAAAATGGGCTATCGATCATTCATGCAGGCGAACTGGGACGTATTTCAATTATTAGGAAAGACGGTGGTGGAACGCCTTGGCGTCCTGAAGGGGAAACGAGTGTTAGAGTTGTATGCCGGAACAGGCCCATTAGGTCTCACCCTCGCGAGTCAGGGTGCGCAGGTGACGTGTGTAGAAGGAAATCCATTTGCTATTCATGATGCTCGTGAATCAATCCGAGTCAACAAGATTGCAGGGTGTCGGGTGAAAATTAGTTCCGTCGAATCCTATCTTATGACGGTGCAATCTGGAGCGTACGATGTTATCCTTTTGGATCCTCCGCGTGCGGGGCTTAATCCCAATATTATCGACCAATTGGGTGCGTTGCGCGTACCTCATGTGCTCTATCTTTCTTGCGACGCCCCGTCCTTGGCTCGAGATATTAAATTGTTATGTGAAAAAGGCTACGAGATTCGGCGAATACAACCCTTTGATATGTTTCCTCAGACCGCCCATCTTGAAACGTTAGTAGAACTGGGTCTTGCTCCAGCCGTGAAAGCGATCGATTCATGACAAGGAAAAGAAGATGACAACCTATCGCGAAGCCGGTGTCGATATTCAACGGGGAGACGAGTTTGTGAAACGGATTGGTCCGTTAGTGCGTTCCACCTTTCGACCTGAAGTCATGGGCGACCTCGGAGGTTTTGGCGGCCTGTTTCGATTTCCCTCTGAAAAATACCGTGAACCCATTCTGGTGTCTGGCACCGATGGAGTAGGGACCAAAGTGAAGCTGGCCAGGATGATGAATCGCCACGACACAATTGGAATCGATCTTGTGGCCATGTGTGTGAACGACATCCTAGTCAGTGGGGCAGAGCCATTATTTTTCTTAGACTATTTAGCAACCGGGCATCTGGAGATCGATGTCGCCGAAGCCATTGTTCAAGGGATAACCGAAGGGTGCCGGCAGGCAGAATGTGCGCTCATTGGTGGCGAAACCGCGGAGATGCCGTCTTGTTACCCTGAGGCAGAATATGATCTGGCCGGTTTTGCCGTCGGGGTGGTCGAACGATCAGAAATGTTAGGAAAAGAAAAAATTCAGCCAGGAGATGTTGTAATCGGGGTCGCTTCAAGCGGCCTACATAGTAATGGCTATTCGCTGGCGCGACGTGTGTTGTTTGAAGAACAAGGGTGGACGCCCGAAACCCAA
>JAJDBR010000077.1 GCA_029261275.1 Nitrospirales bacterium
ATTTGGCATTGGAAAGCCGATTGGCAAAGTGATGTGGATCGGAGAGCCGCGCGAGCCAAAGAATCGAAACGAAAAAGAAAAGGGCCTCGTCGATTTGAAGTTATTCCACGCCGACCGTCCTCGGTTGAAGATTTGATTGGAGGCGGGTTCAGTACGTTGACGAGTAAGCAACGGCAGGGACGAATTAAGGGGCAGGCGGAATGGAAACGAGGGGTATGGCGGGTTGTCATGAAACGACCCCTCACCGTGGAGGGGGATGATCTTGAGAATGAAGCCAAGCTCATTCCTGGTCGTTTGCAAGCGGTGGCGTTTGCAGTGTGGAATGGGGAAAACAAAGAACGTAATGGACAAAAAGCCGTGGCCTCGTGGATGCAATTACAGATTGACCCTGTGGTAAAACCTTCGCCTAGCACTGAAAGGTAAGACGACCGTATTTTTAATGATGGATAAGTTTTCAATGAGGCGAAGAACGTTTTCTTGGGGAATACCCATTCTGGTGTTGGTGTGTTTCATGTCTCTGGGCCGAGGGATCACCTCTGCATCCGTGCAGGCGGATTCGTCTAGTGGGGAAATGACAGAAGAAAAAGCACTTACGCTGGCGGAGCAGTTTGGTATCGATGTAGGAGAGGTTGATGAAGAAATTCAAAAGATTCTTGGCCTGATGAAAGCTGAAGGCGTGGTGGTCTTTGAAGTGATTGGAGGGTCGCCCGCAGAATTATCCGGCATTAAAGTCAAAGCCGTTATCAAAGAAGTGGATATATTTGAAATTCGTACGTTATTAGATTTAGGGCGTGCCTTGGAAAAGACCTTACAAACGCAGAATTTTACCGTCGCTACGTATGAACCGATGACGGGGGTGGGGGTCACTGGAGGATTGAATTTCCACTTTGTGCGTATTTTACAAGACTAGTTGTTGGACACGATGAACGGATTTGATGGTTGGAAAATATTCGGAACGATTCTGGCCTTGGCTCTATTTGGGAGCCTCTTGGTCGCCCTAAGTGTGGACGAAACCATAGCAGCCCAAGAACAGTTGGCCACTACCGACCAAACCTGGATGGAGGAGATTGAGAAGACTTTTATTCCCTCTGAGCAATGCAAGCAATGTCACGACCGTCATTATGAAGAATGGAAGGGCATGCGTGAGCAGACCATGGACCTCAAGACCTTTGGTCGCGTAGATGGTGCCCTCCTGCATGGAACGGCGCTGACCTCTCCGGTGTTTCAAACCGTCCTTGGCCTGTGGTTACAAACCCAGCCGGACGCCGAACAACGCAATCGGTGTCTTTCCTGCCATGTCCCCTCAGTGACAGTATTCCCTCAACATACTGATCGAATTATTGAGCAAGTGATGAAGGGCGGAAAACACGTCAAAGTGGAAGGGATCAGTTGCAGCGCTTGCCATTTGATTTCAGGGACCCAGGAAAATCCCAATGGACACCCAACATTCAAAATTTCTGCGGGTGCTACGATTTTTGGCCCCTATGCTGACCCAGATGAAAATCTCGTTCACCCCTCAAAGCAAGCTGAGGTCTATAAAGGTGCGCATTACTGTGCCTCCTGTCACTTTGGAAAAGTCAAAAATGTGATGCGAGAAGATATTCCTGGCCAAATCCTGAAGGGCACAATTTGCCAGGATTGTCATATGGAACAATCGACGGGCAGCTCCACGTCACAACGCGGGGCGTTAACACGGCCCATTGGTCGGCATTGGTTTCAAGGCATTGTCATTCCAGGGATTATGCTCAGTAATCGGAATCTTCAGGCCGAATGGTTTTCACGCGTGGATATAAAAGCAAAGGCAGGGCAGGGGATAATTGCAGGCGAAGTGCTCGTAAAAAATGGTGCGCTTCCTCATACCTTTCCAGGTGGAGACCCGGTTCTGAAGCAATTTTTTGTCACCGTGACCCTCAAATCCGCAGATGGCCAAGTTGTTGATCAATACGAAGAGCGATTTGGGAAGACCTTTGAGGAGTTATTGCGTGGACCTATCCCGCGCCCGTTGGTGAATGGGGGAACGACACGCCATATTCCTTTTTCCTTGGAAGCTCCCCAAGAAGCGAATGGATTGGTACTTGAAGCGGCCCTGAGTTATGCGCTAATACCTGAGCCAACGCCAGAATTGAAAAATGCCTATCTCGAAACCTTACCAACTGACAAAGATCGAGAAAAGGCGGATGCGATTATCAAAGACTATGCCACGCCACGATTACTCACCTTCCGAACGATGAACCTATAAACCATTGGAACATAGTCCTTTTCCAGGTCATGACGATCCATGCTTAAGGAACAGCAGCATGCATAAAGCCATAAGGTCTAATCCAGGGTTTCTTGTGCCAATTTTTCCTGTAATAGGGTGCGTCCTCGTAGCAATCTTGGTAGTGGTAGGCGTGCCCTCAGTAATGGCTGCAAAAAAGCCAATGGAAAAGGCCTTTCCGAGTTCCGAAAAATGTAAACGCTGTCACCTTCGAGTCTTTGAAGAATGGGAAGCCTCGGCTCAATCGAGATCAATCGTGACCGCACCATTTCGAATCACGCTGGAACGGTATTTAGCGAAAGCCGATAAGAAAGATCAGGCCATGTGTTTTCAATGTCACGCCCCTCATATTGCGGAATATGCGGAGCTCTTGCCTCGGTTCATCAAAGAAGTCCAATCCAAAGATCCTCACATGGATGGGGTTGGGTGTCCACAGTGTCATTTGATTCATGATGTTGATGCCAAAGCCCATCCACCCGTTCCGACCTTTCAATTGGGCAAAACCATTTTTGGGGGCTATGACAAAGCCGCGGATAATTTGGCGCACCAATCCGAAAAACTTGAGTTATTTCGAGATTCTCAACTCTGCGTCACCTGTCATGATTCTTTACCGCAGACCCCACAAACAGCCAAAGATCTTCCCGGTTGGTTAGGGGATTGGAAGGCCTCTCAAGCGGAAGCAAGTGGCAAGCCCTGCCAATCTTGTCATATGCCGAAGGCTATCGACGAGTCCGCCAATGGGGAAAAAATCAGGAAAGTGGCGAATCATAGTTTCCCCGGGAGATTTGGCAAAGTCCGTGCAGAAGCCGTCGAGCTCGATTTTTCCACCACAGTTAAAGGAAAAACCTCTCAGGTGGATGTGACCATTAAAAGTCTTGTCCCTCACAATCTGCCGTTGCCCCATCCGGGATGGTCTCGAGTGGTTGTAGACCTGACGATTAAAGGCAAAAATCTCAAAACGGTGTATAGTGAACAGCGGTTTTATCAGCGAGTGTTTGGTGGAGCGGATGGCAAAGAAACTGTCCTAGATTTCGAAGCCAAAAAAGTGTTGCAAGACACGCTTCTCCAACCCGAAGAAACACGCCAAGAATCGTTTACCTTTCCCACACCCAAAGATGCACCTTCCATGGATGTGGTCGTGACCCTTACCTATGCTCCCGTTCATGGGCCACAAGATCTGCTCAAAGCCATTGAACAGGACGCCCCACTCGGTCAAAAAGACCGAGCCTTTCAAACTGTCCAAATCGCCCAAAAAAAGACGAATGTCCTTCTTGGAAAGTAGTAAGACTTCTTTCCAGAAGGTTTAGCTTGAGCCGTTAGGTTGTTCAGTCCACTATATTGATCTTCGACTTCCCCTGGACCTTAGTTAGCCAGGTTGCTCCGAATCAAAGAGCAATTTGGAATGGTTGAGGAGTCGCTTCAAATTCCAATCACACGATGCATCCCTTCCGATCTAGAGTATGGGGAAAGGTTTGTTTTTCTCTGTCTGGTACCGATCCTACTATTTTGTTGGAGTGAGCGAATATGAAGATTGCGGTGATTGGTGGTGGACCTGCGGGATTGATGGCTGCGGAAGCCGCAATGTCTAGAGGCGCATGTGTAGATCTGTACGATGCGATGGCATCGGTTGGGCGTAAATTCCTTCTTGCAGGGAAGGGCGGGCTTAACCTGACACATTCAGAACCGGCGGAGAAATTTTTCGCGCGGTATGGAGAGCGTCGCGGGCCAATCCAGAGGCTGCTCAGCGGGTTTGGGCCTGATGGGTTACGGCAATGGGCCCGTGACCTGGGAGTCGAGACCTTTGTTGGTACCTCCGGCCGCGTATTCCCCTCGGACCTCAAATCTGCGCCTCTCTTGCGTGCGTGGCTTCGCCGATTGCGTCAGGGGGGCGTAACCATTCACGTGCGGCATCGTTGGTGTGGGTGGGACGACAAAGGAAATCTCCACTTTTCTACGAGACAGGGGGATCGTCTTGTTTCTGCAGATGCCGTCATTTTGGCATTGGGTGGGGGCAGTTGGCCGCAGTTTGGCTCCGATGGGAGGTGGGTGCAATTGCTGGCTGAACGAGGTGTCTCTATCGAACCGTTGAAACCTGCGAATTGCGGCTTCGATGTGAACTGGAGCCAACACCTTCGTGCGCGGTTCGCCGGGTATCCTGTGAAGCCTGTTGTGGTTACAGGAATTACCATGGAGGGCAATGAATTTCGTCAGCAGGGCGAATTTGTGGTGACGAAGACCGGTATTGAAGGAGGCGTAATTTATACCGTTTCAGCATGGTTGCGCGACGAGATCATGGCTAATGGCGTCGCGCATATCCGAATGGATTTGGCCCCAGACCGGGAACTATCCAGCCTTATCACCGATTTGTCGCGCCCCAGAGGTTCACGCTCGATGGCCAGTCATCTTAAGCGCCGTGTCGGTATTGAAGGGGTGAAAGCCTGTCTTCTGAGGGAGTTTGTGCCGAAACAGGATTTTTCCGATCCTGCGCTTCTCGGGGCCTCGATCAAGTCTCTGCCGATCCAGCTCGTCGCGCCGCGTCCGCTGGGGGAAGCGATCAGCACGGCAGGCGGGGTTGCGTTCGAAGCCTTGGATGCGCGACTGATGATTCGCGCCCTTCCAGGAGTTTTCTGTGCCGGAGAAATGTTGGATTGGGACGCCCCAACAGGCGGCTATCTTCTGACCGCCTGTTTCGCCAGCGGCCATGCTGCGGGTGCTGGAGCAGTTGCCTGGCTTCAATCTGTCCGGAATTTGTAATAGGGAAAAGTTAAAAAAGCTGCGAGGGGCGTTCTCACCTTCAAGTATAAGGGGTACCCTTTGAAATCCACACGTGGAAGACCATTAATAATCTAATGGATCGGCAACGGTTCAATTTCTAATCCCTTATTATCTAATCTGATTCTTTATCTTCTGGCTTATGATCAACTTGTGACGGCACCTTGGGAGGCGGAAGAAACTAATTTGGCGTATTTGGCCATGACGCCACTGGTATAATGTGGTTTGGGGGGCGTCCATTTTGTGAGTCGGGATTGAATATCTTGATCTGATAGTTCCACGTCTAATCGGCGGTTCGTAATATCCATGTTGATGATGTCTCCATTTTGGACGGCGGCGATGGGCCCCCCTTTGGCTGCTTCGGGTGCAACATGTCCTGCCATGAGTCCGTGAGTGGCACCGGAAAAACGCCCATCAGTTAAGAGGGCCACGGATTCCCCAAGACCCGCCCCAACGATAGCGCTTGTGACGCCCAACATTTCTCGCATGCCAGGCCCACCCTGTGGGCCTTCGTAACGGATCACGACGACATCGCCGGCTTCGATCCCTCCTTGCTGAACCGCTTTAAAGGCCTCTTCTTCGCATTCAAAGACTTTGGCCGGGCCCTTGTGTGTTAATTTTTTGTGCCCCGCCACTTTCACCACACAGCCTTCTGGTGCCAGATTGCCCTTTAAAATAACCAGTCCTCCACTGGGTTTGATGGGATTGGAAACCGTGTGAAGCACGTGCTGCCCCGCTGTTTCTTTGGCTGAGGAGGCCTCTTCCTTGAGGGTTCGACCGGTGACCGTGATTTGATCTCCTTGAAGATATCCTGCTTCTAACAGCCATTTCGCGACCAACGGCGTTCCGCCGGCTTGATAAAGATCCGCAGCCATGTACTGTCCACCTGGTTTTAAGTCCGCTAATAACGGCACTTTACGGTTGATCGTATCAAAGTCATCAATATTCAAGGGAACAGACAGTTCATGGGCAATGGAGAGTAAATGCAACACGCCATTTGTTGAACCGCCAGTTGTGGCAATGGCCGCAATGGCATTTTCCAAAGCCGGACGTGTGATGATGTCTCGTGGACGAAGGTTCTTTTTTAAGAGGTTGATTAATAATGCTCCACATTCTTTGGCCACCTCGTGTTTCTTGGGATCGAGGGCGGGAATGCCGTTGAATCCCATAGGTGAGATGCCCAAAAATTCGAACGAAATGGCCATGGTATTGGCCGTAAACTGCCCACCGCATGCTCCGGCACCTGGACAAGCTCGTCGTTCCAGTTCGGTGAGTTCTTCGGTGCTCATTTTCCCTCGGGCATGTGATCCGACTGCCTCGAAAACGTCTTGAATGGAGACCGGTTTGCCATGGAATTCTCCAGGCATGATGGAGCCGCCATAGAGCATGAGTGAGGGAAGATTGAGCCGGGCTAAGGCCATGACGCACCCTGGGATGGTTTTATCGCAGCCCGAGATGGCGATGACACCGTCAAAAAGATGCCCCCGGACGGCGAGTTCGATGGAATCGGCCACGACCTCCCGGCTGATAAGGGACGCCTTCATGCCTTCGGTGCCCATGCTGATGCCATCTGAGACGACGATCGTGTTGAATTCTATTGGTGTGCCCCCTGCGTCCCGGATACCTTGTTTGATACTGGCAGCCAGTTCCCGGAGATGAAAGTTGCAGGGTGTGACCTCCGACCAGGTATTGGCCACCGCGATCAGTGGTTTGTTGAAGTCTTCATCTACCAATCCGACGGCTCGCAGCATCGCCCTGGCCGGCGCGCGGTCGGGTCCTTCGGTCAAATTTTTGCTATTGTGCTTGAGAGATTCAGACATGAATTGGAACTCCTTATTGGGCAATGAATTGACTCTCTTCTTTAGGAGAAAGCGGTTTACCCTGCCAGATGTTTAATGAAGATAAAGCCTGAAACCTGAGGATTATGCCAGAAATACTCATCAAAATCTGAATGTCTCACAACTGTATTCCAAGGGTCAATGTGAAGAAATCAGTTATTTCCCATGGATTATCTCGGCTGTTGAGGTGGGGTTACTATGGAGAGGCAATTTTGCAGGCGGTGCTTCCCAGTCTCCCCTGCGGAAGGTGGCACGCTGAGTATGAGCCAATAGGGGTTAGGGAATTGATAGGTGTCGTCTTGACGATGAGCCTCCAAGAAGGCACGTAATTGAGGCTGTTGACGCCATTTCGGTAGGGGCATCGTATCCATGACGCTTTGTTGAAGGTATTGTTCTAATAGACGATCTTCTCTGATAGAAATGGTGTGGATACATGATAGTTCACGAACTACGCTCATTGCTCCCATTTCTCGCAAGGCTGTCAGCACGGATTCTGCTGAAAGGTAAGGAGGAGGTGTCTGCTCTGTGCAGTGCTTAAAAAAGATCCGATGGACCTGAGGGAAAAAGGCCTCTCGCTTGGCCAGCAGCACACAGGCGATCCCTCGTAATGGATGAAGAGCTTGCATGAGCTGTTTCAGGGCTTGGCGCAAGTTGGTTTGTTCGAGACAATATAATGACTGAATGGCCCAGGCGAGGTCATAGTAGCCAGGAGTGAGAACTTCCTGCGAATGTTCTAAGGTAGTTTGCCAGGCATGTCGTGGAAGAAGCGGTGGTTTTAGTGTCTGTTGGCAGGTGGCCAGACAATAATGAGAGGGGTCGAGATAATCATAGTGAATACGAAGTATTGAAGGTAATTGGGATTGGAGCATCTTGGGAAAACGACCCGTTCCACAGCCAATATCCAACAGCTGAAAGTCGGCGTTCTGTTGGTGGAAGATTTTTTCCCAATTGATGGCTGCGATCAGTTGGGTGTAATCCTGTTCGACAATACGGAACCAGGCTTCGGGTTGGAGCACCCCTTTTTGGTAATATTGTAAGGAACGTGTGAGATTGGTGTTGGGGGCAGGTTGGGGTGATGACATGATTGGTGTTCCTCTAAAATGCCTGGGCCCGCTGGCATGGTAACTCTACGAGGTTTATGAGGACAACTCAGAAAGAACGGTCAATGTTTTGGTGGTATCAAGACTGTCTGCGGCGGTTGTGTGTGCGTACGTTTCTCCTCTCTGTAATGTATTGGGTGCTCTGCCCCATGACTATGAATACTTTTGCATCTTCCATAGAACTGACAAACGTATCTGGAAGTGTGGCGTTGCAAGGGTTGAGGACACTTCATCCGAAATTCATTTCTGAACGTACAAGTTCCTCAACAGTTGGGACGATCATGACATTGTTAGCCACTTTTGACGAAGCAGGAATATTACCGACCGAGGGAACTGCTCAGGCGAATCAAGTGATTCATGGATTGATTCAATTACAATCCGCTCTTATGCAATCGGCATCGTCTGAGTTAGCCATGTATCGGATGGCCGCTGAAGCTCATTGGAGGAGATTGCATAAAGGAATAGGAGATGGAGCCTTGGAGAGGAAGCGTTTAACGATGAGGGTTTTGGCTGCGTTGATTTTGTATGATCAGGAACATCCCATGTGGGAAAATAAAAGGATTGTTTCGGCGATGCAGGCGTTTAATGTGACTCACGCAGATTGGATGGTTATTATAGGCATTTTTCATAAAGCTAATGAAGTTTTTCGTGAACAAGGACGTTCAATTCATCAGGTCTATGACGCATGGCGACAGAACATGCCAGGTGGGAAGACGTAACCTACAGGGTGTAATCCTGAAATTGGATGGGCTTTCTGCTATGTGCTGTCTGTTGACAGGCCTCAACTAATTCCAGTGCCCGAAGCCCTTCTTCGCCAGTGATGGGCATTGGTTGGTTTGTTCGAAGCGCCTGGAAAAAATCTTTGAGCATCCAGACGATAGTGGGAGTGCTCAGTACGAATTCCTGAGAGGGGAGGGTCTCTTTTTGAAATGTTTGGATCTTGCCGCTCGTCCAATCTGCTCGAACTCGTCCCTTGGTTCCAACAATTTCAACATAGGTGACTCGTTGAGTCCTCACCCTGGCAATATCCAATTGACAGCAGAGGCCTAAACGGGTTGTCAGGGTGACCTCTGCTCGGCTTTCTGGCGCATGAGGAGAAGAACGTGTCAGGTTTGCGGATACGGAGAGGGGTTCTCTCGGTATCATGACACGAATCCAGTCCAAAAGGTGAATTCAGAATTCCAAAAGGACTCCGAGACCCGTTGCCTGGACCCTGTAGTCTTCTGGTCGTTCTTCCAGGTGCATTGTCCCTCTTAAAGATTGCCAGGGTCCAAGACTGAGGCCAATCTCTCTGATTTTTTGAATAACTGGTTCGTATCGTAAGGTGTGGCCAGTCATAAGAGGCACGCTCGCTTGCTTTGCAGCGTCGATCAGGATTTGGCCTTCAAGGGAATGCAATGTTAATGGTTTTTCTAGGAGAACGGCTTTTTGGTGTTTTATGGCTGCTAAGCCGATTTGCATAATTCAAGGCAGCAGGGGCCACGACTAGAATAGCCTCAGTGTTGGGGGCAGCGAGCAATTCTCGATAGTCTTTGAAGAATTGAACGTGGTGGTGTGCGGCTTGTAGACGGCCCTGGTGTTCTTGTTGTTGGCTTATTGCAACGAGTTTTCCGCCGGTTTCTTCTTGAACCAGATGATGGAGATATCGACTGCCGTGTCGTCCAAGGCCAATGAGACCGACTGGTATCGGGGAGGTTCTGAGGTATCTTGGTTTCGAGCGAGGAATGGAATGATCTCCCAATATTTATTCAATTCGAATAAAACAAACCGGATCTCCTACTAGAGCCGTGGGGTAGGTGGCTTCTTCGATGTGGTACGATTGATGATGAAATTGGCACCAATGCTCAACCCAGGGGAGTTCTTCCACTGAGGTTGTGAGCCACCCTGGCTTGGTCAATTTGGCCATGCAATTTGCGAATAATCGAAGGCCTGTTTCCCGTTCGGTTGAAAAGGCTGATGTGTCAAATGCCAGAGGGTCTGCGCGGCCGTAAGAAAAGAGTACCGACAGATTGGGGAATTCTTCCGGATCATTTAAGACACTGACGATCCAAAGATGATCAAAGACGCCTGTCGCGGATTCTGCCGAACCTGAGGAAAATGGTATGCTGCTTTCCCTCCCGGCATGGTTTAGGATTTCGACTTCCGCTTGTCGAAGGTTATAAGGACAAACAGTCCGATGTAATTCCAGGCGTTCCATGAGCAAAGGGGGAATTTCTGGGACACCTGCACCCACGTATAAACTTCTTCCCTGCGGCGCGAGGCGCATTTTGAGGGCTTTGGCAATGGCGATTCCCAATTTCTGACATGGTCCTCGGCGATCTTCCCAAAACGCATCTCCCCCTTCGTCGCAATAAATCGGCCCGAGGGCTTCGTAGTCGAGGGTTTGATAGATTTTCCTAATCTGTTGAGTGGTTCTTGTTGAGAGGCGAGGTGGTTTCTTAATCTTCGGGTTGGCCATTATGGGGGGGTGTTCTGTTTTTAGGGCAATATAGGAATGGAAAATACTTGGCGAGCGGTTTTCTTAGGGAGGTCCTAGGCTTTATTTCGAGCGATCCACTTGACCCAATAACGAATTGGTGTAATTATTAATATTTAGGGAGCACTGTGTACCCGAGATGTTCCATTCTAAAAACTGAGGTAACAGTTTCCCCTTTACGGTATCCGAGTTTTTTCCCTATTGTGACACCGTAGCCTTCTAAGGCGTTCTGATTTTTGGCGGTTTCCCCCCTCCAGCCGTGCAACTCAAATTCAATGCCGTGCTTCATTCTGAATATGGTATTCGGTATGCTTATAAGAAGGTAAATTCATGGATATTCTCAAAGAACTTCGTCGAGTCATTCGGTTGGAGGCAAGAGTCCTCACGCATTTGGAGGAGAGCCTGAACTCTCGCTTTGAAGAAGCGGTCAGAATGTTACAGGCTTGTTCAGGGAAAGTCATCCTCATGGGGGTGGGAAAATCAGGTCTCATTGCGAACAAAATTGCGGCGACGATGGTATCCACGGGGACACCTGCTGTATTTCTCCATGGCTCTGAAGGGATGCATGGTGATATTGGTATTGTTGCAAAAGACGATATAGTCCTTGCGGTTGGGAAATCGGGAGAAAGTGAGGAATTATTAGCCCTCCTTCCTTTTATTCGGAAGATTGGGGCACGGATTGTATCGATCACCGCTAAAGGGCAGTCAACGCTTGCCCGTGGGAGTGATCTTGTTCTTGTCACCCCGATTGAAGAAGAAGCCTGCCCCTTGAATATGGCGCCTACCTGTAGTACCACGTCTGCCTTAGTCTTGGGGGATGCCATCGCCATGGCTTTGATGAAGCTTCGAAACTTTCAACCGGATGATTTTGCTTTATTCCACCCTGGTGGCCAATTAGGAAAACGATTGTTGTTGACGGTTGGCGATTGCATGCGCAAAGGCGAAGCCAATCCAGTCATTGATTTGACGAAATCAATTCAGACGATGTTATGCGAAATGACAAGCAAGCGTGCTGGGGCCGTTTCTGTCATTGATGATAAGTTCAGGCTTCTTGGAATCATTACTGATTTTGATATTCGACGTACGCTGGAAGAAGGGCAGGATTTGTTTGCGATGGATATCAGCCAAGTGATGAATGCGAAACCGAATTTTGTCTATGCTGATGAAAAAGCTGTTGTTGCGCTAGAATTCATGGAGAAGCGTGAAAAGCCAATTTCCGTAGTGCCTGTCCTAGATCGTCAAGATACGGTTGTTGGGATCATTCATCTGCATGACCTTATTTCACGAGGCTTGTAATACTTCTGCCATGATTAGCAGGAAAAATCGAAGGATATTTCCAAGAAACGGATTTTTGAAGACAGGGACATTTTTATGAGGAAAATTTAAAGAATTGTATGAGGGACATCAGCTGTTTAAACAATTTCGATTCCTTCTAAAGAATACGTCATTTTTTTCTCATTTTTCTCGAGCGGTCTGGGCGATACAAGGGGGAGGTTTATTTGTTCTCACGGTCTTGAGTTTTTTTCCGCCCCTTTTCCATATTGAAGAAATTATTTTTTTCTTGCTTTTGGGTTTAGCCTTCTTAGACGGTTTGCTTGAAGGAAAACAAATCAGAATTGGAACCCGAATTGATTTCCCACTATTCCTTTTACTTGCATGGATTCTTTTGACCACACCATTTTCCTTGAATCCCGAATACAGTTTTATCGAATGGCGAAAACTTCTTGCTCAATGTTTAGTATTTTATTGGGCTGTGTATGTCATACGTGAAATTTCTCAGCGACTACCTGTAAAATGTCCTGGCCCATTTGCTAAGTGGGTAGACTGGTTCAGAAATCAAAACCCTCAACAGAGAGTATTCCTTGGGGTTCTTCTGGGAGCGGTGTTGCTATCTGGTTTTGGATTGACGGATTTCATTGAACGAGGAGGGAATTGGCAGGACCGCAATATTCGAGCGATAGCTCCTGGATCAGATTATAACTGGCTGAGTACCTATTTGGTTCTTGCCATGCCTATTGTGGTGTATTGGGGATTAACCTCCCGTGGGTCGTGGGAGAAAATATTGTCGGGGGGTATTTTTGTGCTGGCCCTCCTTACGCAGGCTGCGTCATACAGCCGAGCGGGTTGGTTGTCGTCTGTGGTTCAACTCTCTTCCTGGGGGTTGGTAGTGGGACGACGCTTTTTCTTCGTCAGTTTTTTTCTAGCTATAATTTTTGTGCCTATTGCTATCATGGGGATAGAGCAGATGGGATACCACTCTGACACGCTGGATAATTGGACCGTAAAAACACGAATCGAAGTCTGGAATTTGGGGGTAGACAAAATTATCAGCCATCCTATTGTAGGAATTGGATATGGAAACAATAATTTCCAACCTGTACTAGTTGATTCCCCAATGGGGGATACCCCGATGCATCTACATAATATGCCCTTGATGATAGCTGTCGGCAGCGGGATTCCAGGTTTAGTGTTTTTGTTGTGGCTCTTCGTTCGTCTAGGAATAGAACTTTTCCCTAAAAAAAATCAAATAAATTGGACCGATTCAGACACTCTCAAGCTATGTTTGGGAATTGTCTTAGTGGGCTTCTTTTGTCGAAATTTGTTTGATTATATGTTTGCCGGAAGTTTGGCGTACTTGTTTTGGATATTGATGGCCTGCGGGATCGAGCCACTTAAGAACATTGTCCCGAAGGACAAGAAAAATGCGTTCGAGACAGGATAGCCTGTGAATGAGGTTGTTGCCATCGCTATCCTGATGGGAGATCTTCATTGATAATCTTAGCCCTTTGGTCCTAATTCGCTATCGGGTCTTTTATACTTGATCTCTTTTTCGAAAAATGTTGTTAGCAAAGGGAATGGGGATTGAGGAAACTATAAAGGAGAGGTTTCCCTGCCAGAACAAACAGGGCACTAATTTATTTTTGGTTTTACGCACGATCATTTTATCCTGGGAAAAGAAATTATTCCTCAAACAATGAACAAGATAACTACGAATCCTCAAACTCTTCAGGGGAATTATTAGAAAGGTGCATGAAATCCTGGAGGTCTAGGCCAGCCCAGGGAGGAATCTTTGAGCGGGGGTGATAAGAATTCGTTTCTGTGTCGAACTTTTTTTCTCTGTTATTGGTATTCTTCATATATTGTCATCAATTTCTTTCCTTTTTTGAGTTCTCCTATAGCATTTTTGGCTCGAGGTTAAAGGTTTTTATCACTTTGGGGGATCGTGGCTGATTCATTTCGAGGGAGATGCTCATTATTCTGTTGAAATTTAATGAAAAAACAAGAGCTTACATATCTAATTTCTAGGAATGTCAGGTCTGGCAGATGTTTTGCTCAAAGTAAAATTTATAAAGACGTTTTGATCTCTTTTAGGAATGGAAACTGGGTTTTTAAAAAAAAGAAATTTCCTACACAGGGTCAAGAAAAGGAGAAAAATGGTCGATGAGTAATTATCTTAGTGCAAAGCCAGGTAAAGAGAAGGTTCAACGAATATTCGCAGGAATCTTGCTACTTAGTTGGTTAGTTTTAGGGAATGGGGGCCTTGGGGTGGCATCGACTACACCCGCCCTGTTGCATATTCAAGGAGATCGTATCACTGGGGTGCTCAGCCAGGTTCCCTTACGCACGGTGTTAGAACAGCTTCATGAGAAACTAGCCATTAAATATGTTGTTCTGGGGGAAGAACTTGATAAGCCTGTTTCGGCCAATTTATCGGGTGAGCCGGTGACGACCTCACTTTCAAAAATTCTGGCCTCATGGGACTATGCCTTGCAGCTAGATCAACAGGGAAGAGTGCAGCAAATTTTTGTGGTTGCGAAAATGGGAGCTATGGAAGCGGAGAAAAGTGTTGGCAAGACATCCAAATCCCCAATGAACACTTTTCCTCGAAAGGTGACGAGAAGTGAGCCGATCCTTAAGACGTCGAAGCCTCAGGTTCTTCTACCTGGAGCCAGGATCAATTCCAATTCTAAGGAGGGTTCGATGGTCTCTCCCATGTCTATTGGGTCTTCTGAAAAGTTACGTCCCATGGTCATTCAACCCTCCCAAGGTCGCTCCATGAAGATTCAGCCGTCATCCAACTCTATGGAAATCATTCCTGCAGAAGGATACCCACCAATGGACGTTCTTCCTGTCTCTGAAGAGGCACAAAGGGAATTTAGCGAGTTGCTTAACTAAAAAAGTAGCATTCCAAAGAAATGAACCTTTTAGCTTTCAACGCAGACGATAGGACAAGAAACAATAGTTGATTAAAAAATTAGTATCGCTATTCGTTTTCTACTTGCATAGCGGTACGTAGACAGGGATGTCTTTAGAGGTGTCTAAAAGGGAGTAGATCCTCAAAAGAAATCCAATTATCCGGGAGCAGGAAGGAGATACCATTTATGAAAATGAAAGAGCAGAAAACCACATTTTGGAAAATTAGTTGTCTAGCGACACTGATATTCTTGGGCTCGGGAGCAACGGTGTTGGCACAAGTTGTGACCTCGTACAATGATCTAGCTTTTGACGGGAGCCAGCTCACCACCAATATAACCACGATTACCTCCCCGAATGGTGGGAATACGTTGACAAGCAGTGGACCGCTGGTCGATTTCGCTGATGGCAGTGCGACTCCGGTGACCTTGAGCGTAACGGGAGGGGAATTTACAGGTGCGGTTCAAGCTGGGCATGGCGCCGATCCGACAGCCGGAGACGCCTTTACCATCTTTGACGGGAATGTCAGCGGTCAGGGGGTCCTTTCATATGCTGTTCCTGAAGACAGCAGTGATTTAGTGCTTACCTTTACGGGTATGAGTCCAAATAAGGTCTATGATTTGACATTTTTCGCCGATCGTGGTGCGAACGCTTGGGATCGGGCATCCTTAGTGACCCTTTCTGGGCAGGATGCTTTTATGAACATCAGTTCTATCGCATCAGATAATCCTGATACGACGAATTTCCCTGGCGGCGTCATATTTACGGGACCTACCTCCGATACAACACGAATGCCATCAGACAATCCTAACGGATACGTTTCGCGATTCAGCAATGTTAAGTCTGGCAGTGATGGTATGATCGTGCTGACCATCAGTTATGATGGGTCAGGGGGCAGTCATCTGAACAAAGGCAAATATGCGGGCGCGATCCGACTAATTGAATCCGGGAATGTTACAAATGATTTGGATGGTGATGGCAAGGCCGACATTGTGTGGCGGAATACGGACACTGGGGAAACGGCGGTGTGGTTGGGAAATGGGCTAAGCACACCCACCTCGGGCGTGATTGCAGGAGCACCGGATGCATGGGTCATTAACGGCAAGGCCGATGTCGACGCAGATGGCAAGGCCGA
>JAJDBR010000078.1 GCA_029261275.1 Nitrospirales bacterium
AAAGACATCGATAACCCGCACCGAGCTGTCCTCGGCGATATAATCATCCAATCGTTCGGGGAACAAGGTCGCTTGGTGGCGATCGTCGCCTTGAATAAATCCGCTCATCACCGACACCTCCATTAGAAAGGTGCAGTATACCTTCTTGCTGAGTTTTCACACAGCCTGGGCCGCTCGAAGACCCGTCAACTTTTAAAGGATAACACCTTTATCGTTTGCTTTACTTGCCTCCTGCTCTCAGCAAGACCCTTTAACCAAAGTTTGATTAAATTAGCTCGTATTCCGTTACAACCCATTACTACTCGATGGAGGGAACCCGGTCCTTCATCTGGGGAATGGCAGGGACGCCTTTTTTAGGGTTAAATATCCGTATGACACCCCTTTCGACGTGAGAGGTCATATGTGATTCAGACGGAACAACTATCTCCAGATACCATCATGTTTCATCTGCGCGGTCCCTTTCAAAAAAGGACAGCCAAAGAATTAGGCTTGTCCGTCTTTCGTTCGCACCGCCTGGGATTCACTACCTTTTTTTTCGATCTTAGCCGTGTTTCTCTGATTGATGAGTTAGGATCTCGTCACCTTGCCCTTATTGGGCAAGGCGTGAAGAACAAAGGTGGAACATGGAAAATTCTTGGCAACCCTCCATTACTAAAAAATCAGCTTCTCTCGCACGCCACTTTTGAAACTCCTCCAAAAGAAACATGGAACTGACCCTGATGGTCTCGTTCTAGACACCTGCTGTTTCACCCAATACAACATTGGTCCTAGTAAACCCTAATACGAATCGGGAGTGGGCATATCAACTTCTGATTGCTTGGCTTCTGGGACGATCTTCTCTAAACGGCTATGGTACTCCCGCATACGTTGTTGTTGCTCAGGGGTAAATTTGATGGTTTCTTGGTTGTGAAGGTCCACCAGCTTTTCCACGCCTTGCAACAGAGGCGGCACGGCGTCAAACACTTTCCCAGCTTCAAACGCTTCTAGCGATTTCACAAACAAAGGCGGGAGAGGTTTATAGGTGATCCCAGCGCGGTCACGAAAACGGTAGACAACATCCTCATACGCTTCGACCGCTTCTTCTGTCGGTTTGACTCCGCTCGGCAGGGCCATTCTTGAGGCCGCTGGTATTTTTTTCGCAAAAGCACTGAGGCTCGCAATCAACTCACCTAAGGTCTCCACTACTTGTCCGGGTTGTAGGGGTTCTTGGTTGCTCATCGATCTAAATCTAGTCTAAAGATAGGGTGACCTGTCAAGACGGCGTGGCTCCCTGATTGGTTAAGTCCTGACACACGGTTTCCATGTCTTCTGGCAACGGTGCCGAAAATTTCATCACTTGTTTGGTGAGAGGGTGGACAAAGCCTAGGACTTTGGCGTGTAACATCACTCGAGGAATTTCAATGTCTCCAATTTTCATGACCTTTTTCCCGCCATACGTTTGATCACCTAGAATGGGGCAATCAATCGCTTTGAGATGCACACGCAGTTGATGCGTTCGTCCTGTTCCAGGTGTTAGCGCGACATGGGCAGCGACTTTCCCAAACCGCTCGATAATCTTATAGGTTGTCAAAGAATCTTTCGGTCGTGTCGTACGCGCGGAAAAGGTTTTTCGATCCTTGATATCTCGTCCGATCGCTAATTCAATGCGGCCTTCCCCTTTTTTGGGTGCCCCCCATACCAACGCTTCATACAGACGACTGATCGTATGTTCTTTGAACTGCGCAGACAAATGTTGATGGGCCTGATCGGTTTTGGCTACCACTAAGACCCCAGTGGTTTCCTTATCCAGCCGATGAACCAAACCCGGCCTTTCTCGCCCGCCTATCGATGAAAGATGGCCCTCTCCACTTTGCATGTGATGCAGCAACGCATTGACCATGGTTCCAGTCCAATGTCCTGGAGCCGGATGTACCACCAGACCCGCAGATTTGTTGAGTACGAGAAGTACTTCATCTTCATGGAGGATGTGAAGCGGAATAGGTTCTGGCTGTATAGCAAGTGGCTCAGGGCGGGGGACGACCAACAGGATTTTGTCACCTGGCTTCACCTTGTGACTGGGCTTCACCATCTGGCCATCAACGGTGATATGCCCTTCTTCGATTAATCGTTGGAGCGCGGTTCGAGAATAGTAGGGCTCGCGATTAGCGAGGAAATGGTCAAGCCTTTTGGGGGATTCACCAGCGGTGATAATGAATTCCGTCCGCGTTTCGACATGCGGCATGGAGAGTAGGGGAGAAAGGTATACGTTGAGAAACTAGGAAAGTCTGACCCCGCCTTGTTGGCGATGACGGTCGGCGATTTTTTTTCGGAGGCGCGCTTTTTCTAAACTCACACGGGCTTCTTCCACTTCAGAAGATAAGCCGCCTCGCTCCAAACGCTCTTCGGCTTTCTGAACCGCTTCTGCAGCACGATCCACATTGATATCTTCTGCCTTTTCGGCAATCTCAGCGAGGATGGTCACCTTCGTCGGTGTCACTTCAGCAAATCCCCAAAGCACGGACATAAATTCCGTTTGTTCACCAACGCGATATTGAAGTTCTCCAATACGCAGAGTTGTCAGGAAATGACAGTGCCCAGGAAGGACGCCAAAGTCGCCTTCGCTGCCAGGAGCCGAGACATAATCTACTTCCTGACTCAGTAGGCGATGATCAGGCGTGACCACCTCCAAGAGAAATTTACCTGCTGACACGGTGGTAGCAGAATTAGCCATTAGACCTTGTATCCAAGCTTTTCAGCTTTCTCGATGGCCTCTTCAATCGGTCCCACCATATAAAATGCCTGTTCTGGCAAGTGGTCGTATTTCCCATCAACAATTTCTTTGAAACTGCGAACCGTATCAGCCAATTTCACATACTTTCCTGGTGATCCAGTAAAGGCCTCAGCTACATGGAAGGGTTGCGATAAAAAGCGCTGTAGTTTACGAGCTCGAGCCACTGTTTGTTTATCATCTTCAGACAATTCGTCCATACCCAAAATCGCAATGATGTCTTGCAAATCTTTATATTTCTGCAACGTCCCTTGCACGCGTTGCACCACTCCGTAATGTTCCTCGCCCAAAATGGCTGGATCCAAAATCCGCGACGTGGAATCCAAGGGATCGACGGCGGGATAAATACCTAACTCAGCCAATTGCCGAGACAACACGGTTGTCGCATCCAAATGGGCAAAGGCGGTAGCCGGCGCTGGATCGGTCAAATCGTCAGCAGGCACATACACGGCTTGGACGGAAGTAATGGACCCGCTTTTGGTGGACGTAATGCGTTCTTGTAAGGTTCCCATTTCGGTGCCAAGTGTCGGTTGATACCCGACCGCCGATGGCATTCGCCCTAACAACGCCGACACTTCTGACCCAGCTTGTGTAAAGCGGAAGATATTATCGACGAAGAGCAGCACATCTTGGTGCTCTTGATCACGGAAATATTCGGCAATGGTCAAACCCGTTAACCCCACTCGAAGCCGGGCCCCCGGTGGTTCATTCATTTGGCCATAGACAAGTGCAGCTTTGGACTTTGAAAAATCTTTAGGATCAATCACCTTGGAGTCTTGCATTTCGTGCCAGAGATCATTTCCTTCACGGGTCCGTTCGCCCACACCAGCAAACACCGAATACCCACCATGATGAAGGGCAATATTATTGATCAACTCCATAATGATGACGGTTTTTCCGACACCCGCACCACCAAACAGTCCGACCTTTCCGCCTTTGGCGTAGGGTTCTAAAAGATCG
>JAJDBR010000079.1 GCA_029261275.1 Nitrospirales bacterium
CTTTTTGGCAAGCCGGACATGCAGTTCATAGTCTTGGCAGCGTGGGAAGTCATTGCGATACCCATATTCTTGCAAAATGGCTGTTCTGGCCATAATTGAACGATTGCTCATGGCACACCGGAATAAAAATTGTGCATGGATATCATCAGGCAAGGCAGGCTGACGTTTAATTTTGTTTAAGACCTGTCCGCGGGCATCCATCATACGGCACCAACTGCCGATCTGGGCATATTCCAGGTGGCTGTCGAGAAAGGCGATTTGTTTTTCAAGGCGATTGGGGTATGCGCGGTCGTCACTGTCAAGCATGGCCATATACTGTCCGCGAGCAAGTTCGACCCCTTTATTCCGGGTTTTGGGAATACCTAGATTTTCTTCATTGCAAACTAAGCGAATGCGTGGATCTGAAAAGGAACGTATCGTGCCCACACTGGAGTCAGTTGATCCATCATCGACCAAAAGAATTTCGAAATCTGTAAAAGTTTGGGCCAAAATACTCTCAATGGCTTCTCCAACGTATTGTTCTCGGTTATAGACCGGTATGAAAACGGTCACTTTTGGGTTTCTAGAATCGTTCATCATACAGGAGTAGGAATCATGAAAAGTTGGCGCATGAATGGTATGGGAGGAGTTTTTGATGTTCGATTACGAGAGGTCGTCTATCATGATCATGTGCTTTGCCAGATGTTAAGTGTTTGCTACAATTGCCTTTTAGGGTAGCTTGGTAGTGGCAGCATCGCACCTTTTCCCTGGTCTATGCGAGAGGTCGTTAAATCTTATACAACCTATCAGGTAATTGCCATCAGCAAGTTTTTGGGCGATGTTGAAGTATTGAAAAGTTCCTCATGATGAATGTACATCGATCTATCAGTCAGATCTCTCCGTTTTGGGGGAAACGGGTGAAATATTTTCTTTCTCGGTTGTTTGGCACACGCCTTCAAAAAGCCAAAAGTCTTCATTATGTCACGGTCAATGGACATCGATTCAAGCGACTTATTCTGTGTGATTCATTCTTGGCCACTGAAATTGAACAACATTTAGAGGGCTTTAGAGAAAGTGGCTATTTCCCACCTCTGGTGGGACGATATGAGCATGAGATATGGCTCGAATATGTCGAGGGGGTTCCAGTTCGAGCAGTCGATGAGGACTTTGTCCTAAAAGTCGCAGAATTTTATGCCACGATGTATGGGACAAATCCAACATTGGTGGATACGAAACAATCACCATTTCCCGAAAGACTCTTCCAGGACCTTCGCTTTCTTCTTCAGATTGGGGTCTTACCGCAAGCGTCCTATAAGGATCTTCAAGCTGCGGTGCATCATTTGATTCCGGAACAGGTATGGGTAGGCAATGACTATACCGATCCCGTTCTCAAAAACTTTCTTCAGCGGTCCGAGGATGGGCGGATTTGTGTGGTGGATGTTGATGGGTTAGCTGGGAATCAGCTATTAGGAACCGGAGTAGCCAAAGCTTGTGTTCGGTGGCTTGGTCCCCATCAGTCCCTGTTCTTCTCCTCCCTTGCCAGGCAAGGCTCACCCGATATTCAGAAGTATTTCAGCTTTGTGGAATTGTGTTTCCTTGCCAAATGGATGAAGCGAGCTTTTCTGGAACATGATTGGAAAGTGATTGATGCGACGCTATTCGAGCGGTTTCGTCATCGGCAGTAGTCTCCGGGCTCTTTTAATATTCTCAGACCCTCTTGTTTTCTCTATCTAAAGGTTGCCGCGTAATTTTTTGATTTCGAAGGGAGGTAAATTCATGAGCCCATAGATAGATATTTGCCAACGGTAGAAAGGTTTGGAGGATTTTTCTCATGATGGTTCAATCTGCAAGTAAGGCGTTGGCCAGGACTTCTCCAATTATTTTATTACTAACGTAGGAGTAGTGATTACTTTGATTTTCAAACAAGTCGACCAGTGAAGAGGCTTCGGCCTGACGAATAAGTTCTAGAGACGGGTCGAGGAGTTCATAGGTAGATTTCAATTCCTCCAGAAGATTTTGATATTTGAGAGGCTTGTTATCTCTCATTCGTTTAATTGGTTTTGTGGTGGGGAGATGCACAATCATGAAGCGTCCCCCTTCTTCTGTGACCTCCTGTTTAAATTCTTCAATGATCCGCCAAACGACCTTTCGGGATATTGAGTCGGGGGCAAAAAAATCATACCCTTTTCTTCTGGGCGAGAATTTTGTTGTCACGCCCGTAATGATAAATGAGGCAAGGCGGCTCTCATAAATGGGACTATCCTCATAGTTGGCTTCTTGGTAAAAAACTCATGGTCCTTGAATTCCCAATTTTGATAATTTTTGAAAATAGATATGAGATCTTCAGGTGAAGCCGTTGGGACGTTGATCAGATGTAACGCATTATTTTTCACAATAAACCCTGGCTTAGAAAAGATGATGCCGGTATTTGGGCTATATAGCATTCGTATGAGATTCATGCTTCGTTTGACGTTGGAATTCTGAAAACCAAAAATTACCACCTGTGGTTGTAGGGGTCTCCCATGTTTTCTCCAGCGAAGAAAGGCTTGATCGATTCCGTACCCTTGTCCTCCTAAGTTAATCACTTCGACCGGACGATCATTCTCATTCATGGTTTTTTCAAGAATAGCACCCCAGCTCTTTTCATACGGTACACGGTCTCCGTGGGTAAAGGAGTCCCCAAAAATTGCAATTCGTAAGACTCCTGGCACAGGCTTCAGGGGCGTTTCAGGTCGAGAAGAGGAAGTCCGTACTCCAGCACTGTTTGAATAGTAAAGGCCATTTCCAGATTGGCTGTTTGGTCGCACCGCCCAACCAAGATCAGGGTCATAATGAGTATAACTGGTTTCTTGTTTCATGTAGTGCTCAAGCTTTTGCTCGAGCCTTTGTATGGGAAATTGGAATGGTCGGATCCTTCTTTCCGCAATATAAATATTGCCATCGATATCTGTGTGAGAGATGACACGTAGTATGATTTCAATTCCGAAAACGGTCAAAAATACCGATGTGATGATCAAGAGGTTCAGTGGCCATTTTTTGATTTTGGACATGATTAGGAGAAGGAGCGTCTATGAGATGAAGATGGTTTGTCGGGCCGACAAAAAAAAGGCGTTGGGTTCGTATCTTGCGCAGCTAGATGACTGTCACTTTTAATAGCCTAATACCCTTTGTGGGATTTTCCAAACAGGCGCTGCATGCGATCAATCATGGTGAAGCGATTGATCACCACAATAAACACTTTTCGCATCTGATCGCTTGGGCATTGAATGGTTCTTACCCCGTGCCAGGAGTTTCCTTTTCTGGCAAACAACAAACTATAGTTTCCTATCGCCTTTGAAACTGTGGCATTTTTGAAATCTTCAAACTTTGGTGCTGATTGACGGTCAAATTGACCCTCATCATCAAGAATGACAGTTTCTCCGCCCCAACCTTCCTCCCAGTTCACCTCGGTGTTGAGATAGAAGATATGTGATCCAAGCTTATGTTTGGCATCGCAATGAGGCGAAACGGAGCAACCATTGGGGGTGTAGTGCCAATGAAG
>JAJDBR010000080.1 GCA_029261275.1 Nitrospirales bacterium
AGTCTCCATGCTCCTGGGTTTAAGCATCTGGATACCATTCGAGATGACCGGCTTCGCATGACGGTCCAGCAGCGGTTTAGTGATACGTTAGGGGTGATCAGCTTGGCCCATCTGGCTGAAGATCCGCCAGATTTGGTGTTGGCCATGTCACAGGCGCCATTATCCATGGCTGTGCTGGAACAGATGCGTCGAAAAAAAGTGTTAACGGCCATGTGGTTTGTGGAGAACTTTCGCCACCTAACCTATTGGCAACAAATGATTGAGGGCTACGACTTTTGGTTTGTCATGCAGCAGGCGGCGTGTTTAGAGGCGTTTAAAAATGCCGGTGCTTCTCAGGTTTCATATTTACCACTCGCGGCAGATCCGACTCTTCATCAACCTGTCGATTTAACAACTGAAGAACAATTGGAGTTGGGGTCGGATGTTTCGTTTCTTGGTGCGGGGTATCGAAATCGTCGGGAGATCTTACCAGCCTTATTGGGGAAAGAATGGACCTTTAAGTTGTGGGGCAATGAATGGAATTTGGCTGGGGCGTTGGAATCCGTACTTCAGAGAAATGGTGCACGAATTGATACGTCCACCAGTGTGAAAATTTTCAATGCCACTTCTGTCAATGTGAACCTTCATTCGTATACGAGCGGAGGTTTTGATCCCAATGGCGATAGTGTGAATCCACGAACATTTGAATTGGCGAGCTGTGGTGCCTTTCAGGTGATTGACCATCGAACATTATTGCCTGAGTTATTTGATGCCTCAATGATGGGTATCGTGAAGACGCCAGAGGAATTAATCCCAGCGGTCAGAAAATATTTACATGAACCTGAGCAGCGACTGGAAATGGCTGAGCATTCAAGAAAACGCGTGGTCATGTCTCATACCTATGTCCATCGCATGCAGACATTGTTAGGTACGGTGGGCATGGCTTGTCCTGATCGCATTGGGGCTATCTTGCAAGGTGAACGGCAGGCTGAAGCGCTGTTGGCTCGTAGCCCTGAGTGCCCTGAATTACAGCCGTTGCTGAAATCATTTCCCAAGACTGATCGAGTGGAATTGGTGGATCTCGCAGAGATGATTCGCCAAAAAGGACCTGAGACGGAATTAAGTCGGGAAGAATTACTGCTATTGATGATGGATGAATATCGTCGGGAAACACGCGATTTTGTATGAAGCAAGTCTTAATTCTTAACATTACGCGAATGGGGGATCTGATTCAGATGATTCCCTTGCTGGGTCGCTTAGAAGAAGAATGGCCTGGAGTGGGGATTGATCTGATCATCGATAAAGAATTTGCACATGTTGCTTCACTGCTTCCAGGTATTCGACAGGTATTGGCATACGATTTTCAAGAATTAATGGATGACAGTCGGGTGTGTGCTCGTGATGTGGTGTCGTTATACCGGGATTTGGCTCATTGGGCCCAACCTATGCTTCAGGTTGGATATGACCGAGTGGTCAATTTGACCTTTAACCGGCGCAGTGCCTTTCTTGCGAAGTATTTTGGTTGTGCTGATGAACGTGGGATGACGACAGCACATGATGGGAGCTTTCTTGTTAAAAATTCCTGGATGAAATATTTCTTAGATTTACATGCCTATCGTCAGTTGAATCGTTTCAATATTGTTGATCTCTATGCACTTGGCGGGAGTGGGTCTGGACAATTTCATCCGATTCGATTGGAGGTGGCCAATGGACTGCGGGATTGGGCGAGGATTTTTCTCCACCATTCAGGCACACCAAAGCATTGGGTAGCCGTACAAGTCGGGGCGAGTGATCCGATGAAAGCGTGGCGCCCGGAATATTTTGGCCAACTCATGGCACATCTCAGTACCAAGCGAAACATAGGATTTGTGCTGATTGGGACTAAAAAGGAAGAGGCCGCTGTGAAGGAGTCTATGCAGGTGTACCAACATGCCGGAGGGCAGGGGCCACTTTGCGAAGCCGTCGGAAAGACATCGATACCTGAACTTCTTGCTCTGTTGCAGCAATGTCAATTAATGGTGACGAACGATACTGGCCCAATGCACATGGCGGTAGGAGTAGACACACCTGTTCTGAATGTTTCCGTTGGGCATGTGAATTTTTGGGAAACGGGACCATTTGGGCCAGGGCATTGGGTGGTGCAACCAGACATTGTGTGCGGGCCATGTGGGTTTGATAAAGTTTGTCCACATCATGCTTGTAAAGATCAAATCATTCCTCAAGAAATAAGCGAATTATGTCTTCACATCTTAAGTGGCGATGTTTTGCCTAAATTTTCCTCAAAAATCCGAGTATATGAGAGCACCATAGACGGAGATCAATTGGGGACGTTTGCGTTGCGGGCGGGCCATGAACCGAATCTCACCACTTGGTATGGCACATATTGGCGGCGCTATTGGTATGAACTCTTTGCCGGTCGGGATAGTCAGTGCCCTCCAATTGAGTCTTCTTCGCCAAATCAATTTGACGATGTTCGGATGTGGGAGCAGTTAGCTCCGCAACTCGATACGTTGTGTGAACGTGCGGAGAAAGTCTTGCAACTCTGCCAACAACGGCCAGTACCAGTTCAGCAGTTAAAGGAGACTCAAAATTTATTGAAATGCGAAACTATTGACCTGAAAGAATTGACGAGATTGTCATTGGCTTTTGGCCCTCTTGTGGGGGCCTGTATTCGAGAAACATTTAACTTAGAAGGACAGACCCTACGCAGCATGGCCGAGGAATATACGAGAGTGTTTCATACTTTGCGATCGGGAGCTAGGCTCACCTTTGAACAGCTCACTCAGTACTCACCTGAACCTCCAAGGAGGAATCTTTATGTTGGTGCAATTGGATGAAAAAACCTGGGAAGTCAGCGATACAGATCGATTGGAAGAAGTATT
>JAJDBR010000009.1 GCA_029261275.1 Nitrospirales bacterium
AATGTGTCTGATCGCGTGCGACAGGCATTGCTGCAACCGGATATTTGTCATCGGGAATCGGAATGTGCAGAGTTGATTCATGATATTCGCCAAAAATTGCTGAAAGCCTTTGTTCCTGGGGAGGAAGACGAGTATACGGCAATTCTTCTGACGGGCTCTGGGACCGCGGGGGTCGAAGCGGCGCTGCTGTCCAGTTTGCCCTTGGGCAAACGGGCGATGGTGATTACTAATGGCGTGTATGGCGATCGCCTGTCGGCCATGATCAAAATGCATCGGTTAGGTGTGCCCGATATGAAATATGAGTGGGGTGTGACACCGGACCTCAAGATGATTGAGCTGGCCATGATCCAGCATCCTGAGGTGTATACTGTGGCCATGGTGCATCATGAAACCACGCTGGGCTTTATCAACCCCGTCAAGGACATTGCGGAAATGGTGGATGCCAAAAATCGTGTCTTTATGCTGGATTCGGTGAGCGGCCTGGGGGGAGAGGCGGTGGATATCAGTGGCAGCAAGATGTATTTGGTGGCTGGGGCTTCGCAAAAATGTATTCAAGGGTTTCCCGGTTTGGCATTTGTCCTGGTTCGGAAGGGATTCATGGAACGTGTGAAGACATACCCCAAGCGCTCCATGTATTTAAATTTAACTAATTATTACGAAGACCAAGAACGTGGGACGATACCCTTTACGCCAGCGGTTCAGGTGTACTATGCCTTTCGAGAAGCCTTGGATGAGTTATTAGAGGAAGGGGTGGCCAATCGTATCCAACGATTTAAAGGCTATGCCTCGACGATTCGAACCCGCATGGAAGAAATGGGCATTCACGCGGTTTTACCGCCTGAAGTACAAGGGAATACGCTGACGGCGTTCCATCTGCCAGAAGGAGTGTCGTATGCCCCGCTTCATGATGGGTTGAAGGACGCTGGATACATTATTTATGCTGGGCAAGGTCAATTAGAGGACAAAATTTTTCGGGTAGCGAATATCGGTGCGCTGACCCATGAAAATATTGAAGGGTTTTTAGCAGCTTTTAAGGCAACCTTGGAGACAGTGCGGGCATGAAGGCCATCATATTCGCTGCGGGTGTCGGGCGTCGTTTGCAGGCGGTGACACAAGGGAAACCGAAATGTCTGGTAGACATTGGTGGGCGGACGCTGTTGTCACGCCATGTGGAATCTTTGACCCAATTTGGTGTGGCGCCGATTGTGTTGGTCGTGGGCTATGCGCAAGAGGCGATTCGTGATGCTGTGGCGCTTGAATTTCCCGCCTATGACATTCGATGGGTCGTGAACGAGCAGTTTGTCCGGGGGAGCATTACCTCGTTATGGGCTGCTCGGCACGAAATGGATGATGATGTCGTGCTTATGGATGCAGATGTCTTGTATACCCCAGAAATATTGGCGCGTTTAGTGCGATCTTCCGAATCTTCGGCGCTTTTGATGGATGAAACGGTGCACCAGGACTCCGAAGAATGTATGATTGCGGCGCAAGGTCGACGAGTTCTGTCCTTGAGCAAGACGCTTCCTCCCCGTTACGATGAAGCCGGAGAAGGCGTCGGGTTTCTGAAGGTTCAGAGGCGGGATATTCCTCCGTTGTTGCGTTCTGTTCAGAGTTTCATCGAAGCAGATAAGTTGGATATGGAGTATGAAGATGCCCTCACGACATTTTTCAAGGATGTGTCGGTTGGGTATGAGAGAATTGGGGGATTGCCCTGGATCGAAATCGATTTTCCTGAAGATGTTCTCAAAGGAACTCAACAGATTTTGCCCGCAATAGAACGTCTCAAACACACAACTTCAGCCATTCCGGTTATTTAAGGTGTGCATGTCATGAGTGCATAGTCATGGACGGGATTCTCAAACAAGAAACCACGGATGCTGTTGATACCGCCATTCTGTTGACGTCCTCTGGAGTCTTTGCTTCGGGGGCCACGGATTCTGGACAAGCCATGCCTAGTCCGCTGATGCGTGTTGGCGGCATGACCCTCTTTCAACGAGCCGTCTTGACTTTACAACGAGGCGGGATCTCCCAAATTTGGGTATTGGCTGGGAAGGAAGAGCCGGCCTTACGCGAATTATTGCGTGAGGATAGTCGCTTGCAGGCGGCGGTTCGTTGGTTGCCCGTGCGGGAATTTCCTCCGCATGATCCGCAAACCTGGGAAGTGCTAGCGGATGAATTCAGTGGCGCCTGTATGGTCGTGGGCTGTCATACCGTATTTTCTTCTTCCCTCATCCAACGATTACGCCATGAAGGCGCACAGGGAAATGCGGTGGTGGTCGTGGGTCGCTCTGAGGAGGGGTATTATGCGGGTAACCCGAATATTGTCATCAAGCCTAAGGACATTGAGGGCCATTCCTCTTCTTCTGTGATGTTTCGTGATCCGCCTGTGGCACCTACGCCAATTAAGGATTCTGCCAGTTCATCATTGCCCATTGTTGGTGATTTGATGGTGTTACCCGGACGTCTCTTGGGGATATCAGGAGTGTTGCATGCCAGTGGGACGAACCCTTTGCGTTTAGCCTTGGAGCAGGCTGCCGTTGAAGGGACGGTTCAGACTATTCCGGGCGCCACACATTGGTTTAGAGATGTACGTGGCCCCCAAGGGCCAAAATTGGCTGAACAAACGTTAGTCCGTTCCCTCCAGACTTTAAAAGGCGGCCTGGACGGATTGGTGGATCGGTATTTCAATCGCAAGTGTTCTGGTCTGTTTACGCGACTCTTCTTGAAGCTGCGATGGACACCCAATAGGATTACGATGATGTCGATGGTGGTGGGCTTGGTCGCAGCAGGGTTTTTCGTTCCTGGCTCTTGGGAATTGGCGTTAATCGGTGCCCTGCTTTTTCAATTGTCGGTGATTATTGATTGTTGTGATGGGGAAGTGGCTCGGCTGACGTTTTCTGAGTCCAAGTTTGGCCAGGAACTAGATATTTGGGCTGATAACGTGGTGCATGCTGCGATCTTCGTCGGTATTGCATGCGGGGCGTATCTTCAAGGGCCATGGGAGCAGATGTCTCTGCCACTTATATTGGGAGCTTCAGCCGTCTTGGCCAATGTGGTGTCCTTATTATTGGTGAACGTCGCTCGGCAATTACGGTCTCGTCAACGAGATTGGGGGAAATTATCGGAACGCCAACGTCATAAACTTGAGTTTATGTTGGGCCATGTTGCCAATCGAGACTTTTCCGTCGTCGTTCTGATCTGTGCAGGTTTTGGTCTCCTTCATTGGTTTCTAGCCTTAGCCGCGATTGGCTCATGGTTCTTTGTCATGTCAATGGCTTGGCTCCTCCGTCGAAATCTCATCTCTCGTGGTTAAACTGGTTTTCCTGATCATAGGGCTTGTTGCCCTGGTCGGGATGGTCTTATTCATTGGTCTCGAACCAATCCTTCACGCCGCGTCTCAACTCGGTCCACTTGCTTTCAGCATCATCCTGCTCCCCATGATCCTCGTTTATGGGCTCGAAGCTTGGGGTTGGCGACTGACTCTAGGAAAGTATGCTGAAAAAATTGGGTTCTTCCGTTTATTTGCCATTCGAATGGCCGGAGAAACGGTCAATGTTACGACTCCGGCCGCCTATGTGGGCGGAGAACCCCTGAAAGCCTATTTACTCAAACGGTATGGCGTACCCATGGTCGAGGGAATGGCCTCGGTCATTATCGCGAAGACGACCATGACAGTGGCGCAAGTGCTGTTTATTTTACTCGGGTTGGGTTTAGCGTTTTGGATTATCGATGAAGCCAGTCATGACTGGGTGACCATGTTAGTCAGTCTGGGCCTCTTAGCCTTTGGCGTGGGCCTGTTAGTAATGTTTCAACGCTATGGCCTGGGCATGGGCTGTTTGACCTTCTTGCGAGCATGTGGCATCCGATTGGCATTTCTTGAAAAACGAGAATCCCAATTGCAAGACATGGATGCGACGATACGACGGTTCTATTCTGAGAACCGTCGGACATTTTATCTCGCCTTGGGAACGTTTTTTCTGGCGTGGTTCTGCGAAACCTTGGAGGTCTACGCAATTTTATATTACTTGGACGTCAGCGTTGATATGTGGACATCGATTTCGATTGCGGCCCTCACGGTTTTTATCAAAGGAGGCACCTTTTTTATCCCTGGGAGCCTGGGCGCCCAAGAAGGTGGCTACACGCTTCTGCTCATGAGCTTCGGGTATACGGAAGTGACGGGAATTACATTTGCGTTGCTTCGGCGATTACGCGAAATTCTTTGGATTGTGATTGGCCTGGGTTGTTTGCTGCTGCTCAAAGGCAAAGACCTGCCTACACCAACTGAACCCACTTCATTCTCATAGTCAGAGACCCTTAGGGGGGCTAGGGCTTGATTATATTCTTGGCCAAAATACTTGAATTATGTGATAATTCTCAGGAATAATTGAGGGGATAATTTTTTGAATGCTAGGAGGACGGTTTGGTGGATATTCAATTAGGAACCAATACGCTCAGAAATACAAATGGCACCTTTTTAGCTCATGGCAAAGAGCAGCTTCGCATTGAATTACCGGAAGAGGACAAACCTTTGGCACTCTCAATGGGGGTGTTTATGCCGACAGGCACGGAAGTGGCTACCTTAAAGCAAAATGCATGGGAAACCAATCCTAATGACCGTTTTCTGCTCACGAGTACATCCGAAATGCTGAAGGTCGAAGATACAACATTGAAAACCGTTGTCATGGAAATTCACAAAGCGGAAAATCAAACGGTGAACATTCCCGCTGCAAAATTCTATACATCAAAAGGAACGCTTTCCGAAGTGTCTGCCGAATGGTGGCGTGTCGGCAATAAAATGGAGTTGACCGGCATCGACACCGACCTCGAAGGCGGCGGTATCGAACTCCCCGAATAATCTACCTTTTTCCATGTCTTTCCTACGACGGCGAGAATCTCCGTTCTCTGTCATTCCCATGAAAATGAGAGTCGGCTTTGGCAACTGCTGTCTTTCTAAAATGAGGTTTTGCCCCAACGGGCATTTTCCAGCATTTATGTGTTTTCCGTCATCCGGTACGTAAACCTCAGCGATGAATATTATTAATCAATGTTAGGTGGCGCATGAGGATTCACCTCTAGTAATGGATTTTTCACGAAGGTGATTTCTCTAATTGCTCGGTTATATTAGGCTGGAAATGGGATGAAAATTTGGACCGCCAGAGAAAAAACCTATCTCTTCATCATGTGATTTGCCCCCACCTTTTGAGACTTTATTTCTAACAATCTAAGCGCGAAGTCTAAAAAATCTGAAAAGAAAAATATGCTTTAGGATTGTTCCAGCCTAGCAATTTTGAGGGATATATCCTCAGTATTGGCTGGACAGGCGAGTTGGAATTGGCGAGTTTGGCGAGCCAGTTGTTGAGATGCCTCGTGAGTGAGTGTTATGGCAGCGATCATGGCCTGGAATTTTAGGCCCGCTTCGTCTTGAAGGTGAGCGCAATGGTTTTGTTGTTCTAGAGATAATGCCGTACTCATATTACAAACGAATAGTTCTTGGTAGAGAGTTCGAACGCGTTGCTGGATCTGTTGTTGCTGTTGCTTCAAGGGGAGAAGGGTGTGTTGCGTTTGCTCAATTTGCTTTTGAGCGGTCTCACATGATTGATCATGAGGCTCGGCCGTGATGGCGAGAGGACTGAGCAGCACCGTCATTAGGGCTATTGGGAGTTGGAGTCGGAATTTTCTTATGGTCTTTGTGAGCGCGGGAAGCATATTGATTATTTCACTACGAATATTGAAATTAGGCTATTCATCAAAAGGAGGGGTTTACAAATATATAGACTCGTTGAATTTTCGGAAGGAAGGGGGACGTTGGAATAGAATAGGACGCAAATGGGAAAAATAGCCACCCTAATGTATTGAAACCTAAGGTTAAACAAGCGTGAGTTCGTTGAGGTTCAGCCCATCTTGATTTGGCCTGATAACGGGTTGAATGGTGCTAAAGACCGATGTTATCCCGTATGGCAAATATGGCAATGTAGTGACTTGAGCTACGATGCCTAGGCCCTCCTCCTTGCTTACGACGACGTAACCCATATTAGCCTCGCAAGATTTGGCCTGAACCCTATACCAGTCACTCATTCAGAAAGGTTTGCAAGACAGTCTATGAAACACAGCAAGAAAGACTCACCCACGACTCCGACCATGAAAGGCTTCTCCCCCGGTTTCGCATCTCTCGGTCTTGAAGCGGCCCTCCTCACCACCCTGGAAACGCTGGGATATGAAGAGCCTACGCCAATTCAACAGGAGGCAATTCCCCCGCTTTTGGACGGACGTGATCTTTTGGGTCGTGCCGCGACAGGAACCGGGAAGACGGCCGCTTTCACCCTGCCGCTTCTCCAGCGCCTTGCTCATTCGACTCGACAAGCACATCCTTCCGTCTTGATTCTCGTACCCACTCGTGAGTTAGCCATGCAGGTGTGCGAAGCGGTCGAACGTTATGGCAAAGAAAACCGTGTCGCTACCCTTGCGGTCTATGGCGGTGCGGCGATCAGACCACAACTGTTGGCATTGAAACGAGGTGTCGATGTCATTGTGGCAACGCCTGGGCGGGCGTTGGACCATATCCGTCGCAAGAGCCTTCAGCTTCAAGAGTTGCAGATGGTTGTCTTGGACGAGGCCGATGAGATGCTCAATATGGGATTCGCCGAAGATCTTGATGCCATTCTTCAACAGACTCCCAAGACGAGGCAGACGGCATTGTTTTCAGCGACCATGCCCTCCCGTATCGCGTCTATTGCGCGCCGGCATTTACAAGACCCTGTTGAAATTCAAATTGCGAAAGAACCCGTCAAGTCTGGGGTGGCTCCTCTGGTGCGCCAGACGGCGTATCTGGTGGCTCGACAACACAAAGTGGCCGCGTTGGCCCGTATCTTGGATATGACGACTCCGAAATCCACATTGGTCTTTTGTCGAACGCGCCTTGAAGTGGATGAGTTGACCTCTATGCTCAATAGTCGAGGGTATCGTGGCGAAGGTCTTCATGGGGGCATGAATCAGGCTCAACGTGATCGAGTGATGCAGTCGTTTCGTTCTGGGCAAACCGAACTGCTTGTTGCGACGGATGTGGCCGCTAGAGGCTTGGATATTTCTCACGTCTCGCATGTGATGAATTACGATGTTCCAACATCTCCCGAGGCCTATGTCCATCGTATTGGGCGGACAGGACGTGCCGGACGTGGTGGAGAAGCGGTAAGTCTGGTCGAACCGCGCGAACGCTGGCTGTTAAAGAATATTGAACATTTGACAAAATCGACCATCGAGATGGCGACCCTCCCGACAGTGGCCGACCTTCAAGCTAAACGATTGGAACGAATTGCCGTGTCTATTCAGGAAATCCTTAAGGCCAATAATTTTGATCGATTCCGAAACGTGGTCGACAAATTGACTGAAAAATTCAATCCGGCCGATGTGGCCGCGGCTGCCATCCAACTGGCCTCCGGGGCCAAAGACGGTGCCCCAAAAGAGCAAGAGATTCCCACTATACAGGATCGTACACAGGAGAGAGCTTCAACATCACGGCGTCCGAGACGGGAGCCCCCGGGTTGGGCTCAAGGCCCAAAGACAGGGGGAAGTTCGAGTAGGCCAGTTGGCAGGCGCGAGCGTCCAGGTCGGTCAGGTCAATCTGCCAGTATGGCCACTTTGCATTTCAGTGCCGGGAAAAATGCGAGCATCCGCCCTGGAGATTTCGTCGGAGCCATTGCCAATGAGGCTGGGATTAATTCAAATGTGATCGGCCCCATTAAAATCTCGGATGATTTTTCGCTGGTGAAGGTGCCAGAAGAATTGGCTCAGAACATTATGAAGGTGCTTGGACGGACAAGAATTAAGGGCAAGAAGGTAAAAGTCCGTCTCTACCAAGAATAGTTTTGTGTTCTTCAATTTTACGCCATTCGTTAAGCTGGTTGGCAGGGTCCGTGTTACCTAATCTGACAGCATTCTGGTCATGCCCCGAAAAGGAAAACACCTGCACCATCATCTAGCAACGAAGCGATTGAGCGCTTACCCTGTCTTATTCAAATCCAATAAAAGAGAAGCGTCCTCTTATTAGGACTGTTGATCCCTTTAGATTCTCGCTTTGGAAAAAATATACTGCATGGCGGTTATGCCGCGCTTGATGATCGTGGAATGGTGTTTCAACATCTGATTGATGGTGGAAGTGGCGACTTGGGACACAGCGGGGCTGGCCCGTAGCTGATTGGCCAATTGACTGATGACGAAATGATTGTGGGCAACATGCGTGTGTCTAGCGGAACGAGTTAAATCTCGATCGACCCGTGTAAATAACGGGAGTGATGATTGAAATTCAACAGAGTTTTTCAGGGCGGCCTTGGTGATTTTTGGTTTCCCTTGATCGTGCCACCAATTTCGAGCCGAAGGTGGGTCATGGACAAACGTTTGGCCAAATTTCTTCAAGAACGGGGTGTCAAATTTCCATTGCCCACCTTCTACAATACGTTGTACGGCCTGTATACAACTGACTCGATCAGCGGCTTTTGAATATTCGTACATGACTCGAGATTTTACCGCATCATGAATAGGACTGCTGGCATCTAACGTGACTGAAGCCACCTGCTGTTTCGCCAGTGCTAAAAAAGGTAACATTGGAGCCGCGCCCAATCCTAACGCATGAAAAGATTCAAGCTTAATTTTTTCATCGTCATAGCCCACGCGTAAGCCTAATACCAACTCTGCAAATCTGGCATATCGCCTTGGTGTTGCTTGAGGTAAGGTGAAATTTCTTCGGCCCAAGACAAAAAAGTTGGTTGCCCGTGCATCACGCATAATACCCACCATGCCGATCGCTACATGTGTAATGCCTTTCTTCGCAGCTAGCCGTCCTGCCGCACGGGCCGTGTTAAAATCCATGGCGCTTAATACCGCAAAAACTTTCGTGTGCTGACAACGTGGATCTTTGGCGACACGTTGATAGAGGCGAATAGAACGACGGTTTCGTTGTCGAATTTTATCAATCCGCCAACCCGTGATATAGCGTTCGAGCCCCAAGCCCACTAAACATGCCGTGGCAAAATCTTCTTGGGCAATCATATGGGTAGGATTCATTGAAAGTTGAGCAGTGACTAAGGCCTCAGTGTCGATAGACTCTGAACGGCGGGTACATTCGGCAACGACTTTTTTAGCGAGTTGTGCGGCTTGTTTTCTTAAGGATCGAGGGATGGCCAGGCCTCTGGGAATTTTCCCCAACGTGCGCCTAATTGCGGACATCTGTTGATTAATAGCCTTGGCAGGTTCTCTGAACATCTCGAGTACCGCTTCAATATGCTCTTTGGTGCCATTGTCAGCGAACAGGTCGACGCCTTGGGCACGGACGATAGCCGCTTGACGTAAGGCACTTGGGGTAGCACGGTGAGTCGATAACAAATAACCATTGGGCTTAAATCCCAACTCCGTAAAGGCATCAATGGTTTGTTTTCGCAGGTTCGCTATGAATTGCATAATCGTGGTCTATGCCGCTTTAGCGGGTTTTTGTTTCGACATGCAGTTGTCATATTCGTTTTTCGCTTTGTTATAGGCATTCTTGGCGGTTTTTTCTTTTTCCTTGGCTCCCTCAAATTTGGCGGCGGCTATGGCGAGTGCAATAATAGCACCGGCACAAGCTACATCGAGTGGTACTACGGTTCCTCCCGTTAATATGGCTGCCTCGCAAAATCCCACCATTGCGGCATCTGCTATTAAAGCGGCCGCTCTAGCGGTCTCTAAATCTGTCTTAGCATTGTCCCAGGCATCTTTTTTGTCGTTCATTCGGTTTCTTTGTGAATCACAAGGCATAGGTATCCTCTCCTTATTCGCCCATATACGGTGTGAAAAACATATTCATTTCATCGATATAGAGTCTGTAATATCGCCGCACACGGTACGTGATATCGTCAAACCAGCTATTGTTGTTTAAGGTCGTCAGACTCAGGCGATCAATGTCTAGTCCTACATTTGTCAGCCAAGGCTCATTTTTCCGTAAAAACCCGTGTATATGAGCAGCGGCTCCGTTGGATAACCCGTTGTTAATCAGGCTAAACATATGGGCTCGCATTTGAGTTTTTTCTCCTGTTTCAATATCAACTAAATCAAAAAAGGTAGAAAATTTTGGGGGAGAGGGATCATCTTCGATGCGGAGATTCTGCACTTCTCCTTTTACCGCAATAAACTCACCAGTCGGCAGGCTTGTATTACTCAGCCCCGCAATAGTGGTAGGCGTGCCTTGTGGTCGATTGGTCAGGGCTTCCCGCGAACTCACTCGATTTTTCTCATGGCTATACCAGCGGCCGGGATCAACGGTTGCCATTTCAGCCCTTACCATTCCTGTATAGGCATGCAACACCCGAAGGCGTTCTATTTTTTCGAATAAATTTACAGCTTGTGATGACTGTGCAGATTTCTCATTGGCTGCGGGCGTACGCTGAAACAAAGCCAAGTAACTTCCTGATATCATAGCGCTTACTGGTAAAATTTTGGCTAAACGTGTTTGTTCAGCCGTACAGGCTTCGAGAAAACCAATGCTATTTGATCCTTCTGTGTCATTGGTTAATAACCCATAGAGTCGATTGATGACCTCATCATGCATTTGTTGCAATTTATCGATCTCACGGTTGACCAGTGAATTGTCACCCTCTTCGAGGGTAGCTTGAGGGAGGATTTGATCCGTTTTGCGATATGCCAGGCGTATTGAGGCTTCTACCGTAGCAGAATTTGCGGCAGCTGAAAGTTGTGCGTAGGTTGGCACCAATAAGTCTTGATCATCAGCAATACTAGATTTTTGCATTTTTCGCCTGTTAAATAATGGGGCGCTACTATCAAGTAAGGCATCAAGAGCGGCTTGTGCGGCGGTGGCATCACCGCCCAATTGTTGGGTCAGTTCAGCCAATAAGTCATTTTTGGTTTGAGTGGCTTCGGTCGAATTGTCTGACGCAAGGGCAGAAAAGAAACGACGCATTCCGCTATCAGTGTCCGACAAGGATTTTGCCCCTATTTCCTCTAGATCACTTCGCGATTGAATGTCACGCAATATTTTGTCAGCCACACCAGCCAATATTGCACTTTGATTGTGTAATTCATGCCATCGTAGACCCAAGAGGTGATCTTTGTATGTCTCCATCGCCGTAACTGATTCATCCATAAGTGTTGGCACGTCACTCGCGAATGGCGGGAAGAGTTCGAGCGGCATTCTTCTAATTTCAGGCATAGAAGGCTCCTTTTAAATGGCTAATAAATAAATGAATCATGGGTTCCAAGGGTGTATCGTTTTCTTTGTCATAAATGGCAGGCACTATATTCTGTGTTTGAGAAAATTACAACACTTAAAAGCAGGGAAAATGATTCTTTGTTCGACGACATTCTTCATTGCCTCTGACTGGGCCTTCCACAAAGAAGGTAAGGGTTGAGAGCTAAGCTCTTTAAAGAAGTCCAGTTGTAAGTTGAAATCTTAGAGGAATCACTTACGGTAGGTGGGAGTAGATTGTTTCGTGATCTGGTGGCGATCATGGGTTAATTCAATTGACACGAGGTTGTTTGAGTAGGGGGAAATGCTTTCGAGTTAGCGACGAGTAGGAGTTTTGGCGCGGGTCATCATGCGGCAAAATGAACAGGTACCTGCCGTCGTAGGTTGGCCGCAGGTCTCACAGGGTAGGAGAGTGGTTTGGTCCCTATCAGCTACCGATGCATGTGAAGAGGCAGAAGCCTTTTTTTGTTTTTCTAAAAATCCCCAATAAAAACGGTGTTTCGTTCCAGGCGATCCGGCTTCCAACCTGTTGAGTACATCTTTGTAGACTAACATCTTCGCGCCTTTAGCCATGGGGCATTCTTCAACTAAATAATCAATTCGGTTTACGACGGCATAGGCGGCAATTTCCCGTTCAGTCAGGCGATAGAGCGGTTTGACCTTCTTGGCAAACCCCTCGACCGAAGCGGGTAAGGTCGGAGATTGCTTTTGGAGATATTCTTCCTGCCAATTCAACACATTCCCTAAAAGACGTGCTGCTTCATCATCTAAATTATGGCCTGTGGCCATCACATCGTACTTGTTCTCCCATGCCACTCGATTGAATTGGTAACGTTTAATGGTGCCGCAGGCCGAGCAAGTGGGACGTTTGACGAGAGCGGCCAATTCTTTAATCCCAGCGCCGGCATCTTCTTGCACTGTATGAATAAGGAGTTTCGAGCCACAGGCTTTGGCGACATCACGGGCAAAGCGTTCCACTCTTTCGTGAGACCGTTCCGAATACCCCGCTATACCTAAATCCACATAAAGCGCATCCACACGATAGCCGAGCTTGAGCAAAATTTCCCACAGGGTCAAGCTGTCTTTTCCGCCAGAGACGGCAACCAAAATGCGATCTTCCGGAGAAAACATGGCTTGAGATTTGATGGCTCGCTGCACTTGAGTTCGAATGAATTCTGTCAGGCAGGGTCCGCAGAAGGCGGTATTGTGGCGAGGCAGGCCTAAAACCGCCCGTTGAGGACATTTTCGACACTTCATAGGCTACCCTCCAGAAATGACGGGACGGACTTCAATGCTATCCCCATCTGCCACGATTTCATCCTCGGTCACGAGATCTTGGCCGCGAATAACCAAAAAGGCTTCG
>JAJDBR010000081.1 GCA_029261275.1 Nitrospirales bacterium
CCGCTCAGTGGATGACGATCTACAATGAGCAACGGCCTCACGCTTCTCTCCAGCACACAGCACCCTGTATATATGCACACTCACCGCCTCAAAACTCTATTTATGAACTGTCCGCTTGACGGGGAAGCTTACAGAGTCGCCCAGGGTTTTTTTTGAGGTTCTGTTCTTCACGTATGTGATTTTTTAAAAACTTCTTTTCGCAGCTCCACAATTGGTTTTTTAAAAGCGTTTGGGAATGTGGGTGTTCAAATCCCTTGCATAATCTTCGCATTTGCGACAGGATGGACAACTTCTGCATAACAAAAAGGCTATTGACGCAATACGGTTATATGGAATAAGCGTACAATGAGTTTATAAAAGCCTGGAAATCATGAATGTCTGTATTGCGACATGACGATTCCTCTCGCCATTAAACGTGGTCATGATATGGTTGAGTGACCATCAACCGGTTTGATGTCAACAGCCAGAATTATTGGTCTACCACAGTGAACCTTCATGAATAGGAGTCATCCATGGACATGACCAAATTAACGGAGACATTACAGGAGACGCTTGGCTCTTCCCTGCCTGGTATTCTGGGAGCATTAGGGGTTCTCATCATTGGATGGTTTGTCGCCACCGTCATTCGGGCTGGAGTTCGGAAGGGACTCGGCCTTCTCCAATTGAATAAACGATTGGGAACGACGACCGGAACTCAGATGGATGTTGAGGGTGGGACGGCAACGGCACTGTATTATTTGGTCTTGCTGTTTGTGTTGGTGGGATTTTTCAATGCCTTGAATTTGGAATTGGTATCTGGGCCGTTACGTGGTTTTCTTGATCAAGTATTGGCCTTTGCCCCCAAAATTGTCGCGGGAGGAGTCCTGCTCTTAGTGGCATGGGTGTTAGCCACTGTGGTGAGGACGCTGGTCAGCAAAGCCTTACAGGCGACGAGTTTGGATGACAAACTCAGTTCAGAAGCAGGGATGAGTCCCATGAGCGAGAACTTGGGGAATGTGTTGTTTTGGCTGATTATCTTGTTGTTCCTCCCTGGAATTCTTGGCACGTTGGAACTTGAAGGGATTTTGGCTCCAGTTCAGGGTATGGTCAATGAGATGATGGGAATGCTTCCCAATGTGTTTGGTGCTCTGATTATTGGGGGAGTAGGGTGGTTCGTGGCCAAGATTGTTCGAGATTTAGTGAGTAATCTCTTAGCCGCGGGTGGAGCGGATGGAATGGGAGAGCAGGTGGGCCTCCGAGGCACGATGTCCTTGTCGAAGCTGGTGGGGTTAGTCATCTATATATTGATTTTTGTGCCCGCCCTTATTGCGGCCCTTCAGGCCCTCAATATTGAAGTCATTACGGTCCCAGCCACACAAATGCTCAGTTCGATGATGAGTGCGATTCCCAATATATTTGCGGCGGCTATCATTCTTGCGGTGGCCTTTTTTGTGTCGCGATTGATCTCTCATCTCATCAGTAATTTGTTAGGAGGCATGGGATTTGACCAACTGCCGTCCAAGGTTGGCATTGGGCAAGTTTTTGAAGGAGTCACACCTTCTCAATTGGTCGGAAAGGTCATCGTCTTTTTTATCATGCTCTTTGCGACAGTGGAGGCTGCCAACCGATTGGGATTTGAACAACTGTCGCAATTGGTCGCGATGTTTATTCAATTTGGTGGACAAGTCTTGCTAGGGACCGCGATTATTGGGGTAGGATTCTGGTTATCGAATATAGCCTGCGAAGCGATACAACGTGTAGGAGGAAGCAATGCTGGCATGTTGGCAGGCATTGCCAGATTTTCGATTTTGGGACTCGTTCTCGCTATGGGTCTCCGTGCCATGGGCTTGGCTGACGATATCGTCAATCTAGCTTTTGGTTTAACGCTTGGAGCCATTGCGGTCGCGATTGCTCTCTCCTTTGGATTGGGTGGACGAGAAGCCGCAGGAAAGCAAATGGAGCATTGGTTAGGCCGCATGCGCGGTGAACGGTAGCAGTTGTCTCTTATCCTTGTCAGGGCCATCAGAGGTGGCCCTGACATTCGACCTGCGTTGATTGACAATCATCGTCTCTCCCTCAATCTTTTTCCTGATTATTTCATCCTAGATTTCTTTACATAGTCCTGATTATCAATTACGTTCTTTTTGTGGCCGCCAGGTCACAGGTGTAGGAACGCCGAAGGTTGTCAGTCCTGCCATCGTGAAAGTTTCCCGTTTTTTTAAAGGAGGGTTTGTCATGGAAGAAGCAATGAAAGAAGGTATTACTTTGTTAACGACGTATGGCCTGAAGGTGATTGGTGCCATTCTTATTTTGATTGTCGGGAAAATGGTGGCCAATTGGGTTCAGAAGAGGGTAGGAAATTGGCTAGGTAGATCAGGAAAAGTTGATGAAACGCTGAAAGGATTCCTGTCGAATTTCGCACGGTATGGGGTTTTAATTGCCACCGTGCTTGCGGTCCTGGGGCAATTTGGCATCGAAACGACCAGTTTGATTGCCGTATTAGGGGCGGCGAGTTTGGCCATTGGTCTGGCTCTGCAAGGGACATTGAGTAATGTGGCGGCCGGGGTCATGCTCTTGTCTTTTCGGCCTTTTAAAACTGGTGACGTTGTAGAGACTGCAGGTATTAAAGGCTCGGTAAAGTCGATCTCCTTATTTGTCACGGAATTGGCCACACCCGATAATGTGCAGATTCTTGTGCCTAATAGTCAGGTATGGGGGACGGTTGTGAAAAATTACAGCCACCATGAGACTAGGCGAGTCGATTTAGTGATGAGTATTGATTATGGTGATGATATCGACAAGGCCCAGGCGGTGGTAGAACATGTGGTGAAGGTCGATGCGCGAGTCTTAACTGATCCGGCGCCAATGGTTGTGGTGGGGAATCTTGGGGAAAGTTCAGTGGATCTGACCATCCGAGTTTGGTGTCAAGCCGGCGATTATTGGCCAGTAAAATTTGATCTCACTAAAACACTCAAACAACGATTTGATGCAGAAAAGCTGAGCATCCCTTTTCCTCAACGAACCATCCATATGGTCAATGCCAATGGGTAATAGTCCTGAGACCAAGTTGGCGGGATAGTTTACCAGTAGCGGATTGGGCCGGAATCGAGGTGGATAAATCCTTGTCGTCGGTAATAGCCGACTCCGCCTCGTTTGAGTTTGAACGCGGCTCGGCGTACGCGTGAGAGGCGTACGCCAGAGATCGAAAAGTCGATGGCTTGCCCAGTGGTATGTAAACTCTTTGGTGCGGCCCCTCGACCAAGACGAACCAACAGCTCATTGTAAGAGGGTGAACGGTAGGCGGAGTAAATACGAATTTCGTGTCCTTTCCCCACCAGTTTCTCTATCTGATTCAAGTCTTCTATGACCTGAATATCCATCTCACAGATTTGATTGGAATGTGGACAACGTAAGAAATAGTTAAGGTCATTTAAGGCTCCTTGGTCGTAGTGACCCGATCGATTCCTATACTTGACGGTCAACCGTTCTTTCGTATTCACGTTATATAGACGTAGCTCACCTTCAGGACGTGAATATGAAGATGCTGAGTCAGGCAATAGGAGACGACTGCCAAGAAGCATCATTCCGGCAAATGATGCTTTGAGGAAGCCCCGCCTTGTCCAAAGTGTGTGTACTTGTTCGGACATCATGAACCCTTCCGAAGAATAAATTTTATGGAAAGAAGTAGGAAGGCTGAGAACGGAAAGATGAATGGGCTTGTATCAAAATTGAAAACGAAGGTCAATACCCAACCTTTTTTATGAGAGTAACGAATTCCTCATGATTTGAATCTACACTCATTCTCATATGAATAGGATCTCACGAGAAAGGATATGTATGGAATTGTCAAAAAGTCTATGACACAAGGGTTTCCTATCATTTTCCCGTCAATTAGCTAAGTGGGAATATCCAGGATCATCTGGGAAAACTTGTATGCGGACGAAGCTTTTGGATACAGGAAAAAAGGAAAATATCCCAATATGGCAATAGGGCAAAATATGGGCCATACATGAAAAATACATTCCACAAAATTTGTGGATAACATGGTGGCGATTGATAGGTTTCGATGCATTTCGCAAGTAATGACCAAGGTTTGAGCTGATTGCCTAGTATTTAGGCATTGTATGGAAATATTTATTCACCACCATATTTTGTGGTGTGGAATTTTTGGAGTAGTCGTAAAGGTATGATGTGACTTTTTTCTTGACTTTCCTCTCTTGATTTGTTCCAGGTTGAGTTAACGGTATTGCTAATTGACTTTCCTGAAATATTTATCCACAGAAATGAGCCACGGATGTTGATAATGGCAGATTTTACGACGGCTTTTCCTCTCTATTGATGCGGGTTTTGACGTTTCAATCAGGGGTAAGGAAAGGGGGGAAATTTTTTCAGGCCTGCTGAATAAATTCAGCAGACCTGAAAGAGAATGCCCAAGTCAAAAGATTGAGTTCGTTGTTAGAAAAGGCTGAGCGAAGTAAAAAGGAAGAGGAGTATGAGTATCCGATAGAGTAGAAAACTCTGAATGACTTCTGTTTCATCCTCATAGTAGGACCAGGGGGGCATCTACGCGCCTCGAACTTTTCGGTAGCCAAATAACAAAATACAGGCACCTACAATGGCGAGGCCTAAGCTTCGAATATCGAACCCTTCGACATCGCCCCATCCGATCATCGTTCCAATAAATCCTCCCAGGACTCCTCCGACGAGACCGATCAGAATGGTGATGATGATCCCACCTGGATCTTTGCCCGGCATAATAAATTTGGCTAAAAATCCTGCCACTAACCCAAACACAATCCAGGAAATAATACCCATGGGAAATCTCCTCTCGGTGGGGACGGTGAAATTTAGGCGCTGCCCTTATTCATCGATGAAATAAAAGCATTTGCCTGTTGAATGGAAGTTTCCATTTCCTTGATCAGAATATTGATATTACTTTCAACTGCCCCCAATTCTCCCTTGAGAGAGGCAATGGCTTGCGCGTTGAGATTATGTTTGAGAAAGAGGACTTGATCCTTGAACTTGGCTAAGACCGGAGGCATTTTACTTTCCGCCCGCTTCATGGCCTTGATGAGCCGAGCATATTGTGTGCGGGTTTGAGTCAGCTTGCTTTGACTGCTCTTGCGCAAGCTGGCGCTCGAATATTCTTTGAGCTCGGCTTCCCATTCAGTAAAGAGCGCCTTTGACACATCTTCCACGGAGGCAATCCGATCACGGACCGCTTTTGCCTTCGCCTCACTGCGTTCATATTCCCCGTTCAACGTGTCGTATTTCTCTTGGAGCTCCCCGCCTTTGACATTGAGGACCGTTGTGAAACGATCCAATGCAGACTTGAATTGCTCTTTGGCTTCTTGTTGAGCATCTCGGGCTTTTTCCACATCGCTCACCATTAAATCGCGCTTGTGATAACCCATTTTCTCCATGCCGGCGTAATACGCACTTTGACAACCCAGAAAAGGGAGTGAAGTGACCAACAAGAACCCTAAGAGTAGCCGAGAAAAAACATGACCGAATTGAGGTCGAGGGGGAAAAGTATCCATCCTAATTATCCTTGTAGGTTGTACATACTGAAATTGGGTAGGAAAACGTCGCTAAATCTTTGCATCATGCAGAGGGATTTAGCACATTTCCCAACAGGCTTTTAATCCCATCGCCGCCTTGATTTTGGACAAAGGACAACACAATGGGGGCAAATTTCCCAATCATGTCTGAACTCAGTCCCAGTTGAGAAAATCCACTTGCCAAATTGGCGAGATTGCCTAATCCCTCCATTTTGCCGCCTAACCCACCAGCCCCGAGTGAAGCCGCGACGCCTCCTAGCGCTCCCATCACATCGCTCCCTGCCGAGGCGGCTGTGGAAGGAGCGGGGGCAGCTCCTAAGAGGTCACTGACGCCTGGAATCTTGTCGGCGAGCTGCTGAAAGTCCCCGGCGCCTAATTTTTCTTTGGCTAAATTAAACAACAGTCCAGCGCCGCC
>JAJDBR010000082.1 GCA_029261275.1 Nitrospirales bacterium
GAATGGATTAACGTCGTTGGCGATGACGAAACTCGATGTGTTGGATGGATGCACAGAATTGAAGATTTGTACGGGCTATCGTCATCAGGGAAAGTTGTATCGGGAAATGCCCGCGGATTTGGATGTGTTGATGAATTGTCGGCCGGTTTATGAACGGTGGGATGGTTGGTCTACCGATACGACCGGGATGACAGCATATAAAACCTTACCATCTACCGCCAAAAAGTATTTGGCTCGTGTGGCAGAACTGGCTTCCTGTCCTATTGATATGATTTCGACTGGCTCCAAACGTGAAGCGACCATTGTTATTCGCAATCCTCTCGGGCGTGCCAAAAAACGGGCAAAATAATTTTTTCGAAAATGGTGGCTATTTCTTCCGTACGTTTGACAACCACTGGGCCCATTGTTAGCATCGCGACCTCGGTGAGCCGCTAGCTCAGTTGGTAGAGCATCGCCCTTTTAAGGCGAGGGTCGTGCGTTCGAGCCGCACGCGGCTCACCAGAAATATCAACCACTTGCATATCTTCTGGTTCTTCCTCACTCCTCCCAGTCACGGTTTTAGTCACGGTTCCATCTGAAATTTTCCCCGAAAAGGTTGTGAGGCCTTCCACCGCGCTCCATAAATGAGTCGGACTGAGATGGGCATAGCGTGACAACATGGCTGGACTCTTCCACCCACCCAAGGCCATCAACGTTCGGTCATTGGCTCCTTGCATGGCCAGCCGTGAGGCAAAGGTATGCCGGAGGTCATGAAACCGGAACGGAGCCAATCCTGAGGCATCCACGGCCTTATCAAAGGCTCGCCTGAGATAACGAGCATCCAGGGGAAAGATTCGCTCCTGAGGGGCAACCTCCGAGGATTTCTGGATATTGCTTAGTAGGTCTTGGACCGTGGAATTCATCGGAATCCTTCGAGAATCCCCCGTCTTGGTTTCCCGAATAGTCAAGATCCCGGCATGCCAATCCACATCAGACCATTTCAGCCGTAACAGTTCACCTTGCCTGCATCCAGAATTTGAGGCCATGATGACGATAGGCTGATATTTGTCAGGCAGATGGGCCAGTAACGTTCCTTCTTGATCAGTGGTCAGGTAACGAACCAGCACATTATTGACCTTGGGCGGCTTCACCCTGGAAGCTGGATTTTCTTTCAATAAACCTAAACGTCGAGCATCATTTAACGCGGCCTTCGCCACCCCAAAAAATCGTAGTACAGTCCCTGGCTGGTAGCCTTCCTCTGCCAAGGTCGTTAAGACTTTTTCAATATGCCGTGGCCCGATCTTGTTGATATCCAGATTCCCTAATTCCGAAATCCAGCGGTCAATCCGGGACTTGTCATCTCCCTTTCGTTTCCGTCGGGCATCAATCCTGTTGATATAATCAGTTGCCACGTCACGAAAGAGAATCGTTTTGGGCTTCTCAAAATGCTTCCCGGAAAGCTGTTCGCTTTTCAGTCGGCCATACAAGGCCTTTGCCTCACTTTTTGTCGAACAGCGAATCCGCCGTTCCCGTCCATTCTGGAATATTCGGACATGCCATCGCCCACTCTTGGGTGGCCATTCCAAAATCCCTCTATCTTTTCCGTTTTTTCTCGCCATTGATTGTCTCCTTTTTCTTAGTGGTTTTTGCAGTTTTCATTTTTGCGTTTTCCCGCCACACTCTTTGGCGTTCTCGCTTGCTGCATTGAGGATGGACTACCTTGTCTCGTCGGCAGTCCGTCACATCCATCCATTTATGGCAGATCTTGCAGGTATGAAAGCGACGTTGCCCAGCGATAAGCTGGGAAAATTGAAGCCACAAGCCATCTAATAACGTCATGGGATGAATATAGGGGTTAATCTTTTCGTTGTTGTTCATTAGTAGCTGGAGAGAAGTCCCTTGCAAGCAATTATTAACTCGATTGATTAAAAGAGCTTTTGCTGGGGCAATTACATCGTCTCGTTTCCAACGGTTCCATCTTTTTGAATATTCCGAATCTCTCGGATCCTTTTGCCCTAAAATTTGGTAAGCCTGTGGAGGGAAAAGATTGTTGATTTCCCATTGTAGTTTGTAGGTATAGCGAAAGGTTACACGAGTTCCATTTTCGCTCCACTGAATAATCTCTTTTAAATATTTCCGATTTTTATCATGAATCCATCGATCGATGTCAAAGAGCATGTTCATTTCCGCTTTTGCATACAGCCAGAAGTATAGGCTTTCCCCCAAAACAGGGTTCCCTCGCTCGTCAAAACATTTCCGACCTTGACTGAGAAAACCATAAGTATTGGCAAATTTTAGAATGGCGTCTTGGGTGAGGTCTAAATTCAGAAATTCCATAAAAAGATCGGGATTCGATTCTAGAGGGTTATATAGTCTTGCGGTTGTAGAATTTTGAAGTAAATAGGGCGGTCCATCCTTTGGCCAAATCCCATCCTGATTGGTTGTGGAGGTCGTCAATTTCCTTTCCCCAACTTTTCTTTCATATTTTTTGTCCAACTCCAAAACTTTTCTTTTATATCTTTCATCCAATTCCAATGATTGCTCTGGGAAAAATGGCTTTGCCAGCCAACTCCATTGAAATCCCTGGTCTGGGACTTTCCAAACAAAATAATAAGGATTCTCAGCTATTTTTTCATTCATGGGTGCTCCTTTTGTAAAACCTTGGAGACGTGCTTGTAGGCAGGATAAATTGCTGAAAGACGTCTACCGTATTGTTATCCTCAATCAGCAGGAATGTCAATCTTTAGCGACTAAGTTTCGTACGAGGAGGTAAGCAGGATGATTGTTAAAGAATTATTAAGCGTGCAGGAAGCCGAAAACCTCACAGGTCGAAAGGCCTCCACGTGGCGACGAGATATCCTGAAACGGCGAATCCCGTACGTGAAATTGGGGCGATTGGTGAGAATTCCGCGAGAAGCCATTGAGGGCCTGATTCGCAAAGGTTATCGGAAGGCTATTGAACCCACAGAAGGCGAATGAAGAAAACTGTATTGGAATGTGAATCTCGAACAGGTCAGAATTGTTCGTAGGGTGCGTATTCCGCAGGAAGTGATTGATGCGATGGTTCAAAAGGGTTGGCGTGAGCCTGTCAAATCGCCCGAATCTTAACCAAGGAAACTAGTGCGGAGTAATTCAATAATCAGGAATTGGATGAATGGCTGATGGCATGGGCAATTGTCGGATGGGTTATGAATAACCTTAGTGTGGGTGGGAACGTCAAATTGGTGGCCATCGTATTGGCCAATTTTGCCAATGACAAGGGAAGTGCCTGGCCTTCGGTGGAAACCTTGGCAAAAATGACGGGACTCAGTAGACGCCAAATTCAGCGCATTGTGCCACAGATTGAAGAAGCCGGACTCGTGAAGATTTCAACAGGCGGAGGACGGAAGCGGACTCACAAATATCAATTCACGTATGTGGGAAACGATGACAATTTGTCATCCTTTACCACCAGAAACGGTGACAATTTGTCCAAAAAGGGTGACAGGATGTCACCCGATCCTCTTATAACCAAAGAAAAGAAGAAGAATTTTTTCCCTGGGGGGAATAAAACGCCCAGAAAAATTAAGGTGGTGTTATGACCAAAACCTTTGCTGACTACGATATTGATACGAGGGGCCGGACGGGCAATGTCAAAACGACGTGCCCCCAATGTTCGGCCAGCAGAAAACATCCGAAGGATCTTTGCTTATCCGTCAATACTGAGAAGGGCGTATGGAATTGCCATCATTGCGAGTGGAGTGGTGGACTCAATGGTTCTAGTGATTGGGGGTTAGGTCGAAGTAAGAAAACGTATGGTCGACCAACCTATCAGCCAACCGACCAACACCAAGAGCGGTTATTTGAGTGGTTCAGCAAGCGCGGCATTCTTCAGGAATTGGTAACGCGGCATCAGATTAGCTTGACCCAAAAATATTTTCAAAGCATTGGGAAGGAAGTGGACTGTATTCAGTTCCCCTACTACCGCAATGATGAAGTGGTCAATATAAAATATCGGGCATTGGATGCCAAAGCCTTCATGCAGGAAGCTGGAGCGGAAAAAATATTCTATGGTCTGGATGATCTGGTGGGGCTTGATTGGGTCGTGATTGTCGAAGGGGAGTGCGACAAACTGGCGTGTGAGGTAGCGGGTGTGGTCAATGTTTTAAGCGTCCCCGATGGGGCACCACCTGCGAACTCAAAACCAACGGACACCAAATTTGAATTTATTCCCAACTGCGAACGAGAATTATCAGGATTAAAAAATATCGTGCTGGCCGTGGATAACGACGGACCAGGGAAAACATTAGAGGCGGAACTGGCCCGACGGTTAGGCCCTGAACGCTGTTATCGGGTGCAATGGCCAGATGGGTGCAAAGATGCTAACGATGTGCTTATGCAACTTGGGAAAGATAGGCTCAAGTCCTGCCTGGAAGACGTGACCCCCTGGCCGATTGCTGGCATCGTGGAACCCAAAGACTTAATCGACGAAGTTTTTCAACTTCATAAGGAAGGCTGGACAGGCGGTCTCTCTACTGGATGGAATAGCGTGGATCAGTATTATACGGTCAAACCCGGTCAACTCACGATTGTCACGGGCATCCCTGGCCACGGCAAGTCCGAATGGTTAGATGCCATGACTATCAATTTGGCCGATCAACAGGGATGGGTTATTGGTGTCTGTAGTCCAGAGAATTGGCCGCTAGAGGATCATATGGCCAAATTATTGGAAAAGCATAACGGCCAACCATTTGGGCACGGCCCCACACAGCGAATGGATCATTCTGACCTCGTGGACGGCATCAAATGGTTACAAGAGCATTTCGTTTTTTTTAGTCCACCAGAAGACAATATGACCATTGAGAAAATATTAGACCTCGCACGACAAGCGGTCGCACGATACGGCATTAACGGCTTGGTGATTGATCCGTGGACTGAACTGGACCATTCACGGCCTGCCAATTTGACAGAGACGGAGTATATATCACGATGTCTGACAAAGGTGCGACGGTTTGCTCGGCTCCATAATGTTCATGTCTGGTTTGTTGCCCATCCCACGAAACTTAGAAGTAACGACAATGGCACCTATCCTGTTCCAACGCCATACGACATTTCCGGTTCGTCCCATTGGAGAAATAAGGCCGACAATTGCCTCACGGTCTACCGGGATATCGCGGCCGATGACCAGCGTGTAGAACTGCATATTCAAAAGATCCGATTCCGGCAAGTGGGAAAAGTCGGTGCGGTTGAATTTCAATGGAACTCCATCAATGGGCGGTACTCATGTTTTTAGAAAAAATGGATTGTGAACGAGGCCAAACCATACCGATGATTGTATCAAAGAGCAGGTAAAAGGCGTCGAAGCCATGGCAAAGACCCAATCGAAAGGCGTAGATCCCCAAGACCTTATGAACCGCTCTCGCCAAAAATGGGGCAGAACCAACAGGCCAAGTCATCAGAAAACGAACTTGAGGGCAATAATATTCAAACCGTCCAAGCGGGAGAATTTGTATGGAGGGCTGATATTCTCGCACAAGGGAAAAGGATTGTGGTGTGGGTTCGCCCGTAAAGAATGGTGCCCAATATACTAAGGAGCAAACAATGACAGAAACGAAAAGAACAGGAAAGGGCAAGATGAACTCCATTCAGCCTTCTTCCACCAAAAAGGCGAATCGAAACTCAATTGGGAAGAAAGTGTCCGCACATCTGCCCATGCCCTCGCGCGCTGGCCGGCCTATCACCTTAACGAGGCAGAAGATTGTGGCCCTGTCTAAACATATGCGAGATGGAAATTTTGCGGTGACCGCTTGTGCCTTGGAGGGAATTGCTGAGTCGACGTTTTATTTCTGGTTGGAACAGGCCGAGCGGAATTTAAAAGAAGGTAGAACCTCGCTTTATGTGGAATTACTGGAGTCGTTAAAAAAGGCCTCAGCCATCGCCGAGTCTGCCAATGTGCAAATTGCTCTTCAAGGCGGATCTGGCTGGCAAGCCAATATGACTTGGCTCGAACGCCGCTTTCCTGATCGCTGGGGGCATCAGTCTAAATTGAGTCTTGAGGAAGCCCGCAACTTTGTTCATAAGATTATGGCGGTGCTGGCAACGCATATTTCCGACAGAAATATTTTAGAGGAAATTGTGAAGGAAGTAAGAAACGTGCAGGTAGAGAAACCTGAGCGGATTAGCGCAACGTAGCGTAACTTGACCGCCCACGCATCGATCAGATGTTGGGAGCTTGGATGGAAGAATCCTCCTGCCGACTCGACCACCTCTGCACCACAACGCTTCACCGAAACGGAGAATGCCGTCATTGAAGAACTCATGGTCGTGATTCTTCAGCATGGCCTGTCTGGTGATCAGGCCAAAGCACTCTTAGGCCGGATCATTCAGCTCTTGGAATGGGGGAAGCTGGCTGCACACAAGATGCCTGAGGCGAATGCCTAGCCCTTCCTGCTAGCTGAATTTCTTATTCCTTTTATTCAATAATTTTTGTATGGTGGATCCCGTTGGTGGATCTGAAGGAGTTTACTTCTCCAAAAAATTAACATGGCCAATCCCGAATACCTCAAAATTCTCAAACAAAGCTCCCAAGCCTTGAAGGCCTGAAGGGAACGACATAGTGAAAATCGGTCAGGCCTTTGAACCCTTCATTACGACACGGCCACCCACTACTTGGAATGGAAGATGACGATGGTTTCTTACCTGAGGGAGGTGAGTATGAAAGCCAGAACAACCATGAAAACCATGTTGTTATGTGTGCTAATTAGCACAATGGGGGTCTGGCCGGCCATGGCACAAACCTCGTCCACCATTGAGTTGGAGCAAGCCGTCCACTTCTTCACCCCAGGGGGTGATGATGTGGTGATTGGGCCAGGAACTCTTGGGGTTGAAGTGGCAGAGAACTGGTTGCAGTTTACCCCTATCGGAGCGGAAAAGACGGAAGCGGTGTTGATCCAAACCCAGAAGGGACAGCATGAAGAAACACTCCAGGAGGCAAAGGCGTTGTCCGTGTCCGATGGAGAAGGCCTGCACCGTGTAGCGCTGCTCCTTACTAAGGGGCTGAGTCTTGAGGCTGTCGGGTCTTCCAGTGGCGGACCATTTAGTGGAGTTCAGATACGTGATGTATCCAATAGCGAGTATGTAGAGGTTGTTCCTATTGCAGACCTATCCTCCAACACGCAAGGGCCTGGGAAGAAAGCACTAAATCGAATGAACACTGACATATCTACCATGACGGGAATCGGGAATACCGCTACCGGATATTGGGCATTGCGGGAAACCTACCATGGAAATAACAATACGGCGGTGGGGGCCGAGGCTCTCAGGAACAACGTTGCCGGCCACTCAAACACCGCGATGGGGTATCAAGCGCTCAATCTAAACACCGCTGGGTTCAACACCGCCATGGGGGCTGCGGCGCTTCTTTCGAATACGACTGGTCAAGCCAACACGGCCATGGGGGTGAATTCCCTCAGGGCTAACAAGATTGGTACTAACAATACGGCGGTGGGCAACAACTCGCTTATGACAAATACCGAGGGAAAAAACAACACCGCCAGTGGATTCATGGCACTCTCTTCCAACACCAAGGGTTCCCAAAACACCGCCATGGGGACTGTTGCACTCAACAAAAATACTACCGGCTCCCACAATACGGCCATGGGGTTCGGAGCGCTTGCGAATAACACCATTGGCCGCGAAAACACCGCCATGGGGCATGAAGCCCTTTCGGCCAATGAAGGTATCAGAAATACGGCTACTGGGTTCCATGCCCTTCGGAAAAATACCAAGGGCCAGGGCAATATAGCCAACGGGTTCATGTCACTTTCGAGGAACACCGAAGGCTCCAGAAACATCGCAATAGGGAACTTTGCGCTCATGTATAACGAAGGCACTGATAATGTCGCCATTGGGGGAGGTGCCTTACTGAACAATGAGAGTGGTTTACGTAATATCGCAATGGGGAGAGTTGCGCTCGCCCATAATAAAAACGGTGACTTTAACATCGCAATAGGGCACTACGCAGGTTACAAAAACGAAACTGGGGGAGATCGCAATATTTATGTGGGTAACCAGGGCGCTAACGAATCGAACACCATTCGAATTGGTACGGATGGAGAGCAGACGCGGACTTTCCTCGCAGGCATTCGGGGCGTGACGACAGATATGGCCGATGCGGTCACGGTCGTCATTGATTCCACTGGACAACTGGGGACTGTGTCATCCTCTCGACGTTTCAAGGAGGATATTCGTGACATGGCTGAGGCGAGTAGTAAACTCAACCAACTCCGGCCTGTGACCTTCCGCTATAAAAAGGCTTCCACCGACGGGGCACAACCCCAGCAATACGGGCTCATCGCCGAGGAAGTCGCGGAAGTCTATCCTGACCTGGTGGTTTATGGCGCTGATGGTAAGGTCGAGACGGTGCAGTACCGCAAGTTGACCACGATGTTGCTGAACGAACTTCAAAAGCAGCATCAGAAGACCCTCATTCAAGCAAAGCAGATCGCCGAGCTTCGGGTGCAAGTGACGGTGGTGCAGACCCAAAATCAGCAGCTTCAGGAGTTTCAGGCTCGTTTGGCAAAATTGGAAGCCCATTCCAGTGTTGTCCCAGTCACCTTGCATTGATAAGGAACTAGAACCATTGGAAAGATCCCCTGCCTTCGGGCATGGGCTTTTCTTATCTACGCTTAATTATCACGAACCAGACAAACCCATGATCACCAAGCTTATCTCAGGCGGCCAAACCGGAGCTGATCGTGGTGGGCTCGATGCGGCCATTCATTGCGATTGGCCTCATGGGGGCTGGTGTCCAAAGGGACGCATTGCTGAAGATGGCGTCATCCCCGCACAGTACCATCTGAACGAGATGGCCTCTCCCGAGTACCTTCCTCGCACCAAAGCCAATGTGTTCGATTCTGATGCGACGATCATCTTCACGTATGGACCGCCGAAGGGTGGCTCCTTGAAGACGGCGACGTATGCGCACCACCTCAAGAAGCCATGGCATGAGGTGGACTTGATACGCACCACGAAGAAGCAAACAATCATTGAGATTATGCGCTGGCTGGCTGGGGATGAGGAATTGAACGACTATGATGCGTATGTGGCCTTCCCGCCACCGTTAGCCTGTGTCCTCAATGTCGCAGGGTCACGGGAAAGTCAGGCGCCAGGGATTCAAGAGGCGGTGTTTCGTCTCATGGTGGATCTGTTAATTAACGTGAACATTACCTCCCAGCATTTCATCCAGTTGAGGGAAGCGAAGAGAGTTGGAAGTTGAACTTGGGAGCGTTCGATGTAGACCAATTTCTGCTATGAAGAAATTTCGTTCCGCCTATTGTCGGAGGATCGTGCTATTTGACCCATCATCTGGCTCTCCTCCCTTACCGAAAAAACCAGAGGAGGCATGACAGAAATGAAGCCAATACTAAACCTCTTGTTGGCCATGGGGTTCTTGAGCGGCGTGGTGCCCTCTGTCTTTGGAGCCGAGCCGTCCGAGTTGAAACATTTTCCAGCGGCCGAGGCAGGCATGGACCGTTTCGTGATTGTTCTCTCCCAGAAGGAACTGGATCAAGTCCCCAATTTTAGGGTTGAGGTCATCGTAGGGAAAACCATGTTGACCGATGGCGTCAATAATGTGAGGCTCGAAAATGCCATCGAACCGCGTACTCTCAACGGCTGGGGATACCCCTACTATGAAGTGACTGGATCCGGGTCTCTCCTAAGTACGATGATGCTCCCCACTCCTGGCACCCCCCAGGTTAAAAGATTCGTCCCAGGCTCCTCCCATACAGTTCGGTACAATAGCCGCCTCCCGATTGTGGTCTATGCGCCCAAAGGATATGAAGTCCGATATAGAATCGGGGAAGCCCCCGAAACGACGGAGAAGGCTGAGAAGGGATAAGCAATGAGGTGTTAGATTGCTATTGGGTAAACAATTGTCAACTTCCCCGTCTTCAGAGGCATTGTCCTTCCCACCCTCCCCCCGATGTAATGCCAGAATGGAGGGGCCACTGTGAAAAAAGTTATCAATGGCACAACCTATCGTTCCCACACCGCACAGTTGATTGTGACGGTGCCAAGTCCCTTTCCCAAAACCTCTAACAACTGGCACGAAACGCGGTTATATCGGACCCAACGGGGCGCATATTTTTTGGCAGGGGAAGGCGGGGCACTTTCACGTTGGGCGAAACGCACACTCAACGGATTGATCCCCGGAGCGGGCATTGAGCCGCTCTCCAAAGTCGATGCCCTCGCCTACGCGAAATATGCTGGATTGTCGCTGGACCGATATGCCCGTGCGGGGTTTGATTTAATTGGTCTGTGAGCCGCTCTTCTCCTCCCGCAATTCCTGGTATTCTTGACTCCTCCTCCAACCTCGGTCTGGATGCCTAGGCCTTCATCTTAGATCTCCTGTTCCCTTTATTCACTAGATTTTGTATGGTTAGCTGATGCCTATGCGGACAAGAAGGAGAATTTCTTGACTATGTTAAACGTCTTATAATGGGAACAGTTACATTTTTCGATAGACCGATTAAGCATTGGAATTGAGAGTTCAGTAACCGTCCGCTTACGACGGTGGGTTCAATTGATCAACCCAAAGCGGTCATTTGAATTCATAATCTAGAAACACTAATGGGAGATATCATAAAAGAAGGAAGCTTCAATCTCATAAGTGAGATAGATTTTTTCAACGTTGTGAAGTCATAGCGTTCACTTCTCATCAAAGAGTCAAACTATGGCAGTTGGCAAAACCTTTTCTTCATATGAACAGGTTAAACGTTTATGGAGTTTTATAGACACACTTGCTCGCCGAGCTTGGGAAAGGGATGGTACTTCCAATGAACAAAAACAATCATTAAATAAGGCTGCCGGGACTTTCTACCAAGAGCTGCTTAATGCCAGTAGGGATCTCCCAGCGGAGGATACTGTTGACAAGACAATCCCTCCTAGAGGATTGAATGTGGATGATCAAAATTGGGGGCAGTTTTCACTCAATGAATTCACGGCTATGGTCGGCCGTCAAGACGTTCAGTCAATCACCGACGCCTATCTTAAGGCAACATCTCTTCTACAGGTCCTAGATAGTCGCCATCAAGGATATGTATTTCGAGGACATCGAGATATTTCATGGCCGCTTATACCGAGAAAAGGTCGCGAACTTAGAGACAGGGACGGCTGGGAACCTCCAGATAAGTATTTAGATAATAATAGGTTGACTCAGGTTCTTCCTGAGGAACTAACCGCATTGTCCGAATTTCAGAATAAATGGAACAATCTCGAAAACGTAGATGAAATAGATAGATCAAAAAACATTGTAGAAGACAATCCCGAATGGTGGTTTCGAATGCAACATTATGATGATGGAGATGGCACACGATTACTGGATGTGACTACGTCAATTAATGCTGCCTTATTGTTTGCATGTGTAAACTGGTCAACTGGCGAGCTAGATGAGAATCAAGATGGCGTGCTCTACTTGTGGTCTGTAGGGGAAAATGCCAACAAAGATGATTTCCTTATAAAATCATTGCCCCAAAAAGCAGCAGACTTGTTCACAGGGTACCCCGATGCCCCAGTTTTCATACTCAATCCACCTCACAATGAAAGAAGTAAGGCCCAATCGGGTGCCTTTTATTGGTGGCCAAAATTTTGGGAAGGACCACCGTATAATGCCCCGTACTATTTGCGAATTCCAAAAACTGCTAAAAAAAATATAGCTTCTGATTTATTAAAGCTCGGATTCGGCCCCAAGGATGCTGTCCGTGGAAAACAGGGATTGAAAAATGAAAAGATACTACGACATCAACTTGGATTCCCGGATTGGAATCCAATGGAATTGAGATAGCTCCAAATCTGGAATGACCGCTATGGGTGGTGAGTTCAATTGATCAACGCAACACTTTATCTTATTTTCTAGAGATGGAGTGTGACGATGACACACCGAACCAGAATCTACTACAGTGCTGCACACCGCCCTGACTTGGTTGCGCATGATTGGGTCGGGGTCCAGCCACCAATCCGAAACAGGTCTTAAAACAGGTTTTCCTGAATCGACCCTTGAAGCAACCCCTTCACCGGCAAGGGCTTTTCTCACGCAGGCCTACTGACTGTTGATTAGTGGGTCTCCCCAAGTCCATTCCTCGAGATGTGCTGCGTTTTGCTTATCCCCACAAATCATCCCCGCATAACCCCGTCAAAACCATTTATTCACGACTTTCTTTTGCAACAGAATTTTGCAACATACAAGTGATTGATTTCTTTGAGATTAGAAAATGGTTGCAAAAAGGATAATTTTTGCAACCTTTTTCTATTAGATACTACTAGATTTTATTGGATGGTAAGTTGGTGGAGGTGAGAGGGATTGGTTCGGTAATGACCAGACCCTTGAAGAGGATCTTGTGATGGGGAGGAAGTCCTCGCCAGTACATACTATGAATACGTTTGACGTGGAAGGGCCTGACGCCGCACGGGGTTGGGCTGGTGAGTTGGTTGAGGAGATTATCTCGAAACACCATGACCCCTGGGAGGAGTTCAAAACTCAGAGGTCGGCAAAGCTGCTACATTCTTTTCCCGTCACAATTGCGCGGGATTACGTGGGCTACCCCTCCGATAGCGCACCTTGGTCTCGAACCATCAGTTGCTGGACCAAGGCCTTGAGGGTTTCCATCTCGGTAACCTTCTCCTTCAGTGCGGTCACTTCGCCTTGGAGGTGTTTAATAGAATGTTGAGCCGTTTTAAGCTTGGCGTCCTTGTCGGTCATCTCGTGTTTCACTACGCTCAACTCTCCATGAAGTTGCTCAATATAAATATGCGCCTTTTCCAGTTCTTCGAGCATCCCCTGACTGCGAGTCGCGACGTTGACCATGGCCTTCCCCTGCGCATTGATCTGTCCCGCTCCCACTGCCTGTAGATGTTTGTTCTCCCACATGTAGGAGGCATGGTCCTCAATAGACTCCAGCGCATATTCTGGTTCAAAGACATAATCGGGATTACTCAAGGTCCCCGTCACCACGAGGTCGCCGTTGATGTCGACGGTGCTCGCGCCCAGCACCCCCACCCGAAAGAGATTCTCTGTGGCTTGGCGGTCAAACTTGAAAGGAGAGGTGATGGCCCCACCCCCAGGGGAGAAGAAGGTCAGCCGATTGGTGTCTTTATTTTGTTTGATCTCCCAGGTGGTGCCGTTGGCCACGAAGTTCAAGAGGGCGTG
>JAJDBR010000083.1 GCA_029261275.1 Nitrospirales bacterium
GTCGTCATCTTCTTCGTCCTCGGCATCCATGGCCGCCTGCCGCATTTGTTCTTCCATTGCGTTATGAATCAGCATACGCATGAACATTGAAATGACCGAGCCTTTCTCCAGGGTGCCTCCAGGAGGTACGGCAATTTTCCCCTCCTCGACCATTTTATCCAACCACTTTTTTTGATCAGGCGCGACGTGCACCTTTATTTCAATTAACGGCACTTTGCCAAACATATCCATATAAACGGTCTCCTGTATTCAATTAGAAGGAAAAGGTTAGATGAAAGAGCTTCTCGATAACACCACGTGCTCTTTCGGTTTGTCAATGAAAGGTGGTGGAAGATTCTCTCTAGGAGAGAAGCCTAGAGTGAAGAAAAAAATCTTAAGTGAATTATTCCAGTCCAAGGACATTTCCCATGGAATATAATCCTGGGGGTTGCTCTACAACCCACTGGGCGGCGCGAAGGGCGCCACGGGCAAAAGTGTCGCGGGTATGGGCACGATGAGTAATTTCAATCCGTTCACCAGGACCCCCGAACAGAATGGTATGATCGCCGACAATATCCCCGGCTCGGATCGTTTGCATGCCGATTTCACGGGTTTTGCGTTCGTCGGTGATGCCATGCCGAGCATAGACTCCAACTTCTTGTAAATCCCATTCCATCCCAGCAGCTAACGCTTCGGCCAGTTTTAGCGCGGTTCCACTTGGCGCATCTTTTTTCTTGTTGTGATGGGCTTCAATCACTTCGATGTTGTATGTCTCACCAAGAGATTGGGCGATTTTTCCAATTGTGTTTACAAGGATATTGATGCCTACGCTCATGTTGGGTGAAAACACGCAAGGAACTTTCATGGCTAAAGACTTGAGTTGGGTAAGCTCCTTCTCGGAAAACCCTGTCGTTCCAATCACCATAGCTTTTGAAGTGTTGACGACTTGTTCAAGATTGGCCAGGCAGGAGGTTGGGCCGGTGAAATCTATCACCACGTCACTTTGAGCAAGACACGTATGAAGGTTGTCGTTGAGGAGAATTCCTATCTTTCCGATTTGTGCGATTTCCCCGGCGTCTTTCCCAAGTGCAGAGTGTTCCTTCCTCTCTATGGCGCCGGTTAACGACAAGCCATCAGTTTCCTGCGCTAAGGCGATGAGCCGCATGCCCATTCGACCCGCAGCCCCTGCAATGATCGTTCGCACCATGGAGTGGATCCTTTACAAGACCCCAGCCTGTTGCAAGGCTTCTTGGAGTTTAGGTCGGAATTCATCAGCGAGGGGAGTGAGAGGGAGTCGGACTTCCTCTGACATTTTACCCATAAGGGCCAGGGCGGCTTTCACGGGAATGGGGTTGGTTTCGAGGAACAGCGCGCTGAACAAAGGCGTCAGTTTGAAATGGAGGGTTCGGGCTCGTTCATAGTCGCCATTGAGAGCGGCTGAAACCATATGGGCCATGTCGGTCGGTGCCACATTGGCAGTAACCGTAATGACGCCTTTTCCTCCAAGAGCCATCATGGGAAGCGTCAACGGATCATCACCGGAAAGGATCAGAAAGTCTTGTTTTGAACGGGCAATAATTTCTGAAACTTGTTGAAGCGATCCACTCCCTTCTTTAATACCAATAATATTGGGAACCTGCGACAATTGTGCCGTGGTGGCTGGCAGCATATTTACGCTAGTGCGTCCTGGAATATTGTAGAGGATTTGTGGAATCTCGACGGCCTTTGCTACGGCTTCGAAATGACGAAAGAGCCCCTCTTGTGTAGGCTTATTGTAATAGGGAGTAATGAGGAGTGCTCCATCAGCTCCTATAGCCTTAGCGTGTTTGGTGAAGATAATAGCTTCATCAGTAGAATTAGACCCTGTGCCTGCAATGACTGGTATTCGTTTATTGACGACCTCGACGGTAACCGCCACGACACGTTCATGTTCTTCTGGTGTGAGTGTGGCTGACTCTCCCGTCGTACCACAGGGCACAATGCCATGGGTTCCATGAGCAATTTGAAACTCAATGAGGTCAGCCATGGCCTTTTCATTGAATTTCCCCTTGGAGAAGGGCGTGACAATAGCGACTAATGAACCAGAAAACATGATCCTGGCAAATCCTCAGGCGAATATTTCGGGAATTGATTCTCCGCGAATCAAATCTTCGTAGGTTTCGCGTTCTCGAATCACTATGATTTTGTCGTCTTTCACGAGCACTTCTGGTGTCTTAGGCCTGGAATTGTAATTGGATGCCATGGTAAATCCATAGGCTCCGGCACTCATGACAGCTAACAAGTCTCCCGATTGCGGCTGTGGCATTTTCCGATCTTTGGCCAAAAAATCACCAGATTCACAAATGGGTCCGACCACGTCTACGGTATTAACAGGAGCAGATTCATTTTTAAGGACCGGCTGGATCTCATGATGTGCATCATACAAACTTGGTCGCAGCAGATCATTCATCGCGGCATCGACGATCACGAAATGTTTATTCGCTCCCTTTTTATTGTAAAGCACTTTCGTGACCAAAATTCCTGCATTGCCGACAATCGATCGTCCCGGTTCCATGATAATTTGACATGAGGTTGTTTGCAGAAGAGGCGAAATGGCCGCAGCCAGATCTTTTGGGTGGGGCGGGGTTTCGTCCGAATAGGTGATCCCTAATCCTCCCCCAATATTCATATAGCGAATATCTATTCCTTGTAATTTTAATGTCTGAATGAGACTTAAAACTTTTTT
>JAJDBR010000084.1 GCA_029261275.1 Nitrospirales bacterium
CCCTGTTTCAATATCTGTCGAGCATGACCCAACATCTGTCGGGCCTCATCAGGCACGCCTTTTCCACGAGATAAGGCGTACACCGAAAAACTCGGAGGTGCCGCAACCTTTCTTTCAGAAATTTTGATTTCCGCACAGCCCACACCAGCCTCAATCAACAGTATTGGCATGGCTGCTAAAAGAAGAAACCCTTTAATGAAACACGTGACGTAATTGGTCTGTCGAGAGGACATAGGAGACTATTCCTTCAACTGATCATGCAAGACTACGTATTCTTTCTTTCCAACAGCAAATACTATTCCTCAGATGGTGAAGGACCTTCCCCTCTAAATTAAATGTGGAATACAGTATTCTATTGAGAATTCCTCATCCTGTCTTCCCTAGGACATCCGTCTACCACGACCTGCGTCGTATCTACTTAGATACCAATGATATCCATTGAGATACGAAATACCCGACATCTATTTAAAAACCAAGTGAGTTATAGTAGAAGAAGAGGAAAAAATGAATGGGCCCAGGGAGGTACTCAATTCCCAAATGGATTATTGGTAGGGTACTCTACGTCTATTCATATGGCTTATGAACTTCAAGGTGGTATTATCAATAGAGATACGAAACAGTAGCCTTGAGTATTTAAGAAATCATCCTGCAGGTCGAATAGAATCTCAGAAGCGGGTGATATAAGAGAATCGTCATCGTTGTTTCCCGTATGGTATATTTATATAAATTCTAGATATCTATTCGCAGGGCACCTTGCCATGTTGTAAAAACCCAACAGGCGATCATTTCATGGTTTCAACTTCACGGCTTTCTTGGTTGTACAAGATAACGTTCCTGAATGTTCCTAGCAGGCGTTAACAAAAGGGGGTCTTCCAAAACAATAGGTTGCAGCAAAAAAAATATCTAGCCCAAACTCAGCTAGGCATTTTTTTCTGTTTTGGTTTATGGCATTCAAGTTGCTTGCGACTAAGCTTGAGGAGAAAAAAAATTCATTAATCCAATTCCTTATTAAGAAAGCCAGACCATGGTGCGGACTGCTTTCTATTATTGTATCGGATTTTTCTCAGTCTTCATGCTGAGTCCGGTGGCATTTTCCCAAGAGTTGGAACCACTGGTTGCTAGACTTGGGCTGAAGACCTCTCCCACCTCAGGTGCGTGTCAAGCACCTAATCCGACTACGCTTACAGCCTTTTCCTCTGCCAATCAATATTCCCAATGCACCAGATTCTTTGGGAGACCTCGGCCGGAAAAGTTTAATTTTTCAGAAAAGCACGAAGCCTTTACTCTCCAACATATTCGAGATGTCACATCCTTGGTTGCTCAAGGTGGGAGTCATCTCTTTCAGGCGAGTAATATGATCCCACTGGCCTCAAATGCCCTTTCTGCTGGCATTGAGATCGCCTATCGAGATCCGTTTTTGAACATCAATTCTACTCCTTCATCTGGAACTCAACTGGGCACGCAATTAGTACTCAGGGGCTCGCTGAAAACAATGACGTACCGAGCGGAGTATGGCTATACGGGTCAGACCACCGGGAAAATCTCGTCCCAGGCTCCCAATGATCGCGTAGGCGGGAAATTTCAGTGGGAATGGCAGCTTCCTTTTGTCACACCTAAGATAGAATTGAGTCGGTTCGCCAATAATGTGGACCACGATTCAACCCAAGATCAAACCATTTCTACAAGGCAACAATATTCACTCGATTGGACTATTCCTGACTGGCCTAGCTTGACGCTTGCCTATGGTCGGGAGCAGAAAGATATTTTTAGCCGAGCAGAAGGATCCCGTTCAGATGCGACAGTGTTAGAGAAGGTTAGGACAAAACTCGCATTCGAACGCCCAATAGCAAAAGGGGAGTGGTCAGCAGGGTATTCAACATTACAAAATGACCTTCACGACCAAGGAACTCTTGAAGAGCTCCATTCAACCTTGAAGGGGACGCTCCATCTCTTCGAACCAGTTGATATTTCACCTAGTATTGGATTCACCCAGCAAACAAATACGAAACAAGGGTTTTTTCAAGAACGTCTCTTTGCCAACCTTGGTACCTCAATTCACCTCTCAGCCGAGCAGACCGTGCAACCCAGTTTTGAATGGACTCGGATTGACAATTCTGGTCAAGCATCCCTTTCAGATACTCTCTTTTCGAAACTGCAATATTCCTATAATTCTTCTGACTATGGCTATCAAATCTCGATTATCGGACAATATGTTCTCAACAAAATCTCACAGCAGGAAAGCAACCCCCAAACCTACGACATGTCCCTGTATATTCGACAGGATTTACATGACCTCTTTGATCTTCCCCATCAGCAACAATTCATAAGCCTCAAATTCACTCACAATCAACAGGTCAATACCCTGTCTTCGCAAACCCAACCACGTAGTTCAACTGCCATGCTGTTATTTAGCCTCATACCATAACCTCGATTGATTTCGGCACTCTTGCCTAGCTAGTTTGTGGTCTCTCCCCATAATTGTTCTAGCCGCTTGTCACGTCCACAATTCCATTTGTAATATTTGTATCGTATAGGATTTTTGGAATAAAAGTCTTGGTGATATTCTTCGGCAGGATAAAATACCGAAGCAGGTGCAATTTCTGTCACAATGGTTCCTGGAAATTTTTTTGAACTTTCGATTCCCTGCTTGGATTCATCAATCAATTGTTTTTGGGTATCATCATGGTAAAAAATTGCGGTTCGATATTGGCTTCCATGATCACAAAATTGAGCATTCGGAGTGATAGGATCGACATTTCGCCAATAGACAACAAGCAATTGTTGGTACGTAACTTGGCTAGCATTATAGGTGACCTCAATGGATTCCGTATGACCCGTCCCACCAGCAGATACTTGTTCATATGTCGGGTTTTCTACCTGGCCTCCAATATATCCTGAAACCGCAGAGACAACCCCTTCTACTTTTTCAAAAGCCTCTTCCATGCACCAAAAACAGCCTCCCGCAAACGTCGCCTTGGCTTGTTGCAAATTGGATTTGGCATGACTTCCTTGGGGAATAACTAGTAATCCACTGAACACGAGCGCAACAAAGCTTATGCTCAGTAGAACATTCTTTCTACGCATGCTCCTATCCTCCGTTCATACAATAATTTCCTTGGCTTTACTTCCTATTTTGAGAATGAAGTCTCGAATATTCTAAAAATGTTACGTCAATACCCCTTTATTTGCCCCGAATCGAAAATTATTGGAAAATTTCATATATTGGCGGCAGGGATTAACCAAAAATGAGAGGGACAACCACACCATTGTCCCAAGATAAAACAGTCAATAACAAGTCTGAGGGAAGGCATACTTGAATGTGGAGAGCATATCCGAAATGTTCAAAACTGGATACACTGAGAAGGAAGGATTCAGAAACAGGAAAAATTCAAGTACGACCCCAACCTGGCATCTTTTTTGTGCCAGGTTGAGGTCTTTTCCTATTAGGTGCCACCGAACAGTTTACGAAGACTCCCAATTTCCTGGGTGCTTCATTTCGGCAGAGCCCCCAAAACATTGAGCTCGGCTAAGGACGTCCACGGGTTCCCGACCCCTTGGGCCTCATCCACCGCTCGCAACCACACGTACCGACTGTCGCGCGTCGCAAAGAACACCGCTTGCTCGACCTCGATATTGGGAAATGTCCCGGTCGCCAATTTTGTCCATTCCCCCATTACCGGTGGCGTCATCGGCGCGGTGTTCGAATCGGTCTTCACATAAAACTCAAACTTCCCAATCCGCCCGTTCACGCCTCCATCTTGCCGCGGCAGTTCTCGGAAGCCGGCAATCGAATAAACCGTTCCTAAATCCACCATCAGGTCATGGTCATGCCCCGGGCTCCTCCGCTTCCATTCCGTATGCCAGTGCGTGGCCTGATTACCATCAAAAGCATTCCTGGCGTGCCCGTCTTCTCCGACCGTCTCTTGGCTATCCACATGGACCAGCGTCCA
>JAJDBR010000085.1 GCA_029261275.1 Nitrospirales bacterium
CGTCGCTTTACGTCCGTTCACGGGCGCGTGTTCTTTGACAAAATCCCGACTTCGGCGGGCCATACTCAACGCTTTGCTGCGAACCGAGAACCGCTTATAGGCGATTTTTCACGTCGCCGACATCGGCGACGACGTCATCAGCCAATCGACCGCCGCCGGCACGCGGTATTTGGCGTATGACGGTCACGGCTCGACCAGGCTGCTCACAGACAGTTCCGGCTCGATCACGGATAGGTATTCCTTCGACGCATACGGTGAGTTATTAGGCGGAAATCCGACAGCTTCGGCGCCGGCAACAACATCGATGTTGTACAGCGGCGAACAGTTCGATACCGGCCTGCAACAGCAGTACCTCAGGGCAAGGTATTACGATCAGGGGAATGGAAGGTTTAATCGGTTGGATCCGTTTCGTGGTCGACATTCAGATCCCCAGAGTTTTCATAAGTATGCATATACTCACGGTGATCCGGTTAACGGCATAGATCCAACAGGCGAAGCATTGAGTGTCCAACAACTTAATGCGACACGAACAAGGCTTGAATTGAGAAATATGAGTATCGTAAGTCGAGCGAATTTGGTTCGTACGAACCGTTTCTCCGCGGGCGGTACATCTGCGGGTAGATTCTTACGCCAACTAGGTAGGGTGGGAGAGCGTCAAATGTGGTCGGTTCTACGTGTTTTTCAGTCTTCATGGCGTCGACTTCCCGCGAAACTTGGTGCTGGTTTTAGTCGAAGACCTGATGCTTTACTGCGTTTAACCAAAGGGAATTTTCCCGGTTGGCGGTTGCTCGTCGAAGGTAAATGGCGACTGAATTGGCGGTCCACCCAGTCGTACAATAGGTTATTTAAGCAGCTAGCGGATTTTACGAAATATGCGTCAACAACTGGAAAAACGAAAATAGTCGTTTGGAGCGTAAGATCTCCTGCTGGTGGTACGATGGTCAGACTCAAAGCCAGAGCCGCAGCATCCGGCATTAACTTATCCAAAGTTGAGTTCATACATGGACCTGGTAAATTCCTCGACTATCTAGTGTTTACTCTAGGTCTTTGACTATCATAATCTGGTTTTTACAGGAAAATTATCATGGAGAAAGTTCAAATAGTTCTGAACAAGCCATTGGATAGTAAATATAAGCATTATGTGAAGATGGGAGACGTTATACGTCGTAAAGAAAAGTTTATCGACCGAATATGCAATAAGCTCAGAATAACTGAGCTAACATCAATGTTTTCTGAGTGTGTTGACGAATACGAATTCGAACATGACCTCGAAGAAGAATGGTATTCACCTGACGACGCGATACTTGTATTGGAACGATTGTATTCTTACGTTGATTCACACCCGAAATGTGATCCGAGAGCAGATTTTATGTTGACGGCATTTCAATCGATTATATCCGTATTAGGTCATGCAAAAAGTATCGGTGCAAGCTTTCATTTCATATATCGTTAGTATCTCAAAAATCATTGCTTAGTTAATAGCTGAAGATCCTTTTCTACTCAATGGGAGATAGGTTGAGTTTAAGCCTCTTATTGTACTTGAATTCTGATATTCCAGATATGGATGAGGAATTATATTTAGATGGAGCGGGATTGGCTGAATATTTTGATGATATATGCCAACTCTGTTCTGATCTCAACATTCCGCCAATTAGTGATTTTTTTTCCATTACGGACGAAGATTATGAAAATGTGTCAGTTGATAGTGATATGCATGAGCCATCACTGTCAATTATCGAGCGTTGGTACTCGGCATCATCTGGCTTTGATACCGTTTGTGGAATAATTGATTTTTTTAGCAAAAATACAGAACATGTTCTTAGCAAAGAAGATATTTTAAATGAACTGTTTATTTGCAAAAAAATTTTGGAAGAAGCGAGATCAAATGATATAAAATTTCATTTTTCAATGGACTATTGAGTAATCAAACTATCTGTTGAACTAAATCGCTTCGCGATAGCTTTTTCTTACCGCTCCGACTTTCCGTGATAATCTCCCGTCATCCGATGCGTGGTTTGGCAGTATCCGTCCGGTTAACTACATCTTGAGATTGGGTTGGTTGGCGTGGTACCCTTTGTGATGAAACGTGAACCCTATCTTCGCAGAGGAGGCCCACCATGGCAGGAACGCAGCAGCAGCACCGTCGCCGTCAATCGCGTGAGTACTGGAAGGACACAATAGCACAACATGAGAGCAGCACGGAGTCGGTTGCGGATTTTTGTGAAACTCGTGATATTGGTGTAGCGTCGTTCTATGCGTGGCGCCGCCGGATCCGTAGTGAAAGCGCCGCAACTGACAGAACGGATGATGACGCCGGTTTCGTTGAAATACGGCAACCTGCACGGTTTTCAGCTTTGCGCATACAGTGCGGCGATTTTCAGATTGATGTGGATGATCACATGAATGACACGTTGCTGTTGCGTGTTCTGCGCTCGGTGCAGTCGGTGGCGTGCAGTCGGGAAGGGGCATGAGATGTTGCCGTTCATTGGTAATGCTCGGATTTTCCTTTATCGCGGGGCCACAGACATGCGCAAAAGTTTCGATGGGCTTTGCGGTGTGATTGAGCGTCATTTTTCTGTATCGGTGATGTCTGGCAGTGTCTTTGTGTTCGTGAACCGTCGGCGTGATCGGATTAAACTTTTGTTTTTTGATGGCGATGGTCTGGCGCTGTTTTACAAGCGACTTGAGAGCGGGACCTTTCGGTTGCCCGATGGCCTATCCGGCGAAGTTGAATTGTCGAGCGCTGACCTTGCGATGCTGCTGGAAGGTATCGTGCCTTTACGCGTCGGTCGTCGGTGGCGGCGGCCGCCTGAAAGGGCGTGTGGCTGACGCTTCGCAGTCACTCGAACTGACCTGCGATTTTTCATTATTTTTTCCATTTTTCGGCTTGCGAAATACGCCTTTCGGAGCGACTATTAAACCAATAGTTAAAAATTGGTTGCAGGGTCGCCATTATGGATCTCGAAAAACTCCGAAACACCTCAACTTCAGAACTCGAAGCGATGCGGTCATTGTTGCTAAAACAGCTTGGCCGCATTGGACCGTTGGTCGATGGCAGCACGTTGGTGGCGCATCATACCTGTGGTAACAAGAACGGCAAGAAACTCGCCCAGATGCGGGTTCAACGCAGTTATGGCGGCAAGCTGCATGCGGTGCACGTTCCCCGCGACCTTGAGGAAACGGTAAACAAGTGGAACGCGGAATACCGGCGGGCGCAGAAATTGCTCCACGACATTGGCGATGTCAGTGAACAGATCATCCGCAACTATACGCCTGATAAGCGTGCGGCGCGGCGTGCGGCGAAGACGCGATCCGCGTTACAGATCGTTCCCGGCGAGGATGACCGATGAGCATGACGCTTGAGCAGGCGCAAGAGGTGATCGCCCTTCAGGAACAGCAGCTGCGGACCCAGGCCAATCAAATCGGTGAGTTGTTGAATGCGTTAATCGCTTCGCAAAGACGTGGGCAGCAGTTGCAGGAGCAAGTTCAGCGTCTGCTCAAGCGATTGTATGGTCCGAAATCCGAAGCCTTTCTTGAAAATCCGGATCAACTGCTGTTCGACGACTTGCTTGCCTCCGTACTTGAACAGGCCCGGGATGCCGGTCGTTCCACCGGCGCAGCGCCGGACCTGATTCCGCCGGAGAATCCGGTTTCCCGTCCACGCCGACGCCATAACCACGGGCGTATGGACTTGGAAGTGTTGGAGAGTGTGCTTGAGTGTGAGGATGTCATCGTGGACGTTTCAGCCGAGGAAAAGTGTTGCCCGGTAAGCGGTGACGCGATGGTCGAGATTGGCCGTGAAGTGACGCGCAAGCTTGAAATACGACCAGGTCGCATCCTGATAAAACGCTACATTCGTCCGAAATTTGCTTCACGTCGTTGTCCTGAAGCTGGTGTGGTTCTGGCCGAATTACCCGCGTTTCCGATTCCGAAATGTAAGCTGGACGTGGGGTTGATGGCAGACATTCTGGTGAGCAAGTATATGGATCACAAGCCGCTTTACCGGATCGAGCGCAGTTTGAAGCGCGAGGGCGTTGTGTTGTCGCGGCGCACGATGAGTGGTATCGCACTGCGTTGCGGCGTTGAGGTGTTGTTGCCGTTATACACCTTCCTGAAAGCATTCGTGCTGTCATTTCGCTACCTGTTCAGCGACGACACGCGCATGCCGATTCAAGTTCATAATGTTGCTGAGGCTGACCGCGATGAGTTGGGTTCCCCGCGGATGTGGGTTTACGGCAATGCGGTTGGTCCGCGTCAGGTATTCTATGATTTCACACTGAACCGCGGCAACCAGGGTCCGGATGCCATTCTTTCCGGGTATACGGGCTATCTTCAGGCTGACGCCTACAGCGGTTATGACATCGTCTTCAATTCGACTCAGACCACCATTGTGGAAGTCGGCTGTTGGGCGCATACGCGACGCAAATTTGATGAAGCGCTGGATTCATCTCCACGCTATGCATCAGAAGTATTGGGTGCGATTCGGGAGCTTTACCTGATTGAACGTCAGGGTGATAACGAAGCTGGTGATGCCCCTGAGATGCGAAAGGCGATCCGGCAACAGTACGCGAAGCCGATTGTTGAAGCGCTCTATACCCGGTTCGACGCCATCCTGGAAGAAGGTGCGCTTCCGAAATCACCGATCGCAAAGGCGATTGGCTACGCCAAGAATCAGCGTCAAGCGCTTGAGCGTTTTCTCGATGACGGCGTCTTGCGGCTCGACAATAACTGGGCGGAGAATCACATGCGGCCGTTGGCCTTGGGACGTAAGAATTACCTTTTCGTCGGCAGCAAGCGCGGGGGAACCGCGGCGGCGATAATTTACAGCTTTGCCGAGAGCTGTCGCCTGGTTAACGTCAATCCGGTAGACTATTTCAAAGATGTACTTTGGCGGATCGCTTCGCATCCGCCGGATCGATTATCCGAATTACTACCCTGCAATTGGAAACCGGGAAAGCCGCCAGGCGATCGAATCATCATGCCGCCAATGCCGCGGCGTCAAAACGTGGTCATTCAACGCTGCGCCATATAGTTCCGAAATTCAGCGCCATCCGACCATCCGCATTCTCCCACGCACCAGCGTGGGCCCGCCCCCTGTAGTTGACCGGACGGATAC
>JAJDBR010000086.1 GCA_029261275.1 Nitrospirales bacterium
CTGATTATGTGGGTACGCTGGAGTTTTTCCGAACGAGCCCAAGTTTATTTTCGGAAATCTCAGATCAGGAAGTGAAACAACGGGTGATCGATCTAGGGTCCAACCTGGCTGATCGTTCACCTGAACATGCCATCGTGTTTCTTGCGGAGGCCCCGACAACTTTAGGTCGTCTGCCCAGTCAGGAATGGCAAGTCCGAGTGTTGAAATTCGGATTGTTAGTCGTGGACCAGGACTCTGAGACGGCTTTGATCTATTTTCGGCGAGTACCTGAAGTGCTTGGATTGCAGCGCGAATCCGAAGATGCCACGGTGTTTGATGCCTGGTTTCGTCAGGGGATGGAGGCGTTGGAATATAGTCTTGATGCTGGCCGGGCATTTTTTGCGTTGGAAACACAGCAGGCTTGTGCGGTCGTCGAAGAAGCGCTCAGCGGGGTGTCACTTCGGCAGGTGGCTCGTTCGTTGAAAATGTTTGCCATGGCGCTTTGTGGGCAAGAGATCACTTTGAAGCCGCTTCCAGAAAGTGGTGCATCATTGATTCAGTCAAGTGCGGAAACGGCCTCAGAACGGGCGGAATTGAATAGGGACAACCTCACTATATATCTCCCGCTCATCATGAAACGATCCTCCACACAAGAGGGAAATCGCCGCTGGTATTCCGTCATGGTCGCGCATGAGATCGGTCACCTAGAGTTTGGAACTTATCGCCTATCCAATGACGTGTTGCAACGTCTGGGTTCGAAAGTAAAGGACCGTTATGAGCAAACCGCGAATTTTCAGGATCCACCTATCCAGACGTTAGGGGAACTGTTTCGCAGATACCCTCAATCTAGAATCATTCGTGATTTATGGGAAATTGTCGAAGACGCACGAATCGATTTTTTACTCAAGCAAGAATATCCAGGGTTAAAGGAAGATTTGAATATTCTGACAAAAGAAGCGATTCAGACTCGTTCGTTGTCGCATGGGATGACTGCGCGGGAAATCGTCTTAGATGCGTTGCTGTTGTATTTTTCAGGCCTGACGAAAGATGATTTTTCTCGACCCGGTCTTCAAGAAGTCATTGATGATGTATGGGAGATTGCCAAAACGATTCAGCGCTCAACGGCAACGGTTGATGATGGAATTGTGTTAGCGGATCGTCTGTATCAGGAATTAGAATCAAGAATTGGGACTTTTACCAAAGAGGAAGATGACAAGTCGGAAGAGGGATTATCGGAGGAGACATCGGAATCGGAAGCTGGGCAGAATCATGAAGCGGGCGAGCATCTGGAGGAGGACTATCAGCCTGTTCTGAATTGGGAATTCCGAGGTGTCTTAGACCCGGACCAGATTCACGCTGAGGATTCACAGATATCCGAGGAACAAGGTGGAGGCCAACAACAAGGCGGCGGTCTTTCAGAGGGAGCAGGGGGGGGAGGTTCGTCGGTGCGCCAGCAGCAATCGTCTCCTTCGCCATCTCAAATACCACAAGATCCGCAAAAGCCGCTGTTTGGGGCTTCGCCTTTGCAACAATGGTTTGAACCCAATCTCCATCCACAAGACCGACGTCATGGAATGTCTCTTGGTCGGAGTGAATATGTCTATGACGAATGGGATGGCTTGATACGAGACTATCGGCCTCAATGGTGTCGCGTCATTGAGCAATCAGGTGTGGAAGGTTCCCCCGATTTTGTTGATGAGACATACCAAACCTACGGGCCTATGGTCCGTTTGATTCGCCGATACTTTGAGACAATTCGTCCAGAGGCCTTACGACGACTGAATCGACAATCGAATGGAGAGGACATTGATCTTGATGCCTTAGTCAACTGGATGGTAGATCGTCGTCAAGGACATGAGCCATCTGATCAAGTCTATTCCACTCGCCAGAAACATGATCGTCAGGTAGCTGTAGCTTTTCTGGTGGATATGAGTGGGTCGACCGGCCGTCAAATTGGGTCCCGAGCTCGTCCGGTTATTGATATTGAAAAGGAAGGGTTACTCTTACTGTCTGAGGCACTTTCAGCCATTGGTGATCAATATGCCATTTATGGGTTTTCTGGGCAAAGCCGGGAATCCGTGGATATTCACGTTTTGAAGGATTTTGATGAACGGTCTGGTGGGCGTGTCGGTTTGAAGATTAGTGGTGTGAAATCGCGGCAACAAAATCGTGATGGAGCAGCCATTCGGCATGCGACGCATCGACTCATGCAACAGGCTGCAAAAGTTCGCTTGTTGATTTTGATCAGTGATGGGAAGCCGTTGGATGATGACTATGCGGATGAATATTCTTTAGAAGACACCAAGATGGCGCTTCGTGAGGCCCGCCTGAAAGGGATTCACCCGTTCTGTATTACTATTGATCAGGCGGCGACAGACTATGTTAAAAGAATGTATGGAGATATTGGCTTTTTGGTTGTGGATGAGGTGGAGTCGCTTCCGACCAGATTACCCAAAATTTATCAGCGACTGACCGCACGGTAAGCCATTGAGGATGTACTAAAAAATTTATGACGAATTCGACTCGACCTGATGTCCCTCCGTGGCTCTATAAGCTCTTTACTGGGCATCAGTATCCCTATGTCCGACGTCAAGCCAAGTTTGCTAAGCCACGCACAGCTGAGGGAGATCGACCGGAGCCAAACCAAGATGAAATTCGAGAAAAATTTTGGGAAATTTATCCGCACTGCACAACCAAAATGTTGCAGGAAATCAAAACCGGAATGATCGTCGCGTTTAAAGAATTGGGTGGATACGAGGCAGGAACGTATCAGGAATTTGTCGATAATCCTGATGCCTTTTTATCACGTGAATACGGCAAGAAAAAGATTAAAGTGAATTTTTATGATGGTGACAATTTTGTCTGTACCATAAACTTTAAGGTTGCAGGGTGGGCTAGTCATGATGATGATTGACGACGCATGGCTGGGTCATTAAAGGGATAGGTGGCGTAATGAGGCGAGTGAAAGTAACGGTCGTAGGTGCGGGCAATGTGGGTGGGTCTATTGCCCAACGTCTTGCTGAAAAAAATTGGTACAACATTGTCTTAGTCGATATTGTCGAAGGGATGCCACAGGGAAAAGCGCTGGACCTCGTGGAAGCGGGACCAGTCTGTGCGTATGACTCAGAGGTGACGGGTGCGAATAACTATGAAGCGACGAAAGATTCGGATCTCGTGATCATCACCTCTGGTATCCCAAGGCGCCCGGGTATGAGCCGAGATGAATTGCTCGAGACCAACACCAAGATTGTCTCTTCCGTCGTCCGGGAAACGGCCATGCGCTCGCCTGAAGCCATTCTCATAATTGTGTCTAATCCTCTAGATGTCATGACGCATGTGGCCCACCGAGTGAGTGGATTTCCTCGGAATCGAGTGCTGGGGATGGCTGGGGTTTTGGATTCCGCACGATTTCGTTCCTTTATTGCCGAAGCCTTACAAGTTTCGGTGGAAAATATTCAGGCAATGGTGTTAGGCGGCCATGGCGATTCGATGGTGCCCCTTATTCGGTATACGACGATAGCGGGGCGTCCCATTGACGAATGGCTCCCACCTGAGACGCTTCAAGCCTTGATCAAACGAACACGTGAAGGTGGCGCAGAGATTGTCAATTTGCTCAAGACGGGAAGCGCCTACTATGCTCCGGCAGCCTCTGTGGTGGAAATGGTTGAAGCGATTACCAAAGATCAAAAGAAAATTCTTCCGTGTGCTACATTATGTGAGGGAGAGTACGGATTTGATGAGTTAGTGCTAGGGGTGCCGGTGAAGTTGGGAGCAGCCGGAGCTGAGGCCATTATTGAATATGCGCTGACCGCGGAGGAAAAAACAGCCTTAGATGCTTCAGCCGAGGTCGTTCGGGAATTGTGCCAAAAAGTCGATCAGATAATTGAAAAAGCAGGTTGATTCATTAACGATAAATGTTTTTCTTTCATGGTGATCGTTCCTCACCCAAGGTGTTCTTACCTTTTCAGAACCCTAGCTTGACGTGATTTGAGACCCATTCGTATAGTGGGACGCGAAGAAGAAATTGTGAATATTCATGTCCAAAGCTATCGTAATCCTAATGAAAATAAAACTGTTGCTCCTTTTTGAGGCTACTCATGGTTGAAGCGATGTCACCTCGCGTCTTGCGGAAAATCCCGGGCGAAGCCTGGGATAGCGATGCCTATTGCCAGCAGGGGGGGTATGAAGTTTGGGCGAAATGTGTCATTAAGAATGATCCGCAGTCCACCATCGCCCAATTAAAGGAAGCCCATCTTCGTGGGCGAGGCGGCGCGGGTTTTCCAACCGGCTTAAAATGGGACAAGGTCCTGAATCATCGTATCCAAGAACATTATTTCGTGTGCAACGCCGGGGAGCATGAACCAGGAACCTTTAAAGATCGTTTTTTGCTCAGACACCATCCCCATCAATTGTTGGAAGGATGTTTGATTGCCGCGTATACCGTGGGAGTCAAGGCAGCCTACATTTATCTCAACCACGAATTTGCAGAAGAAAAAGCGATCTTTGAACGAGCCAAAGAAGAGGCTCGAGCCAAAGGGTTTTTAGGTGAGAATATTCTAGGCACCGGCCTTAATTTAGATATCGAAGTATTTGATGGGTATGGCAGTTATGTGGCTGGCGAGGAAACGGCCATGTTGGAGTCGATGCAAGGGCGACCTGCGCAGCCGAAGCAAAAGCCGCCGTTTTATCCCACCGAATTTGGATTGCATGGGAAACCTACCCTCGTGAATAACGTCGAAACCCTTTCGAATATTCCAAATCTGTTACGAAATGGTCCTGCCTGGTTCCGAGAGGTAGGAACCAGTGCTACGCCGGGGACCATGTTGTTTTCTCTCAGTGGGGCTGTCAATCGATCAGGTGTCTATGAATTACCATTGGGGACTTCAATTCGTCATTTGATTGAGGTATGTGGGCAAGGAGTGCCTAGTGGCCATGGTGTGAAAGCCGTCTTTCCTGGTGGACCATCGTTTTCAATGATTGGCGCGGATCAGTTAGATCTCCCCATGGATTTTGATTCCTTAAAAAAAGCGGGGACAGGGCTTGGCTCTGCTGGTGTGATTGTGGTGGATGATGCCACCTGCATGGTGGAACAAACCTTGAAATTTTCGCATTTCTTTGAACAAGAGACCTGCGGTCAGTGTCCCCCCTGTAAGATTGGCACGGAAGAGTTGGCGACACTGGTACGAAAAATTGAAGACGGGAAGGGTGAAGAAAAAGATTTGGCAAAGTTGCTACAAATTTGTGGGTTTGTCAAAGGCACTGGTTTTTGTACGCTGGTAACCGGTGCAGCAGTGCTTGTGCAAAATAGCTTGCGATTATTCAGGGACGAATTTGAGGAGCACATTCGATTAGGGCGCTGTCCTCAAAAACCAGAACCAGTCGTTGCTGGATAGGAGACAACCTTCATGCCTCGAGTCACGTTTATCCATCCTGAAGGAACAAGTGGAGATGTCGCAGCTGATCTTTCTCTTTTAGAGGTCGCGCAGCAGCTGGGCTTTCCCTTAAATAATGATTGTGGAGGCAATGCCTCCTGTACGACCTGTCGAGTGGATGTCGTCGCAGGGTTGGGAAATTTATCCGATATTGATTTCGATGAGCAAGATTTACTGGATCGGGAAGCGCTGACAGAACCCTATCGTCGATTAGGGTGTCAGGCTCGAGTATTAGGGGATGTGATCGTTCAGGTCCCCGAAGAGAAATGGGAGAAATCATCATCGGATCAATCTCAAGAAGTAGAGTCCCCTTCTCAATAAAACGCCTGGGAATGTTCAGCGTCTATTAATATCTCAAATGACCTTCACATTCCTCCTCATCTAGCTTTTATGCCACCTGTTTCTTCAATTACCCGAACCTACACATTTTGTGCGGCGCATCGGCTCCATACAGAGCAATTACCCGACGATGTGAATCAGAAGATTTTCGGCAAATGCAATAACCTGAACGGCCACGGCCACAATTATACGATTCAGGTGACGGTCCAAGGGGAGTTGGATACGAAAACCGGGCTCATCACCGATGTGATTCAACTTGATCAGATTGTGCACGAAACCATTATCACTCGTTTCGATCACCAACATTTGAATTTCGATCCAGCGTTTAAAAACCTTACCACTACCGGAGAAAATCTAGCCCGTGTTATCTGGGGGATCTTGGTTGATCAGATTCCATCTGGCCAATTGGAAAAAATTGGAGTGGTCGAAACCCGGGACAACTTTTTTGAATATGTGGGTGATCCGAAACAGTAGGTCTTGAAGGAGATCGTTTCCACCAACTGGAGAATGTGAAGAGGGATGAAACAGAAAACCACAAAATCGAAAGCCGCCTCTAAACCGAGAAATATCAGAAAGATTTCGGATTCGGATAAGATTGAGATGGAGGCGCCGGCTCCGATCAAAGATATTGAGCCCACCGTAAGAAAATTGCTCAGACAACTTGGCGAAAATGCTGATCGAAACGGATTGCAAGAAACCCCCAAGCGAGTGGCGAAGGCCTTAACCTATCTCACACAGGGCTACCATCAAGATATCGACACGTTGCTCAACGGGGCGCTCTTCCCCATCCAATATGATGAAATGGTGATCGTTAAAGACATTGATTTTTACAGTCTATGCGAGCACCATTTGTTGCCGTTTTTTGGTAAATGCCATGTCGGGTATATCCCGCGCAAACATGTGGTGGGTTTGAGCAAAGTGCCACGTATTGTCGATATGTTCAGCCGCCGTTTGCAGGTGCAAGAACGGTTAACCGTACAGATCGCCCATACCATTCAAGAAAAACTCAATCCACATGGAGTGGCGGTGGTGATGGAAGCGCGCCATTTGTGTATGAGTATGCGAGGGGTTGAAAAACAGAATACGGTCGCGGTGACGAGTGAGATGCTGGGTGTGTTCAGAAAACAACAGGGAACTCGAGATGAATTTCTTAAATTAATCCGCCAGCGTGGTGGCGATGGTGACTAAATTTCCACGCGCATCCTTCTCTTCTGGACTCTGCCATTGTTCACAGCTTGACCCTTTCGAGGGAATCAGGTCTAATACCGTTCATAATTTTTGATAGTTTAATTTTTTCCCCACGGATGGGCCAGGAGCGCAGGAGGCGCCGGTATCATGGCCATTTGTAATCCCCGTAAACGCTGACCGTCTTGGTGCGAGCAACAATCCACCGGCCACACAGGTCGTCAAGTAGATCACCCGTCTCCTGAGTCGTACTTTCCTTTTTCGACAAGTAGCTTACGAACGTGTTCGATTGAGATAGCTTCTCAATTGGAGAAGTGTCGTAGTCCATTTTCCTCTCGCGCATCATTATGAATACGCCAGCTCATTTGATGCTCAATTTAGGTGTATTAGGAAGGGGGAAATCCCCATCCCAGCACGTAGCCGTGCTGGTTGGAGCCATGCTTCCTGATGTGCCGATGTTCGGATTTTACTTCTGGGAAAAGATCTGGCGAGAGCTGCCGGAATCAGTGATTTGGGAGCAATATTTTGATACACGCTGGCAGATGGTTTTTGATCTTTTCCACTCGTTTCCAGTAGCCATTCTTGGTGGAGCCCTCAGTGTATGGTTGAAGTGGAAAACGTTGGTGCTGTTCTGGGCCAGTATGGTGTTGCATAGTCTCGGTGACATCTTCGTGCATCATGATGATGCTCATCGGCATTTCTTCCCATTATCCAATTGGCAATTTGTCAGTCCTGTATCCTACTGGGATCCTCATTTTCATGGAGACGTGTTTGCCCTTCTGGAAATTTTGATGGTAGGCATGGTCGGTCTATGGATCTGGCGAGGAGCAAACTGGGTGGGAACCAAAATAATTGTAGGCTCGATTTTCACCATGTATGT
>JAJDBR010000087.1 GCA_029261275.1 Nitrospirales bacterium
GAGCGGCGAATGGCTCGTTGGGTGCGGAGACAGGCTTGCAGCTCCTTCTTTAAGACGCCTCGGGCCTGAATATACAGGCTGCGATAGATGGTTTCGTGGGACACGCGGGCTTCTTCTCGTTCAGGATGTTGGTGCTGCAACCATCCGGCGATTTGTTGGGGGCCCCACTGCCGCTTCAGCTTCATCGCGACAACCTTTGCTAAGGCACGATGCCGAGCCAGCTTACACGGTTTGGGCCGGTGCGCGCGATCCCAGGCCGCTTGATCTGACGGGGCGGCTCGATAAGAATCATATCCTCCATTGCGATGGATTTCACGACTGATCGTGGAGGGCGAGCGTTTCAACCGACAAGCGATGCCGCGCAGGGACTGTTGACTGGCGACCCCTCGGGAAATCTCTTCACGTTCCGACAGACTCAGAGCGACTCGTGAGCGTGTTCTCGTGGGCGGGCGAATCCCTCCACTGGGCCGAAGAAGAGCATAAATCGAGGAGGACTCTCGTTCAAAGAGGCGGCCAATGGACCGCATGGATTCGCCACGCTGCCAGCGATCCCAAATGTCCGCTCGTTGGGCAGCCGTAAAGTTGATGCGGGTGCGGTGTTTCATGGGCACACTCCTTCTGTATCTCTAGAAGATAGGATAAAGTGTTGCGTTGATCAATTGAACTCACCACCAATAGCGGTCATTGCCCGTGTTGGATGCAGGGGGAAAAAAGACGGTCACTGCTCACAACAGAGGCTGCGCTAAGGCACTCTCTGCTGCTTGTACTGAGTTAGGGGTATTATTTTCCGCAGAATGGTCGTCATATCTACGTCAGCCTCAACTTTGAGTAACATCAGGGACCACAGTTTTCCTAAGCGTAAGTCAGGTTTTTGCATATCTGCTCAATATGTCGATAATCGGTGCCACAACAGCCTCCCAATACCGTTAAGTGTGGTGAGATGGATTTCAGGTCGCTAAGCTCCGCACCAAATTGTGTTGGGTTTCCTTCATCAAGGGTTGCTGATTCATTCAACTCAGCATGACTAAGGCAGGAGGCATTACCCCGCAATCCTTTGACACGATTCAACCAACTATCCTGCGTTTGAAAGAGATGCGAAAAATGTGTGGGGTGCGCACAGTTAATCATGTAGTAAGCCGGGCCATGATCAGTTGCCTGGTCGACGGCATGTATGGCCTGCTCGAGTGTTGAACCTGTTGGAAGCTTCCCGTCGGTTTCAACGGTAAATGAAATGCACACAGCCAGGCCATACTCTTGAGCGGCCAGGGTAATGCCAGTGGCCTCTTCAACATAATTCAGCGTGTGGGCAGCAATCATGTCTACGTTGGATTGGGCGAACGTGGCGATTTGCACTGAATGATAGTCTTGTGCTTCTTGAGCCGTCATTCTTTGTGAAGGGGTATAACCATCGCCACGTGGGCCGAGGCAACCACTGATAACAATTGGGGCATCTTCATCTCCGTAATCCTTTCGAATCTCTTCAATCAGTTTGACGGATTGAAGATTAAATTTCTCTAGGTCTTGTGGCGAGTCGCCGATTTTGTCCCCCCAATCTGCATTTGCCCCCCAAGTTACTGTCTCCAGGACAAGGGCCAGTTTATATCTCTGTGCCAGTTCAGCGTAGGATGTGTAGTATTGAAAGAGTGTTGCATAACCCTGTTCATGGCGCAGTAAATCATAGGCAGCGAATTCGGGCAAATCGAGTTGGTGATGGAAAACCAGATCGGTTTCCATCCCCCCATCGGTAATACAAATTTTGTCTTCTAGCTGGGGTAGCTGTTGTTTAGTGATTCCCATATCCTTGCTCTCCTTTCGAATAAATGGTGTTGTAAATGGTGTGTATTTCATTGGGATCAGATTAAGCAGTAGACCTAAATTTTTCTAGTGAACTGCCGGTACTTTTATCCATATTTCTAATAAACGACTGTAAATACAAAAGGATCGAAGCTTGATAAATGGTTAGGCTAACTGCTACTGATCTCAGTGCTGACAGGAACTTTACTCGGGGTACAGTAAACATGGCGACAAAAGGTGAAGCGACCAAAGACAGATTGTTGGATATAGCGGAGCGGCATTTTCTTCATAATGGATTTACCGCTACCTCAATAGATGATTTGATTAAGGAAGCCGGCATAACCAAGGGAGGGTTCTTCTATCACTTTGAGGGAAAAAATGCCCTGGCCTACGCATTGATGCAGCGATACCGAGAGCGGGATGCCTTTTTATTTAGTGGTCTTTTCAAACGCGCTGAAGAACTCACAGACGATCCACTCCAGCAAATGCTGGTGTTTGTAAAATTACTGGCTGAGATGATGGCCAACCTAGAGGGGCTTCACCCGGGTTGCCTCGTGGTTTCTCTTACGTACGAAAGTCATCAAGTCAACGAAGAAGTACGTAAGATTACAGCGGACAGTGTGATGGACTGGCGGAGATTATTCAGAGAGCAACTTGATAAAATCAATGCAAGATATACAGCAAATAGCGAAACCAGCAGTGATGATTTAGCCGATATGCTATCAACGATTATCGAGGGAGGTATCGTCGTCTCCAGAGCCCTGAATGATCCCTCGATATTAGTGAAACAACTCCTGGAATACCGATCATATATCCAGTTGCTGTATGCCGACCATCATAAATGAAAGGCATCGTTGTTCGGGAGGTAAACTCGCGCGATTCCCTGGAAAGGACCGATATACTGTCAGTTCAAACGGTATAGTTCTGCGTACACAGGGTGCGCAATGGCTGCTTTGAGGGGAACGGGCGGAGACAATGTTGACCGGCCGCTTTGGGTCCAGGCTGTGTGAAAACTCAGCAAGAAGGTATACTGCACCTTTCCAAGGGAGGTGTGAGTGATGAGTGGATTTATTCAAGGCGACGATCGCCACCAAGCGACCTTGTTTCCCGAACAATTGGATGATTACATTGCCGAGGACAGCTCGGTGCGGGTCATTGATGTCTTTCTTGACGATCTGGATCTCTCCGGTCTTGGCTTCAAAACCCATTCGGAGAAAACGGGTCGTCCGGCCTACCACGCTTCGACACTTCTGGAGCTCTATGTCTACGGGTATCTCAATCGTGTGCAGTCCAGTCGTCGTCTTGAGCGGGAAGCGCACCGCAACATTGAGCTCATGTGGCTCACCGGACGCTTCGCGCCGGACTTTAAGACCATCGCCGACTTTCGCAAGAACAA
>JAJDBR010000088.1 GCA_029261275.1 Nitrospirales bacterium
TGAATCGCCACATTATCATCAATAACTAAGATTCTTCGGTTCCCTTGTTCCATGTCCATTAACGTAATTCCTCCATGTGAATAACTGGTAAATCAAGTGTAAATATGGCTCCCTGATTTGGACCATCACTCCAAACCCGCAGGGACCCACCAAGATCTTTGGCCCCTAAGGCACTTGTGTAAAGAGCCGGAAGGAGATCCGACTGAGACTCAAATGGCTTGCATGAAAAAACCTGAGTCAAACGGTCCGATGAAATACCACAACCAGTATCTTCCACTTGTAAGCGAACAAAGCCCTCACGATCCGGACATGGCAAGACATAGAGGCCCAAGCGCGAACCTAGCTCTGGAGTTTCACTCATCGCATTCATCGCATTCCGAATCAGATTCCCGACAATGGGACGAAGCTTGGACACTTCCAAAATGCCTTCGTCCACAGAATGGTAATCTCGAACTATCACAATCCCCATCCGGTCCAATTCCCCTTGATGAAGAACGACCGCCTCATCCATGACTGCCGCAAAATGAACCATGTCTTTGCATCCACCAGCACGCTCCGGGGTTTGCCCCGCCGTCAGTAGATGTTCTAATTGCTCAAGGTAATAATTGAGGGTCGAGAGTTCTGTGAGAGTATTCAAATGAATTTGATGCAATTCCTGACTCAATTGTCCTAAAAAATAGGGGATTTTTTTTCCTTTGGGATCCTGTGTGATATACCAGCCCACATTATCATCGTGCGCCTCTAACAAATCTGCCACACGTCGAACATCATCCAGATGAAACTCTCTCAATTGCTTATTGATGAGTCCTGCTGAAACATGCACACTATTCAACACATTCCTCATCCTATGAAAAACGGACTCTCCCCCTTGGCTTGCGAAAGACCATCTTTCCGATTCTCTTGAAATGGTTGTGGTTGTTCCCATAAAAAATACAAACTCACCCTGGCTCCATGTTTTTTCAGTGCGCTTCTACCACCAAAGGACCTTAATGGTTTCCTCCTTACCAAAACTCTGGTCATTCGGCTGCATTCAACTCATTTGTCCAGAAACTCGCTCAGAATGCACTATCGGTGTTACGGAATAAATCGGTCATTTGAGCAAGAACTTTAAAGAGATTTTAGGAGGAGCAGGGCCAAGGATGTTTCTGATATTTTGAAAAACATGCTAATATCTACGCATTCCTCGTGATAACCCTCCCTCCTCACAAACAGGCATACCTCCTTCGTCAACAGCATGACTGAACCTATCTCCCAATCTCAGAGCCATTCGGCTTCAAACAGGGCCCTTCGCGGACTCCTCATTGCCCAATTTTTTGGCGCATTCAATGACAATGCCTGGAAACTCATGATTGCCCTCTTGGCCATTAACCAAGTAGCAACTTCTTCAACCATTTCAGGGCCAGCCTTTGAATTGGCCTCTCAAACTCAAACCACTCAAGCGTTTGTGATCTTTACCCTTCCGTTAATGGTGGTCTCTGCCTTTGCCGGAATCTTCTCTGACCGTTTCAGTAAACGTACGGTCATTGTCCTGATGAAAGCCCTTGAGGTTCTCTTGATGGGGGCGGGTACGGCAGCCCTCTTTTTTAACCCTGCCGGAGGCATGCTGTCTCTGCTCGTTCTCGCTGGCATGGGCGCACAAAGCGCCCTCTTCAGTCCTTCAAAGTATGGGATTCTGCCCGAACTATTACCGCATCAACGGTTATCTTGGGGAAATGGGCAATTAGAGATGTGGACCTTCGTGGCAATAATTGGTGGAACTGCATTAGCCGGCCCATTGTTGGACCTTTCGGGTCACATGCCATGGATGGCCGGACTGGTATTGGTGATGTTCTCCGGAATGGGACTCTGGGCCTCATCACTGATCCCTCCAGTGCCACCAGCCCGTCCTGATGGAGGTATTCGAGAAACGTGGCAAGCAGCCGTCGCTGCCCTCCGCGCTGATCGCAGCCTGACTTTGGGCGTTCTAGGCTCCATCGCGTTTTGGACGTTGGCCAGCTTGGTCGGGCAAGATGTCTTAGTCTATGCAAAAGCGATCCTGAATTTGTCAGATACCTATTCTGGATTTCCTCTTGCCGCCTTTGGTGTCGGAGTTGGCATAGGCTCGCTCCTCGTCGGAAAACTCTCCGCCGCCAAGGTGGAATTGGGGTACCTCCCTTTTGGAGGTATTGGCATCACCCTCAGCCTCGGGGCTCTAGGGCTGGTGAAACCTGAACTAGGCGGCACGCTGTTGGGAATGGCCTGTCTGGGACTTTCTAGCGGATTTGTCGTTGTCCCACTCAATGCCCTGATTCAATGGCGATCACCTGCTGATCGCCGGGGAGCTGTCATTGCCTTATCCAATACCTTAGTGTTCGGAGGGGTCCTATTGGGATCTCTTGGATGTGGATTGTTGGCGACCATCGGCATGGGTGCCAACACTATTTTTCTCGTATCAGGCATAGGCAGTGGCGTGCTCACCATCTGGGCGATGTACCAACTTCCCGAAACCTTTATTCGCCTTGTGTTGGTCCTGTTCACTCATAGCCTGTATCGACTCACAATTCTCGGGAAAACGCATATACCTCAAGAAGGAGGGGCATTGTTAGTCCCGAACCATGTGTCCTTCATTGACGGATTCCTGCTCTTGGCCACGACGGATCGGCCGATTCGATTTCTCGTCGATCAAATCTATTACGACAATACATTCCTCAACCCATTCGCGAAAATTATGGGTGCCATCCCCATTTCGTCCAATGGATCTCCCAGAGAAATCTTGCATGCTTTACGAGAGGCGGGACGGCGTCTGGATGAAGGTGAATTAGTTTGCATCTTTCCGGAAGGCCAAATCACGCGCACCGGCAATCTTTTGCCATTCCGCGCTGGCTTCACTCGCATTGTCAAAGGTCGAGATATTCCGATTATTCCCATCCATCTGGATCGAGTTTGGGGAAGCATTTTTAGTTTTATTGGGGGAAAGTTTTTAGCTAAATGGCCTTCTCGCATTCCCTATCCCATTACCATCTCTCTCGGTGAACCCCTTCCATCAACCACAACTTCCGATGACCTTCGTCAAGCCATCCAGGAATTGGGCGAAGCGGCCTGGAGCGTGCGGAAAACCAGCAGTCGACCCCTACACCATAGCTTTGTCTCCTCCATGCGCAAACACCCATTCCGATTGGTCTTTGGCGATGCCACCAAACCCTATGTCTCCTGCTCCCAAGCACTCATTGGAGTCATCGCCTTAGCCAGGGCCTTGCGAGCACATTGGGACGGACAACATACCGTCGGCCTGCTCTTACCCCCAAGCGTGGGCGGCGCACTCGCGAATATTGCCGCCACGCTTTCTGGCCGTACCACCGTTAATTTGAATTATACCGCTGGAACGACCGGGCTTGAATCGGCCTCGAAGCAAGCAGGCTTAGTGACCGTCTTAACCAATCGGGTCTTCTTGGAAAAAGCCAAAATCGAGCTTCCATCTAACCTCACACCCATCTGGATTGAAGACGTGCGAACAACAATTGATGTACGCGCCAAAATTACGGCCCTTCTCCTAGCGATCTTCGCTCCTATTCGCATACTCGAACGTACCTGCGGTGCCATTACCCATCCCACCATCGAAGATTTAGCGACCATTATCTTCAGTAGCGGAAGCACCGGAGAACCCAAAGGAGTGATGCTGAGTCATTTCAGTCTCGATTCCAACGTGGAAGGCGTCGCCCAACTTCTGCACATAGACAAGCATGACCGAGTGCTAGGAATTTTGCCGTTTTTTCATTCTTTTGGATATTTAGCCACCTTATGGTTTCCCAGTATCCATGGGGCCGGGGTAATCTTTCATCCCTCTCCATTAGATGCAGGAGGCATCGGCGATCTTATTCATCGCCACAAAGCAACGGTGCTGTTAGCCACACCAACATTTTTGCAACTCTATGTTCGCCGATGCACACCAGAACAATTCGGCTCACTTCGCATAGTCCTCACCGGTGCAGAAAAATTATCAGAAAGACTTCTAGTAGCTTTTGAAGAACGCTTTGGTATTCGTCCTATCGAAGGCTATGGCGTGACGGAATGCGCGCCCGTGATTGCTGTCAATTGCCCAGATTTTCGTGCGGCAGGGTTTTTTCAGCCAGCCTCACGACCGGGCACCGTGGGGAAACCTCTCCCAGGCATCTCACTTCGGATTGTCGATCCTGACACCTATGAACCATTACCCGTTGGCACCGCAGGCATGCTGCTGGTCAAAGGTCCGAACGTCATGGATGGGTACCTAGGTCGGGAAGATCTCACAGCGCAGACCATGCGCGATGGATGGTACATCACGGGAGATATTGCCAAACTCGATGAAGACGGGTTTTTGACCATTACCGACCGCCTGTCACGATTTTCAAAAATTGGCGGAGAAATGGTTCCACATGGACGAATTGAAGAGGCCCTCCACCAAGCGATTCAGGCTGAAGGCATGATGCTCGCCGTCACAGCGATTCCCGATGAACGCAAAGGAGAACAACTAATCGTGTTGCATACATTGGAAGAATCCATGATTCCAGAAATACTTGATACAGTGACGTCAGATGGACTCCCGAATCTTTTCATTCCACGACGCGACAACTTCATCAAGGTCGACCAACTCCCCGTCCTCGGTACCGGCAAGTTGGACTTACGTGCTCTCAAATGCATCGCCCTTGAACATGTTACAAAAACGCCATGATCGAAATAACATGAATAACGCCATATTCTAAAATAGAGCACTTTCACACCATGCCCATAATCGATGCCCCTAAAAAATCCTTAATCGATTGCCATGTCCACTTGGCCGCACTGCCCGAGGGAAACAATGGCTGCCTGATTTCTTCTTCTATGCTCAAGAGTCCTCTCTTCCGCTTCTTATTGTGGAAACATCAGCTTTCTCCATCAGACCCGGGCGCGGCTAATCGAAAATATATCCAAGATCTGTTGGGAGAATTACGCGCATCACGCCATGTTCAACAAGGTGTTCTGCTCGGAATGGATGGGGTCTACACCTACGAGGGTCGCATTAACCACCAAGCTACCGAATTTCTCATTAGCAACGATTATGTGCTCCAGCAAGCCAAAGAATATCCCAACGAATTTCTCGCTGGAGTGTCGATCAACCCTCAACGGATAGACGCCATTGAAGAGCTTCACCGCTGCGCAGAAGCCGGCGCTGTCCTAGTAAAAGTTCTGCCCAATTCTCAGCAATTTGACCCCAGTCAATCTCGTTATCAAAAATTCTATCGAGAACTCGCCAAGCTGGGCCTCCCACTACTCAGTCATGTGGGATATGAATTCAGCCTGATGGGAAAAGACCAATCCGTGGGCGATCCCAACCGACTTCGTACTGCCTTAGAAGCGGGTGCCACCGTGATCGCAGCCCACGCCTGTAGTTACGGACTCATGATGTATGAAAAGTTTTATCCTACGTTATTAGAGTTTGTGAATTATTACCCGAATTTCTATGCAGATATCTCGGCCCTCACGCTTCCGAACCGACTGGGCATGTTGCTCAAACTTCGACATCATCCTGAAATTTTTGATCGCTTGATTTTTGGGACGGATTATCCACTGTCTGTTTTCCATCTCCCCATGTGGCGGTTAACCAATCTCTCGGCCATTCGAAAAATGATGCGCACCACCAACCGCTTCGACCGACAATACCTCGTCTGTCAAAACTTGAACTTGGGCTTCGGTTCGCTTCAGACAATCATCAAATTAACTCACCCCAATCTCCCAGCAGCTCCCCATCTCTCTCCTCACCCCTAACGCTTACCGCCTTTTTTCATTCCCTCTTTATTCCGTAAAGATCGCCTCACAGATAGCCGAATACACCTATCAAGAGTGGCTCGAGATCATCCGCGAGGGAAAATGTACCATCGCATGCGGATTGAATCTCCCATTATCCATCAAGCCCATGTTTTCATAAGGAGAGGCTAATCCATGAGTCGTGTATTAATTACTGATGATTCTTTACTCCAGAGAAGAACGCTTGCGGCCATTGTCACCGATGCCGGGCATGAAGTGGATACAGCCTGCAACGGCCAAGAAGCCCTTGAAAAAATTCAAGCAAATCCTCCCGACTGCCTACTCCTAGACATGCTCATGCCCATCATGGATGGAGTCCAAGTTCTCGAACAATTGGAATCTCAAGGCGTGAAACTACCAGTCATTGTTCTAACCGCCGATGTACAGGATTGGTTGAAGGACCGATGTCTCGAACTCGGTGCCAAGGCGTTCTTAAATAAACCGGTCAAACAAGACCAATTGCGACAAGCCCTTGAAACCATTTTCTCTACCTCCGTGGCAACAGAGGCCCATGTCCGTTAGTCCCACGCAGGTTGAGGCCTCACAAAATGGTCTTCGGGGAAATGGAGATTGCGACAAAAGACTAGACATTCAAGTATGCCAAAAACCCTCTTTCTGTATTCCCACCTGACAACAAAGAAAGTGCCGTGTAACCCTGATGAGCCGAATACTGATTACTGATGACCCTTCAACCCAACGCATTATCCTATCGGGAATCCTCCAGACACTCGGACACGAGGTAGACACCGCCGGAAATGGTCAAGAGGCGCTAGAAAAAATCGAAGCTAATCCGCCAGATTGTATGCTCTTGGACAACCTCCTTCCGGTCATGGATGGATTCCAAACACTCGAAACCTTACAAGCCGGAAACATCACCTTGCCCATCATCATGCTCCCAGCCAATATACCGGAATGGCTGAAAACCCGATGCCTCGAACTTGGTGCCACAATCTTGTTGAACAAGCCGATCAAACATGCCCCATTACAGAAAGCGATACAAGAAATTCTCCCTAGGCTCAAAACCACGGAGGTTCCATGCATATAAATCCTGAGCAACTAGATGCGTTACAAGAACTACTGAACATCGGGGTGGGGCGAGCAGCTGGCTCTCTCAACCAAATGTTGGAAAAACCCATTCGATTACATATCCCCTTTCTCCAACTGGGGAAAATGGAGGAGCTTTCTCAAGAAGTTCAGAAAATGAAGGACACCACATTATCCTCTGTCCAATTACCTTTTAAAGGAACGTTTTCGGGATCCTCGTGCCTCCTCTTCCCAACCGAGAGCGCAAAAGCCTTGGTCATCGCCTTAACCGGAGAATCAGAAGATCCTGACACCATGGACTCCCTACGGGAAGCCACACTCACCGAAATAGGGAATATTGTGCTCAACGGCGTCATGGGCTCCTTGGCCAACATTCTCAATCATCGAATCATGTATTCCGTGCCGTTTTATCAAGAAACTTCGATACAGGGATTAGTGCAGCCTACACCGTCAGATTCTTCAGAAATTATTCTTTTGGCGCAAACGCAATTTACCATTGAAGAGTATGATTTGACTGGGGATATTATGCTGATGTTCGGTATACCTGACTTGGGACTTCTAGTTAACGCGGTTAACGAATACGTGCATTCATCCACTGCACCTCATGTCTCCACTTGATTCGCCCCTCAATCTCGAAATCCTTGATCATCTTCCCCAAGGTATGTTCATCGTTCGTTGGGATGGAATCGTCGTTTTTTGGAACCATTGTCTAGAGGACTGGACGAACATTCTCAAATCCACCATCGTAGGAACTTCCCTTGAAAACCATTTCCCTCATCTAGGCACTCCCAAATATACATCACGTTTTGAACCTCTATTTGAAGGTGGGGCCCCAGCCACCTTCGCTTCGCAATTTCATCCACAATTTCTTCCCTGTTTTCTCCAAAGCGGGCAGCCACGAATCCAGCAAACCGTTGCCAAAGCCATATGGGACGAACCCACCCAGGCATGGCAGGCATTGGTCATTATCCAAGACATCTCTGATCTGCATCGGCAAGTCGCTGAATCCCAACGGCTCCGGAAGCAGGCCCAAGCCGAAATGGCTGAACGGAAAGAATCTGAGAGGGCATTACAGGAAAGTGAAACGCGCTTAGACCTGGCGATCAATGGGACACATGATGGAATTTGGGATTGGATGGACGTCACACAAGACGAAGAATGGTGGTCTCCCCGTTTTTACGAATTACTAGGATATACCGTAGGGGAAATATCACCAAGCCTTTCATCGTTCAAATCACTCCTCCACCCCGATGACTTGGAAGGTACAGTTGCCGCTGTTCAAAACCATTTGGAGCAACATCACCCCTTTGATATTAAATACCGACTTCGTACCAAGGCCGGAGTTTACCGATGGTTCCGTGCCAAAGGAAGCGCCATACGGAACGAATCAGGCTGCCCCACGCGTATGGCCGGTTCCATCCAAGATATTACTGAATCCCAAGAACACGAAAGAGAACTACAGCTTCTTTCCGAACGTCTCGTTCTGGCTACCGCTTCCGCGAAAATCGGCATTTGGGATTGGGACATCTCCTGCAATAATCTCACATGGGATCAAAGAATGTTGGAATTATACGGCCTTTGCCCTGACCAATTTTCTGGCGCCTATGAGGCTTGGACTCAGGGACTGCATCCGAACGATCGGAGTCAGGCCGAACAAAGCCTTCAACGGGCCCTTGACGGCACAGAAGAATTCAATACCGAATTTCGGGTGGTGTGGCCTGATAAATCCATCCATGTAGTTGCAGCTTATGGATTGGTACAACGGGATTCCCAAGGCCAACCCCTTCGTATGATCGGGGTGAATTGGGACATTACCATTCAAAAGAGTGAACAGGAAAATCGTGCCCACCTTCAAAGTGCGATTGATCAAAGTGTTGAAGGTGTAGCCTTACTTGATCAAAATGGAAGATATACGTATATCAATCGTGCTCACGCAGCCATGTATGGCTATACCGTCGATGAGCTTTTGGGTCAATCTTGGAAAATGCTCTATTCAAAAGATCAGGTAGCGTTCATCGATAGCCATTGTCTTTCTCATCTTCGAGATTTGGGGGAATGGCAAGGGGAACTTATTGGCCTTCGAAAGAACGGAACGAGTTTCCCTGTTGAAATTTCCCTGTCCCTCCTCCTCCAAAAGGATAAAAAATCCGCTGGGCTTGTATGTTCGTGTCGAGACATGACTGAACGGAAGCGGGCCGAAGAACGGTTCCGGCAAGCCGTGGAAAGCGCACCAAGCGGGATGATCATGATTGATTCACAGGGCCAAATCGTCTTAACCAACCAGGCCATTTCCCAATTGTTTGGATACGAACCCGGGGAATTGATAGGGGCATCTATCGAACAATTGGTCCCCGATCGTTTCAAGACTCGCCATCCCGAACACCGATCTCAATTTTTCTCCAACCCTCATCCACGGAGAATGGGAGGAGGTCGCGACCTCTTTGGCCTTCATAAGAATGGCTCGGAAGTTCCTATTGAAATCGGCTTGAATCCGCTTAAGACAGAGGAGGGAACCTTTGTCTTGGCATCGGTAGTGGATATTACAGCGCGAAAGTTGGAGGAAGAACGATTTCGTTTGGTCGTGGAAACGACTCCCAATGGCATGATCATGATAGACAAATCCGGGAGGATTGTCCTAGTCAATCAGCTCACTGAATCGTTATTCGGATTTTCACGAACCGAACTGATTGGCCAACCGATTGAATTGTTGATTCCCGCACGCTTCAGAAAAGATCACCCTCATCATCGATCCGAATACACAAGCACGGCAAATCCCCACTCCGTTATGGGGAAAGGCCGCGAATTGTGGGGAATGCATAAAGATGGTCGGGAAATTCCCATTGAGGTGGGACTAAACCCAATTGAAACGACGGAAGGGCGCTTTATTCTATCTTCGATTGTCGACATTACTGAACGCAAAGCGGCTGAGGAACAAATACAAAAAAACGCTCAGGATCTTGAGCATAAAAACAAAGAACTCGTCATCACCCGAGATCAAGCCCTCGCAGCGGCACGATCCAAAAGCGAATTTTTGGCCACAATGAGCCATGAAATCCGCACCCCCTTGAATGGGGTCATTGGCATGACCGACTTACTCCTGGGCACGGGATTAGACAGTGATCAGCATGAGATGTTGGAAACGGTGAAACATTCT
>JAJDBR010000089.1 GCA_029261275.1 Nitrospirales bacterium
GCCTGCCAATATTGGGCGGTATGCGAGGTATTCAGAATATACTCCACCATGGGCCGGCCCAATTGTTGGAGTTGTGCAGGAATCGACTTGGTATGATCAATGACATCATCCGCCCCCATCTTTCGACACCAGGCTTGAGACTCTGAACGGGAAGCCGTTGCCACAACGTGAAGCTTCGCAATTTTGGCGAGTTGGATGGCCAAAGACCCTACCCCACCGGCTCCGCCAATAATGAGAATGGCTTTCCCCTCGGATTCACCATGTTTCGAAATACTTAACCGAGCAAACAGAGCTTCATAAGCGGTGATGGCCGTAAGCGGCAGCGCGGCTGCCTGTGCCATATTGAAGGAAGCGGGTTTTGCCGCGACAAGACGTTCATCCACCAAATGATACTCACTATTGGCACCTGGACAAATAAGACTCCCTGAATAATAGACTTCATCCCCTACTTGAAAGAGCCTCACCTGTGATCCCACCGACTCCACCACCCCAGCCACATCCCAACCTAACACTCGTGGAGGCCCTTTTTGCGGATCAATAGAAAGGGAGGAACGAATTTTGATATCGACTGGATTGACGGACACCGCCTCTACGCGCACCACAAGATCCCCATCCTGTGGGTAGGGCTTGGGAAGCTCAAAATCCTTCAACGAATTAGGATCCGTAATAGGGAGAGCGCATGAAACACCAACCGTTTTCATAAATCCATTCATTCTCCGGGTTATGAATTTGCGATGTAACCTTTGAAAGTCATACAATTTTGACTATGTATTGTGCAGAGCAACTGGGAAAATTTCGACAATAATGTGGTTCCCAATTCTGGCCATATTTTTGTTGCTTTATCTGCCCCCTATTGAAGGCAAGACATACTTTTTTACTCTAACTAGGGGGAAACCTAGTATTTCGGGGATTCCTCCCCATCTTACCACTCAAATTCGCCGCGTGGCGATGAATTCTCATCCGTTTTCTGCAATCCAACAACGGCCCAAACTCCCCATTGAACCAGACGAATTTGATGATCGAGAAGTAAAGGCCTATTACGATTGGCGCAATGATATGTTTTTTAGAGAGTTCGATTTAACTGGGTCAGGATCCGTCAACTTCATGACTGCCCGTCGCACCTACAAAGTCTGGTTGGATGAATTTGGTACACCCGTGGTCTTGACCATGGGTGACCCAGTCTTCTATTGGATTGATTTGAATGGCAATGGAAAATTCGAACAGGAATTCGGCGAGATGTTTAAGGATTCCTATGAAGATGGCGTCACGGGGAACGAAGAACCCTATGATAATAGTGATCTACAAGAACCAGCCGGCCCCGGCCCCCTATGGATCCCTCCTCAACACTGAGACAGTCAACAGTGTTTCGCAAATGCGCCTGAACCATGCCCCATTCATTTTTGAATAATAAAAACCCGGCTCCCTAAATTCCCCAAGGGGTTCTTTACTCAGAAAATCCAAAGTTTTTTCCCATGGCCATTCCCGGCGCTACCTGCACCTCCTGTTCTTGCAGCCCAAGCAAGGGATGCCAGGCACGAAGGGTGTAGTGGCCTTGGGGAATATTGTCGATGACAAATTGTCCCTCCTCATCAGTAATGGCGAAATAGGGATGCTTCACGACATAGAGCCAATTTTCCATGAAGTCGTGACGATTACAGGCCAATCGCACCATCCGACTGTCTTGGAGTTTTCCAGAACTCACGGTCAGGTGCATTTCATGATCCGGATGAATGTCTCGATTATGAATGGTGCGCAGAACACTTCCCCTGCGACCCTTTGCCACAAAAGTATGTAGAATATGTTTGATCGAATCCTGATTCCCAAATTGGATGGGCTGATCCGCGGCCACAACACCCGTAAAGGGACCAAAATTGCAGCCTTTGGTATTAACTCGCAGGCCCAAGGAATTCCCCCCACGGTGTTGAAAATCCCCTTCCCCTGGGGCCGTTCCGGTCCATGCTTGAGGAAGGAAGGGCTTCCCTTTTTCTACTCCCTCTAGAACCACAACGGCTCCTGTTAGGAAACCGTTCCGAACGTCAACTTTCATCAGACTTCGTTCTTGGCCACAAATTTCCGGGTTCTTGTCTACGTTAAAATGAACCGCCTCAGGTGGGGAACCCAAAAAAGTGACCTGCCCCGAAATGGTCCCACCATCCCGAACTTCTCCCACCTCATAAGCATGGGTCATGCTCGTTCCGGTAATGATGGTAAGGACTACTATTCCCGACAACCATCGGAATTTATTCTCCATGTCCCCTCTCCTTTTGTCTTATGTTACCCATGAGCCTGAGAAGATAGTTCTGTTTACAATATGATTTGCCATCCAACCCAGAAGGAATAGCTTTGCTTTAATTGTGGGCCATCCAGATCTTGATAAATAGGAGCACCCGCTTCAACATTTAAATGATTTTCAAGGCCCTTGAAATCGGGGAACAGAATATTGATCCCACCCAAAAGATCCAACCGTTTGCCTCCCCGAAGGTCGGTTTCGGCAGTTGGAACAATAGGGGTATTTGCCGGTCCAATTGTCGTTGGAAGTTGCCCGTCCTCCCGCTTGATATTAAACCATTGTTTCCAATTGAACCGGGCTGAGGTACTGATCCAATCTGCCCAACGATACGCCCCCCAGCTGTTTAAATCATACCGCTTCCCCTCTTGGTAGCCTTGTTGATTATATCCAAGGGGGATCCTCCCTTTGGCTTGGAACCCCCACGAAACATCATGCTTGACCCCTGTATACGTCAGGCCGGGCAACATATCAACGGTGCCAGAGCCCAATCGCATCGGATATGGCAACAACGAATTGTTCCCCAACGGAGTATTATCCCGAGGTTTAATATCGCCTGAGGGCAAAGACATCCCCGTTTGCAAATGAAATCGATGGGCACCGATACTAGGCATCTCAAACGCATAGAGCCGCCATAGGGACGCTAGCTTTATATCCCCAATCCCACTGGCATTTGTCTTAAACTTCACCCCTGCCCTATTTTTATGTTCCATCGATTTCATGACGTAAGGAAACATGGCCATCAGAGTAACAGTGTCATTCAATCCATACATCGCACCAAACATATGCATTTGAGTGGTCATCTCTGTTGGAGTTACGACAAAATCTTGAAGAACCTCATTGTCTGACACGTTATCGGTTCCGTCACGGTTTTTATCCATAAACATACGCATATACCGATAGCTAAACATGAACTCGCCTTTGTTATGGGTGTGGTCTCCCATAACCCCGATCGGACCATGAGAATCTGGTCTTTCAGCCTGGTAGAAATTCCCAATAATCAGTCGTTCACCTTTTGCCTCTGCACTCTCGCCCAATGTTTCCTCAAAACCATCCAGCAGCCCTTCTAGTAACGCACCCTCGACCGTTTTCGCTCCGACTCCTAGAAAAACCCCACACACCAATACTCCAAAGCAAATATTTCGAATTCCAGTTTTCCATTCCACATTTCCAGTATCCATATATTAAGAGTACTCCTCAAAATAAAATTACCGATTCACATATACAAAAATATAAAGACATATGATTTCAATTCATTCATTCTTGTCATTCTCACAACAAAACCCTTTAAGAGGCTATAAAAGAACCTCTGAAGAAAAACTTCCTCAAAGCAACGTAATGCTGCTTATGAGCGTTTGGATTCCGAGCTGTTAAAGAAAAGATGAATGCTTCTGTCTATACAGAAGGGGGGGCACGGGAAGGAGCAGGAATAAGGAATGAAAAAGTGGCAGATGTCGGCCACATATATTCCATTCCAAGGAAGAATATAATTGGCGCAGCCACTGCGAACAGCTCACCACTGTGAACCTGGCCAGCCGCACAATACCAACTACAGAGTGTAGTTGCGTGCGTGCCTGAGTGGTGATGGTGTGTATGCTGGGAAGCATGACCCACGGCTTGTGCCGAAAGGACGCCGCCAAGCAAGAGGAGCAGGACGACTAAACAGGAGGCAAGATAGGAAGATCGAAGTGCGCGCATCATGATGACTTAGAAAAATAGAGTGCTATTTTAGTACTCCCCTTCACGTTTTTTCAAGTCCCATCAAGTATTGTACAATTTGTTGGCATCATTATTTATAGAAAGCAAGTAAACCACCTACTCTCTCGGAAATTTCCTACTGTTTCATCTGGAGTCAAATACCTTTAGTATGATAACAAAAATCCTAGATGTTTCGTTCCCCATGACTGTCCCTATCCTAATTTTTCTCATGACCCAGCCTGACAAACGCCCAAAATCTCTTGAAGTCCCTGGCACAACCAAACCACGAATCCAGACGCAAATTCACCGTCGCCAAAAGGCCAAGGCGGTTCCGCCGATGAAAGATGAATGGGATGATCAATCCAAAATTCCTCCTAACCTTCGCACCCCGTCTTCAAAGATGAAAAAAAGTCCTAAGTAGAAAATTTGCCATCCCAATGGCCAAAAGCTATTGCTTTACAAACAGAAAACCCGTGAGGAGCAAGCTCTTCACGGGTCTAGTGCCCAGGATCTTGTTGAACCACTAATTTATTGACTATAAGGGCTCAATACCTTTTATCGGCGCCCTCCTCGACGACCGCCATTTCCTCGACGACCTCCTTGCCCACCCTTTCCTCGATGCCGATCGTTCTTCCACCCATGGCCATGATTATGTCGGTGAGATTTGCCATAATGATGGTGTCTCCGGTGATGGTGCCTTGAATGTTTCCAGTAAGGACGAGGAGCAAACCGCCCATAGGAATGTCCGTATGATGGGCCGTAAAAAGGCCCTCCTATTCCAAAATACAATCCACCAGGACTGATGTTTATTGATAAGCCAGTCAAGTGAATGGAGCCCACAGAAACCTTAGTATACGCATAATCCCCTGCCCATACTGGAGAATATGCGAAGCAAGAAAACGCTATCAAAATGGCGCCCAGAACCCATTTCTTTCCTTGAACTAATGAATGAACACTTAAATCAACATTTATTTGGTGCTGTGAGGTAGATTTGAAAAGGTTCATCGAATACCTCCTTGAATGAATAATGCGCCCCATTGAATATTCTGGTTAGTATTTGTCTATTTGTATGCACACCTAACTTGTTTGAATCATAACATTGCTCATTTTGATAGTCAATTTACATATTAAAACAACTTCTTTATGGCAACCAAAAAAACATTTAATTTAACAAATACAATACATTGCATCACAATAAGTTAAGTAGTATGCTTTACGGTTATTAAGCTTGTAAACTAAAAAATTCGTACGGGCTCAGCACAAAACCTGGGAATCATGCCATGAAACACTTTTCGGATAAGGAAGTCGGAAGATACATTGAGGCTATCAATAAAGAGGCCGCTCAGGTTTGGATCAATGCTTTTGCTCGAGAA
>JAJDBR010000090.1 GCA_029261275.1 Nitrospirales bacterium
GAGGCGGATTCCATCAAGGCCAGCGGTCACGAGACCGCGCAAACAGGCCGGATACATGACGGCAATCCTGACTCGCTGTATTCGTTCAAAAATCCTTGCATTCTCGGGAGCGTCCATACAAGACAAAACCATTGACGCCCAGTTCGGCCTCATTTTGTGGGATGGACGCAAGATAAAGTGCGGACAAACTCGCTGCGCTCAGACAATGCCCGCAAGCTGAGAAGAACGTCCCTCCCTAGGGCCGAACAGAAGGCGTCGGAATTTTACTTAGAATTTCGTATGATCTAAAAACTCATGCGGCCTTTGACCGTAGGAATAATGCCCCCCCCTTTCAGCAAAAACGGCAACGGCGGCGTTGGTTCGTTTTCTTCATTTTGGCTATTTCTCTTGCAGGGTGTACAGAGTGGAAGGGGGGATTATGGTTAGTGAATCAATCGTCGAGGCCCATTGTTCGAGCTCAAGTTAAAGTCTGCGATCAAACATTAACTTTTAAGGAACTTACACCCGGGAAGAGCGAATCTGCTTATTTTATTGTGAGTTGTGAAAGCCATTTCTCTGTATTGGTGGACATTCAAGAGCAACCTCCACTAGTACAGGAGCTAGGATATGTGACATCAGGATTCGATTACATCGATTACCTAGTTATCACCGACAAAAAGGTGCTTTTGAACCCGGCGGGATATGAAGGAAAAATAATAGAAGCCCGTTTTATTGCCAAATCTGGTGCCTTCGGAATTAGATGACGGGATCATCTCTTTCTGTTGCGATATGGATTTAGAGGCTACTATTGATTGATGGAGAGTCTTCTAATGCTTAGTGAGACGCATTGAATGATTTTTGAGTCTGACACGTTATGTTTTGTGAGCCAACGCAATGATCATTGCGTTGGCCCAAGTAATTAGCACTATGGAGTGGGGCGGGATTAAATTCGGTCTTCGACGTAGCGTTTGCCTTTATCCATGAAATCGTTCATGCGGTTCTTGGTTTCTCCCGCCATATCATTCATGCGGTCCTTGGTCTCTCCTGCCATATCATTCATTCGGTCTGTGGCATCGTGGAGGTAGTTTTTGATTTGGCGGCGTGTTCTCCTGCCTGTTTGAGGTGCCATTAAAAGTCCTAAGCCCGTTCCTAGTAAAATGCCCGTCATCAAGGCTAATCCTCCGCAAAGTATGACTCGTGTATCTGAATCCATAGTGCCTCCTTTTGTATGATGAAGTAATAAGTTGAATTTCTTGGGGGCTTTTGCCTTTTCCTAAATTCTTCTTTGAAATTTCACCCTTTTTTTGATAGCCCTTCATTGTAAACCGGAAAGGGAAATTTTACCAATGACCAATTGGGACTAGTGCGAGCATCAGGCTGGTGGTGACAGGCGCACCTTCTCCATAAGGAGTGAAATTGAGGATGGCTGGAGGCCAGAAAGTACCAGTCATGAATGATCGCGTTTGAAGTTTTGCGTGCTAGGGGGGCAATAAATTTTTCTGAAAAGTGTGTAAGGGTTTTTTCTTGCCCTAGCGTGTTGACTATGTTATCAAAAAAGAGAGTAACTGCTCGCAAATTCTAGGTTTTATTAGCTATTTCGAGTAAATGCTTCTCCCCCCATCCAAAGTGAAAATAGCCAAAGCAGTGAAGGAGAGAGTCGCAGAGATGAAGGTAGCCCGTTCTAGGCCAGTTGATACGACATCGATGTTTTCACCATGCCCCGGATTGCGGGCTTTGGCGGAATTGGTAGGTGTGGAATGTGAGTATGTGGATGGGCGACAGCATGTTCACCAGGCTACTGATGATTCGCTGTATTGCATTTTGCAGTCTTTGGGCCTTGATGTGCAAACAGAGTCAGATATTCAACACGCATGGGAGCGAATTCAGGAAGAACGATGGACCGATGTGATTGAACCGGTGTTGCTGCATTATCCTGAAGAAGGAACACCATTGAAATTTCCTATCGCGTTTCCGCTGGCAGAGGCGTCTCTCACGGGAGTAGTTCTCGAATGTCGTTTGAAAGATGAAGAAGGGAAGGTTCGATCATATAGTGTCAATGGTGCTGCGTGTCCTTTTCTTGAAGAGATAGTGCTCCAAGGAACTCGCTATGTGCGTCTGCAGGTCTGTCTGCCTGGTCTCCTTCGGTTGGGATATTACGAAGGGACGTTCACTCTGAGATTGGGCTCTCATGGTGTAGAGGCACAAAGTCTGATTATTGCGGCACCGCAGCGATGTTATCTTCCGAAGTCTTCAAAGAGGGAATGGGGCATCGGGGTGCAGTTGTATGGCATCCGTTCTCGGGACAATTGGGGGATGGGCGATTTTCGTGATTTGGAACGCATCATGAAAACTGCAGGGAAAACCTGGAACGCTTCAACCATTGGACTGCAGCCCTTGCATAGCTCGACGACTGGTCTTCGAAGTCCCTACTCGCCGTCGAGTCGATTGTGTTGGAATCCATTATATTTGGCTATTGAGCAGGTGGCTGAGTTTCGGTCGTCGCCCAAACTCCAACGAATGTTTCGGACGAAAACCTTTCAGGCGACCTTGCAGAGGTTGCGGGCTAGTGAGTTCGTAGACTATGACGGTGTTGAGACACTTAAGTTGTCTGTCCTTGAAGATCTGTTTCGAGTCTTCAAACGCCAGCATTTTCAGCCATGGACAGCCCGTGGTCGAGCATTCATTCAATTTGTCGATCAGAGCCCTGATTACTTAACACGGTTTTGTGTTTTTCAAGCTCTCAGTGAATTTTTCGAAGGTGTCGTCTGGCGGCAATGGCCTTCTGGCTATCACGACCCACAGTCTCTGGCGGTGACCCAATTTCAACAACATCATGCCGATCGCATTCAATATTTCTATTATGTGCAGTGGCTCTGTGAGTTGCAGTTGACGCAATTGGATCATGTGGGCGAGAAGGCCGCGTTACGTTTAGGGCTGTACCATGATTTGCCGGTGGGCATTCATCCTGATGGGGCTGATGCTTGGGGGTTTCAAGCCCAATTGGCCAAAGATGCCACGATGGGTGCTCCTCCAGATTCGTTTAATTCGCAAGGCCAAAACTGGGGTCTCTTGGCTCCCAACCCACGTAAGCTTCGTCAACAGCGCTACGAATTTTTTCGCCAAACCTTACGACAGAATATGCAACATGGTGGAGTCTTACGTATTGATCATGCACTCGGATTGTTTCGGATGTTTTTGATTCCGTTTGGCGGAAGTGGCCAGGATGGACTGTATGTCAAAACCTATGTTGAGGAAATGCTAGCTGTGTTAGCGCTGGAAAGTGTCCGATACAAGGTGATGGTCGTCGGCGAAGATTTAGGAACGGTGACCCCCGCCATTCGTGCTAGGTTGGAGTATGCGGGCCTTCTGTCGTATCGGCTGCTATTGTTCGAACGCGACAAGGAAGGCGCGTTTCATGCGCCGCAGCAGTTTCCCACACAAGCGCTTGTTGCGGCGACGACACACGACCTCCCCACGCTAAAGGGATTCTGGGTAGGACGAGATATTACAACCAAGGAACAGGCGAGCCTTTATCCTCTGCCTGAGGACAGGATTCGCGATATCCAAGCTCGAGAAGCCGATCGTCGTCAATTATGGGAAGCCATCTGTCAAGCAGGGTTTGATTTGTCTGAGGAGATGCCGGCCATGCTTTCCTTGGATGATGTGAAAAAGATCTATCAGTTTTTAGCACGAACGCCTTCGCGATTACTCATGCTGCAGCTTGAAGATTTGTTAGGTGAGGTTGATACACCAAACTTACCTGGGGCTTCCGACTCGACGTATCCCTCTTGGCGCCGCAAGCTGAAGAGAGAACTTAAGGGGTGGCTGAAAGATCCAGTCCTTTGTGATTTTTCTCAGGGGCTCTTTCTTGAGCGTGGACGTCGTCGAATTTCTGTATCGACCCGTCTCACGAAAAAATAATGGCGGATGTCATGTGTCTGTTGCGGCTTGATCCAGAGGGGACTATGATGGGACGTGGACTTTATATAATCAGTGCAAGAGGCGATCAGGAAGGTATGGCTCGGAGTTATTTACTTCGAGGGCGTGTGGTGTCATGAATAAAAAAGACTTAACGGTGTCTGGATGGTGGGAAGGGTTGATGGACGTGATGACTGAGAGCTTCAGCCAAATTTTGGCTTTTTTGCCTGCCATCATTTTGGCCATCATATTGTTGGGGTTTGGCTATCTATTGGCCCGAGTCGTGTCTATTGTCACGATACGATTGTTGCAGATTGTGGGTTTTGATCGGCTGCTGAGTCGCACGGCTGTTCAAACATTGTTAGAACGGTCTGGCACCAAGCAAAAAACTTCCGAAATCCTTGGCAGGATTGGGTTTTGGGTGATCTTTTTGGTGTTCCTCATTAAGGCTTCAGATACCTTGGGCTTGACGATGGTGTCAGATGCGTTGACGGGGATTGCCAATTATATTCCTAAAATTTGGATTGCGATTTTGGTTCTGGTTCTCGGATTGATTGCAGCTAATTTTGTCCGAGAACTGATTACCATGGCATGCAGCTCAGCGGGAATGACGCATGGGACGATGGTGGCTCAGGCGGTATATGTCGCGGTGGTGCTCTTGATTGTGGTGACGGCGATTGATGCTCTAGGCATTGATACTGATTTATTGAATAATACTATTGTGATTTTGATGGCGGGGCTCATTGGTGGGGCGGCATTGTCCTTTGGCTTAGGTTCTCGCAACGCGGTTGCCAATTTGATTGCTGCACATTATTTGGGGTCAGTCGTTCGAGTCGGCATGACGGTGAAGGTTGGAGAGACGCAGGGCACCGTTGTGGCTGTGACTCCAATTTCCGTGGTGCTAGAAACCAGAGAGGGGCGGGTCATTATTCCAGCTTCCCAGTTTTCGGATTCCACTGCAATCATTGCCCATCCAGAGCCGTAGTTATGGAACTCGAACATCATCTCCTGCTTGGATATTTTCAATCCCATCCAGTGGAATCAGCGAGACATCTTGAGTCGATGGGCTCGATGGAAGCCGGCCTACTTTTAGAAGCGCTCTCCGGCGAGGAGATTGCCAATGTTTTAGAATTTTGTTTGCCGGTGTCGACCGCGAAAATTCTTGGAGAATTGCCTCAATGGTTACGTGCGGATGTCGTCAGTGCCATGAATGCCACGTCAGCCATTGGTGTCCTGCGGCAATTTGACGACGCCACTCGTCATGAACTTTTGGAGCGTTTAGATAACTCCATGGGCTCAACCCTTCGGCGGGCTTTGCGGTATTCTCCAAATACGGCTGGGAGTTTAGCCGACCCACAGGTCTTTACGTTGCCCCCGGATATTCTGATCGATGAAGCCATCTCTCGTATCCGTACGTATGGGCAGAAAGCCATGTACTATATTTATGTGATTGATCGAGATGGGAAAATGGAAGGCGTGGTGACACTGAGACAATTGCTCGTTGATACGACCGCGCATTCGGTGGGGACCTTAATGGAAAATCAAATCACCACCTTGTCGGCTGAAGCCAACCTCGAAGAGATTATCAAGCACCCGGAGTGGAGCCGGTTTCACACGTTACCTGTGGTGGATCGCTGGGGCACATTTTTTGGGGCCTTGCGGTATCGCATGTTGCGTCGGATTGAGAAAGATGTGGAAGGGAAAGCGCCTTTAGGGTCGGTGAGTGATTCGCTCATGCAATTATGGGAAGCCTATTCGATCACGGGGATCCGCTTGATGACGGATGTTGCGCAGACGTTACATGAACGGAAGAATATTTCATGAGCGAGCGAGTCGTTGACATTATGACCACGGGACGAAGTGGGGCGCATATTCTCAATGAAGCCTTTTTTGTCAAGCATCATCAGGAAGCCGCTCGAATCTTTGATTCCTATCCGCCTGCAGATATTCTTCGAGTGCTACAAGGAACAAGTGGAAAAAACGCGGCCAACCTTCTCTCGAGTATCACTCCTCCCATTGCTGCTGACGTGCTGGCATTGATGCCCACGGATTTGTTGAAGCTAGTCATTCCCCATCTGTCTCCGTCACTTGCGGCGGCATTGTTTCAGCGATTAGATGAAGATCTTCAGCGGGCCATTTTGTTTCGTGTGCCGGATCGCTATGCTCAGGAAATTCGGTCCTATATGACCTATCCAGCCGAATCGGTTGGTAGTCTCATGGATCCGAAATTTTTTGTGTTGCAAGAAGAAGTGACCGTTCGGGAGGCCATGTTGCATGTTCGGTCACGTGCGCAAAAGGATGTCCATGATGTGTATGTTATTGATCGTCATCAAAAACTTGTCGGAAAGTTTTCGGTGCGAGATTTGTTGCTCGTTGATCCCGAAGAAAAATTGCAAGCGGTGATGAGTCGCGATTTGCCCACTATTCACCCCTTAGAGTCTCGAGAAGAGATTGTCGAGCTATTTGGCGAGCGACACTTTTTTACGATTCCTGTGGTCGATTTGGACAATCGCCTGTTAGGGGTTATTCGGAACGAAGACATTATTATAGCGAGCCAGGAAGATGCCAGTGCCGACTTGCTCACGATGGTCGGGGCGAACAAAGACGAGCGAGCCCTTTCGCCCGTTTGGTTCTCTGTTCGAAAACGATTGCCCTGGCTTGAGTTAAATTTGCTTACGGCCTTTCTCGCGGCCTTTGTCGTAGGAATGTTTGAAGACACGATTGCCAAATTTACCGCCTTGGCTATTTTACTTCCTGTGGTGGCTGGGCAATCCGGGAATACTGGGGCGCAATCGTTAGCAGTGGTCATTCGAGGGTTGGCATTGCGGGATATTCGACCTTCTCAATGGTTGCGTGTTAGTGGGAAGGAAGTCTATGTAGCCTTCCTGAATGGGTTAGCAATTTCTGCAACCGCATGTCTTGCGGTTGCGCTCTGGAGTCATTCCTTGGGGTTAACCGTTATCATTGGTCTGTCGATGGTGTTTTCAATGGTTATTGCTGGATTATCCGGAGCGGTTATCCCCCTTGCCTTAAAGGCCATGAAACAGGACCCCGCTCAATCGTCGTCTATTGTTCTGACAACTATCACCGATATTGTCGGATTTTTCAGCTTTTTAGGCCTCGCTACCCTCCTTTCTGGTTTATTGGAAACCTAACTCGTCCTCGAATTTATTCATTTTCTCTAATCGGGGGTTCATGAGGCATAGTACTGGTGTCTATCCAGTTCGTTTTTTTCATGGGTAAGGTTGCCTACCTTTGAGAGGTCCGGTAGGATCAAACTCCTTTTATCTCTCTAGCAGAGGAGGCTTTATGACATCCCAAGCGGTAACAAAACCAGATCGGGCTCAGTCGTTAGATCAGGATATCTCCCGGCTCCGACAGCAAATGGATGCGTTAAAAAAACACCTTATGAAGGAACCATCGGCAGACATCCTCAACGAATTTGATGCCGTGACAGAAGACATCCTGTCTGAAGTGTTCGGGAGTTCCTCACCCCTGTTGGATACGTACGAATATGCCGAACTTGGTGAAGCGGCGGGCCTATTGAATTTGACAGATGAAGCTCCCGAAGGCACAAATTCGCAGTCGCAGCGAGAAACGATTCGACAACGACATCGTGTCCTCGAAAGTGCGATTGCCGATTTGGAATCTCGTCGAGCTTCATTAGCCAAAGAAGCGAAGAAACGGAAAGCTTCAGGGCCGAGCGTCGCTGATTTTATGGCCCATACGGTTCGAGCCATTTCTTTAGACGCCACGCTTAGAGAGGCGGGACAATCTTTGAAGAAGTGGAGGATTGGTTCGCTGTTGGTCCAGAGTGGAGATGATTATATCGGCTCAATTTCCGAAACAGAATTGACAAGTGAAGTGGTGGCCTCTGGAACCGATGCGACAACCACGACAGTGAAAACGTGTATGCGGGAACCCCTGGTGACCATTGAGACCAGCGATCCGATTGTCGAGGCTGTTCGTCTCATGAAGGAAAAAGGCACGCGGCATTTGGCCGTGACTGAAAGTGGACGAATTGTCGGCGTGGTCTCGGTTTCCGATGTTATACGGTACTATTCTGGTGTCGTGTAAAGAGGAATAAAAAAGAGGAAGGCCACCAGGAAATTTTCCTTGTATTTTCTGGCGGCTATCTTTTTTTCGTTACCCTCAATAGATTCCTCTCATTTTCAACACGACCATTTTCCTGTCATTTTATCTCTTTTCCCCTCCGTCTAACCTGGCAGTAATCTTAAAAAATTCTAATCTGTCTTTAATCTTCCTATTAGAGTGAAGATGTATGCTCCTTGTATGAACATGGTGCGATGCGGTTTATTCTCATCAAGGAGGACGGCATATGGAGAAGAACGGAAAAGAGGTGGCGTATCAATGGGACCTGGGCCCAGCATGGCAGAAAAGTTTGGGGTTAGCGGGAATGGGTATCCTTGTTGGAGCCTTATTATTCGGGTCATGGAATAACCCTGAGACCACGTTTGCTCATAATGCAGAGTCGCATCAAGGCGCACAAACAATAGATCCTCCTCATTTCCAGAAAGGAGGATTTGCGGATATTGCCAAGCGAGTGACGCCAGCTGTGGTGAATATTACCGTCAGCAAGCAAGCGGCCGTTCCCATGTCAGGGATGCCATTTGATCCAATGAAGGAGTTCTTTGGGATGCCTGGCACGCCTGGAAATTCACCTCGTCATAACCAAGATCCTAGGCCAGATCTGCAGGGCGCGGGTTCTGGCGTCATTGTCTCATCCGATGGGTATGTCCTGACCAACAATCATGTGGTAGAGGGTGCCAAAGAGATTACGGTGACGCTTCCAGATAAGCAGGAGTTTTCAGGAACGGTGATTGGGCTTGATCCTCAAACCGATCTGGCCGTGCTAAAAGTTGAGGCCACTGATCTTCCTTTCGTGCAATGGGGTGATTCTTCAAGTTTGCAGGTTGGAGAATATGTGTTAGCGGTGGGGAATCCTTTTGGGTTGAATTCTACTGTGACATTGGGAATTGTGAGTGCCTTAGGGCGAGGGGGAATGGGCATTACCCAATATGAGGATTTCATCCAAACTGATGCGGCCATCAATCCTGGTAATTCAGGTGGGGCATTGATCAATACTCATGGCGAATTAGTGGGAATCAATACGGCCATTTTCTCCCGAACTGGTGGATATCAGGGTGTAGGATTTGCGGTTCCCACAAAACTCGCCAAACCCATTTATGCCAGCTTAGTGAGTACGGGTTCCGTCGTGAGAGGGTTTTTGGGGGTCGGCATCCAAGCGGTGACCCAAGATTTAGCCGATTCTTTCCACTTAGACAAAGCACAAGGGGCTTTAGTGACCAATGTGATGTCGGGGAGTCCTGCGGATCAAGCCGGGATTCAACGTGGAGATGTGATTGTAGAATATGAAGGGCAAGTCGTGGAGGATCCCCGCACATTGCAAGGCCAGGTCGTGGGTACGGTTGTTGGAAATGAGATTTCTCTCGTGGTGATACGAGAGGGGAAAAAGGTCACCCTTAAGCCGGTTATTCGTGAACAGAATAAGCCGACCAAAGTGGCTCAGGTAAATTCTATGAGAGAAGACGGTCCGTTTGCCGGAGTGGCTGTTCAGGATTTAGATGGTCGGACGGCTCAAAAATTAGGGCTAGATGAAGAAGTGAGTGGAGTCGTCGTCATGGAAGTGACGCCAGGCAGTTTTGCTGAACGAGCAGGGTTGGCGCAAGGCGATGTTATCAGTGAGATTAACCAAAAGCCCGTTCGTTCAGAGAGAGATTTTGTTCGAGTGGTATCAAATTTAGAAAAGCAGAAAGATGCGCTTATTTTTGTCCACCGAGGAAAAGGGGCGTTATATTTGACGGTGAAGATTTAGTTCTAATCGAGATAAAATTGTCCCGTGAATACTCGGGTGTGTCTAACTGTTACCACTTTTGATGGCAGTGAGTAATTTCGTCTGTAAACGGTTGGGACTTTAGGCGGACTGAATGGGAATGTGTAGACCTGTTTGATTTCAGAATCACCATTTTTTCCCGATAAAAGTCCGAACTGAAACTGTACCGATCCGTGATCTGGATGTGGTTCACGGCTTCCGAAAGTACAACTAGGCGGGGGTATAGGAGTTTGCGCTCAACCGAAATGGCATAGAACTGTTCGCGAATGGTCGCGCTTGGCCAATGAGATGTATCCGATAGTGGCGTGGCGCTTCCGCTTCAATAAATGTGGGAATCGCAAGGATGTGGCAGCCTGCTAAACCAAAAGCATTGAGTAAGGCACTGTCTTCAAATTCCCCCACCACCTTAGGGTGAATATCGCGGGTTTCCATCCAATGCTTCAAGGATCAACGCAAGACGGTGTTTCAGTCGGGAGCAGAAACCGTTCACCTTTAATCGATTGAGAAAAACGTCGACGATATTTTTAGGTCATTTAGGGAGGAGGCCATTAATGAACAACCGACTCAACTAGCAGAGGGCCATACGTCTGAAAACGAAGGATCGATGGCATGGGTACATCAGTAAGCATTTAATCCAATCTATGCAAGGGTAACTTTGTCAGTAGCCGATCTGGCTTCCCTCCCTAACAAATGAGTTGATCAGGATCCGGCCGCCTGCAAGGCGGGTTCCAACAACCTGTAGGCCGCCAACCTGGGAAGACCCTCTGTGATCCCAATCACTAATCCGAGCGAGCGTCCTTGTTCCCGACCTTGCACCGCCTCCGTCAGTTCTTTCCTGAGCGATCAGTTTTTTTGCAGAAGGAAAGACCGCTTGCCCCACTCGTGTCCACAATTCCGCTCCCTCAACATGTCTTCCAGAACAAGAGGCTACTCGCAGAAGGTAGTCTGAGCCAGTCCATGTCCGACATGAAACATCGGATATTACGATGTGTCATCCTGAAATTATCTATTTTTCGTTGTGCCATTACAGTGATATAAAGAAAGAGAAGGTATAGAACTCCTCCCTGTCATAGAAAAAATGTGCTGGGCAGCATAGCAGGGGCGTCGGTTCGCCTATGGGCACTAAACCCCATGGTTTTCTCTCATCAGGTTAGACGCCCCAACGTTATGGCTGTAGCCGACAAGCGTTGCGAGTGTCACAGGAGATGGAGTGCTAACTTCAGAAGCCAAAGCAATTCCCAGAGGAACATTCTCGGAGTTTCCTAAGAATTGGAAAGCTGACTTCGTTTCTGGTTTTCTGGTCTTCCTTATTGCCCTGCCTCTTTGCTTGGGAATTTCGTTAGCCTGTGGCTACCCTGCCATTTCCGGCATTTTTACTGCCATTATCGGCGGAATGCTTGCGACGTTCTTTAGCAATTCCGAACTGACTATTAAAGGCCCTGCGGCAGGTCTCATCGTGATTGCCATCGGATGCGTCATGGAGTTTGGGTTTACTGGAGGGAAAGATCCCATTGCGGATTATCAAGCCTATCGACTGGCGTTGGGGGTAGGTGTCGTCGCCGGAATTATTCAAATATTTTTTGGGGTGTTTCGCGCTGGAATCTTGGGAGAATTCTTTCCTTCCTCCGCCGTACATGGTCTGCTGGCCTCCATTGGAGTCATTATTATGGCCAAGCAGTTTCCCATTACCATGGGGATAGGCTCTGAGGGCACCCCACTGGAGTTGATTGCCAAGATTCCGCAGTTTGTGATGGAGATGAATCCCGTTGTGGGTCTCATTGGCATCATCAGCCTCATCATCATGTTTGGTTATCTGTTTATCAACAATCCCAAACTCAAAGTCATCCCAGCTCCAATGATGGTGCTTCTCGTGACTGTTCCGCTGGGGATGTATTTCAATTTCAGTCAGGAACACACCTATGTGTTCCGTGGCCAGGAGTATCCACTTGGGAAGAACTTTCTCGTGGCTGTTCCAGAGAATATGTTTCATGCGATCACCTTTCCAGACTTCTCGGGCCTCTTGACCGCGACGGGGTGGAAATATGTCGTGATGTTTGCGCTCATCGGAAGCATTGAATCCTTATTGAGTGCCAAAGCCATCGATGGCATTGATCCATGGAGACGGAAGACGAACCATGATCAAGATATGTTGGCGGTGGGTGCGGGAAATACGCTCGCGGCCTTAATCGGCGGATTGCCCATGATCTCTGAAATTGTTCGAAGCAAAGCCAATATTGATAACGGGGCTCAAACCCGATTTGCGAACGCATTTCATGGGTCGTTTCTGTTGCTCTTTGTGGCATTAGCACCCGGATTGATCAACCAGATTCCCCTTGCCGCACTCGGTGCGATGCTTGTCTTTACGGGTTTTCGTCTCGCCTCACCACACGGGTTCATTCATATATATCGCGTGGGACGGGAACAGTTCATTATTTTTGTCTCGACGATCATTGGCGTATTGGCCACGGATCTTTTAGTGGGTATCGCCATTGGGATCTGTGTCAATATGATACTGCACTTAAAAAATGGCGCCCCCGCAAAGTCACTGTTTAAGCCCCAAATCAGTGTCCTACGAGATGAAATCAGCGGAGTGACGGTGAAGGTCAAAGATTCGGCCATCTTCAGTACGTGGATTGGTTTAAAGAAGACCTTAGATCGATTAGCAGGAGAGTCTCATGTCGTCTTAGATTTGTCAGAGACCTTCCTAGTGGATCACACGACCATGGCCAAACTCCATGAAATGGAAAAAGAATTTAAAGAACGGAAATCTACCCTGGTGATTTCAGGATTAGATCACCATCAGCCGCTCTCTAATCACCCGGAAGCGGGAAGAAGGAGGGGAGGGGAATGATGGTTGTGTGGTTGGAATTAAGAAGATTTGTGCAAAGTGCCCGACATCCTTTCCCGCCCTAATGATGAGTACGATTAAAGGAGGGAGGATTAACAATAAACGACGCTATGGATACCACTACACATTGAGCGATTCCTTGATGCCTGCCCACCGACTACCAGAATGACTGATGAGTCAAATCTTTCTGCCCTTAACTGAGTTTTCGTTTGCAGGGTTCTTCTCAAAAAAGTTTTGCCCCACGTTTCATGGATCCCTTCAAAAGGATAACCAAGGTCTATAGATAATTGAAAAATCCGAGCATTGATTAATTAGATGTGATTCGAAAAAATTATCTATTTGTCTATGCAACTAGATTACGCTATTTATAGAACTATATAAGGAAGGATTGTTCTGAATGCCGGAGAAATGGCTGTGTAGGAAGACAGTGATTGAGGTGGTTCGGATATCTATCGGTGATTCACATCCTGCCAAAAAGGAGGTGGGTTATGAAAGGGAGCAAGGTTCTTCTGACATGTGTCGCCCTAATAAGTTTCTTGGGGTGCGGGCAGACCAAAGTCCTAACCCCTCATCTTTCCTCTCTGGCTGCAAACGAGTGGTCCGCAGAAGAACATCAAGTAGCTGCTGACATGTTTGAAGAAGAGGCCGTACGGCTAGAAACAAAAGTGGCCCACTTGGAGCAACGGGTGGAGCGACTCAACCAGAAATCATATCTGGATTCGAAAGGGTTCAAGCGACAAGGGTGGAGAAGGCTTATGGGAGCACACCGTGTGGAAATTCAGGAGCTTCGTGAACAAATGGCGTGGCACTATGGGGAGGCCGCCCGATTTAACGCCATGCCACCATCTGAAGAGCGGGAAATACTAGGGGAAGGCAAGAAATCCTAACCAGGGGAAGTCCCTTCCGGGCCAACCCCCTGTTCTATCACGTCAGATTTTTTCACTGTGGAATAAGCACCCGGGCAACACGCAAGATCCCTTGCCAGGGAGAGTATCTCCTCAGGAAAAGGGGCTGTGGGAGGAGAATTATCATGCAAAAGGATCAAGTCTGGGCAACATGCATTATGGTGGTGGATGATGATGACGATATCCGCATGGCGTTAGGCGATCAATTACTGGCACTGGGATATGACGTGTGTCGTGCCGCTAATGGCCGAGAAGCGCTAGACATGCTCTCCCTCAGGACGATAGACGGCATGCTCGTCGATGTTCAGATGCCCGTGATGGATGGGTGGACGATGCTCGAGCAACTCAATCAGCGACATTCAGGTATCCCCATCATCATGATGTCAGCAGGCGCTCCTGGGAAGGTTGCGCCAAAAGCCAGGGAGTATGGAGCGCAAGGCTACCTTTCCAAGCCCTTCAATTTCTCTCATTTGCAATCGGCATGTCTGCGGGTGTTTGGAGAGCTTCCCGTCCAGTCGGGGCAGCACCAATTTTTGTCATAAAAATTCTCTTCTCGGGAAATTCCACTGATTATCGAACATATTAGCAATAAGATTTTGGCACAGAAATTACCTCTGTCTGATGCCTGTGTATTTTGCTTGAAGATGTGAAGAAAAGTTAGTTTCTAGCCTGGAACAATTTATGGGAAAAAGGTCAATGGAAAACCAAGTTAATCACGACACGCACCAGTTACCTGTTCATGAAGTACTCCTGTTATTGGAGACGGATGCGTCTCGGGGCCTGACCCATGCTGAGGCCACACAGCGGCTTCAGCGATTTGGCCCGAATGTGTTACCGTTGATTCGTCGGCATGGTCCGTTGATTCGGTTCTTGCTGCAATTCCACCATCCCCTGATCTACATCCTCCTGGCCGCTACGATGATCACCGCACTCTTAGGTGAGTGGGTGGACTCCAGCGTGATTTTTGGCGTGGTGCTCGTGAATGCGATCGTCGGCTTCATTCAGGAATCGCGCGCTGAGCGCGCACTTGAAGCGTTGATGTCTATGGTCAAAACTGAAGCCACGGTCTTGCGTGACGGAGAAAAACACCAAATATCTTCATCGGATGTGGTTCCCGGCGATGTTGTCCTTTTGCAATCCGGAGATAAGGTGCCGGCTGATCTTCGGCTGATTTCCATCCGAGAATTGCAGATCGATGAATCGGCCTTAACTGGAGAACCCGTTCCGGTCGTCAAAGAGGAATTGCTGTTACCGTCTGATACCGTTCTGGCCGATCGCCTCAACCTGGCCTACTCTGGGACACTCGTGACCTACGGGCAAGGAGTTGGTGTGGTCGTTGGTACCGGGACCATTACCGAAATGGGGCGGATTCATCAGCTCATCGGCAGTGCAGGCAATATTGCCACTCCGCTGACGAAAAAGATTGCGTATTTCAGTCAGATCCTGACCGTCGTCATTCTGGGATTAGCCACTGTGACCTTTGGCATTGGGATGTGGCGGGGGCAGCTAGCTGTCGAGATGTTCATGGCCGCGGTGGCCTTAGCGGTAGGGGCTATTCCAGAAGGTCTCCCCGCCGCCGTGACCATAACCTTAGCTATCGGTGTCAATCGTATGGCCAGACGTCATGCGATCATAAGAAAGCTCCCCGCAGTAGAAACCTTAGGCAGCACCACGGTGATCTGTTCAGATAAAACAGGGACACTAACGGAAAATCAAATGACTGTTCAGGCGATCCTCGCGGGAGGAGAAGAGTTTAAGGTGAGCGGGACAGGGTATGAACCGGTTGGAACTATTCAACGAAATGGTAAGGCTATTGATCTGGAAAAAGCACCCGCACTTAGAGAATGTCTTAAGGCTGGGGTGCTCTGCAATGACACCGAATTGGTCGATCGTGACCACCAATGGACGATTGTAGGTGATCCCACAGAAGGGGCCTTACTGGTGGCTGCACGGAAGGGCGGGCTCGATGTCAAGAAAGCCTCTGAACATTCCCCACGCATTGATGTCATCACCTTCGAATCCCAACGACAGTATATGGCGACCCTCCACCATGGAACGGATGACTTCCCGAAGGTTGTCTACATTAAAGGTGCCATGGAAAAGGTGTTGAGTTTGTGTACCCAAGAACTGGACCCAGATGGGAGGGAACGGCCTTGTAAATCTGACACGATCTACACTTATGCTCATAGAGTCGCTGAGGGCGGCCTTCGACTCCTAGGGTTGGCTCGGGGAATGGTTTCCCCAGACACCGACAAACTTGTCCCAGACCAGCTTCCTTCTGGACTAACATGGCTTGGTCTCCAGGGCATGCTGGACCCTCCTCGCCCCGAGGCCATCCAGGCCGTGCAAACCTGTCAGCATGCAGGGATCGTGGTCAAAATGATTACCGGTGATCATGCCGTGACAGCCAGTGCCATTGCCCAGGAGATTGGACTTGGCAGGACAACAGTCCCACATGGAGTGATGCCAAGAATCATGACGGGATCTGACTTGACTGCGTGCCCGTTAAACCAGTTGCCGGAAACGGCAGATGACACAATGGTGTTTGCGCGGATCGCGCCAGAGCAGAAACTTCGACTGGTTGAAGCGTTACAGGCGCGAGGACACATTGTCGCGATGACCGGAGATGGGGTCAATGATGCCCCAGCCCTCAAACAAGCCGATATCGGCGTGGCGATGGGTCGAGGGGGGACTGAGGTGGCCAAAGAGGCCGCGGATATGATCCTGACCAATGATAATTTCGCATCGATTGAAGCGGCCGTGGAAGAAGGCCGGGGAGTCCTCGACAACTTAACGAAGTTTATTGTGTGGACCCTTCCGACCAATATGGGAGAAGGACTGGTGATCTTGGCGGCCATTGGTGCTGGATTGGCGCTCCCCATTCTGCCGGTCCAGATTCTCTGGATCAATATGACCACGGCCGTGGCGCTAGGACTCATGCTGGCCTTTGAGCCCAAGGAAGCGGGCATAATGCAGCGCCCTCCCCGAGACCCCAAACGTCCGCTACTGACCGGCGAATTGGTGTGGCGGATTCTGTTAGTGGGGGCGCTGCTTCTCGCAGGGGCGTTTGGTTTGTTTCTTTGGGTGCAAGCCCAAGGCGGCACCCTGGAGGAAGCTCGGACCGTGGCCGTCAATGTTTTCGTCATGGTGGAGTTGTTCTATCTCTTTAATTGCCGCTCGTTGGACCGATCAATGTTTCAGCTTGGTCTGTTCAGTAATCCCTGGGTCACCGGTGGTGTCCTAACAACCATTGGGCTTCAATTGCTGTTCACCTATGCCCCGGCCATGAATCTCCTGTTTCATACCGCCCCAATACCTTTGGAAACCTGGATGCCGATCATCGGTATTGGGCTGGCCAGCTATGTCATTGTGGAGGTGGAGAAATGGATCAGGCGACAACTGACCGGTCCTGCCAACGCTCTCCATCATTCAAATTAATAGGAATGGAATAGAGATGGGAGCTGTCAGGTTAGAAAGGAGAAGTGGATGAACATTTTACTCGCGGTGGATCAATCACGGCATTCTTTAGCGGCAGTCCATTGGATGCAAGGGCTTCACCTGCCGCCTGGCTCAGTCGTGTATCTCCTGGATGTCGTTGTTATAAAACAGTGGCCGGAGTGGTCTGCTTTTGATGATGCACGCCAGTTTCAGAAGAAAGTCTCAACTGTCTGGGAAAAGGCGACGACTAACGCCCGTCGGTTCATTGATCGTTTGGCGGTTTCACTCCCTAGGCAGAGGCTGGAGATTCATCCCGTTGTGGTTGACGGAATCCCCGGGGCAGAGATTCTCATGGCGATTGACCAATATCAGATTGACTTGGTTGTCGTAGGAGCCAAGGGGTTATCAGGTCTGAAACGATTCCTCCTCGGTAGCGTGAGTGAGTGGATATTGAGTGACGCACCGTGTTCGGTTTTGGTGGTGCGAGGTGAGCCCCGTTGGACCCGCCGTAAGGCACGAGACATGCGCATTCTGCTCGCGACGGATGGATCCCAAGATTCCCAAAAGGCTGTCACGCTGCTCAAGGGCTTGAATCTTCCAAAATCGACTTATCTTAACATCCTGCATGTCATTGAAAAGCCCAGTACCCTAACAAATATGGCCCGATTCGCCGGCCGTCTGAGTACGACACAATTGGCTGCGGTTATCAAACAAACCCAGGAGCAAACGGGGGGAAGGCTGCTTCAAGAAACCCGGCGAAATCTGGGCCGAAGAAAATTGTGTGTCGAAGCGAAGGTGAGGAAGGGTCATGCTGCCGAGGAAATCCTCAAGGCGACGAAACGGCCTCGAGCAGATCTCGTTGTAGTAGGATCAAAGGGGCTCACAGGACTAAGACGCTTCCTTTTGGGAAGTGTTGCCCACAAAGTGGCACGCAACGCGTCGTGTTCAGTGTTAGTGGTACGCTAAGCCGTACCTGATGAAAAAACCAACTAGAATGTGAGAAAGACAAATATTCTCTCACCCATCTAAGAGGCGACACCAGTAACGGCCCTCTGAAAAAGGGTTCACGCAGAGATTTTTTCGAAGAGGGAAAGGGCCTATCTTATGAACGTGTTACTAGCCGTGGATGATTCCACGGATTCCAAAACCGCAGCGCAATTTTTACAGCGGATTCAGTTTCCCGCGAATTCTACACTCTATCTTCTTCACGTCAACCCACTTGATGAATGGCTTCGATTGGGAACATCTGGACGTTCGTTACGCATGGTAGAAAAAATAAGCAGTGTTCGTGCAGAAACAGCCACTAAGATGGGTAACGTTCTCAGTCACATGGAGGAAACGTTTCGGAGCTCAAGCCTTACCGTCCACTCTTTAGTCACGGATGGTTCCCCGGGAGCGGAAATTTTGAGAACCATTACTGAGCATCACATCGACCTCGTGGTCCTTGGGACACGGGGTCTATCTAAAATTGAAGGTTTTCTGCTTGGGAGTGTGAGCGAATGGGTGTTGAATGAGGCACCCTGCTTGGTGTTGATCGTGCGGGGAAAGCCTCGACCCAAAAAATCTACGAAAGATATGAAGATTCTGGTTGCCACCGATGGCTCCATTGATGCCCAAGAGGGTATAGCGTTTGTGAAAAATGTCGGCTTCCCCCCCCCACCGAGCTGACCCTTCTGCATATTGTGAGGAAGAAGGTACATCAAACACCACAACTTTTAACCACCGACGGCATTCAGCTTGCCGAATTTTGGAAATTAGCGGAAGACCTCTTGCAAGCTCGTGGCCGAGAAGGCGCGAAACTGTTGGAGGCGACCGGAAAATCCCTAAAGGGGCATGAGTTCAAGATTGTGGAGAATCTTGCTTTTGGCCATGAGGCCGAAGAAATTCTGAAAGCGACCAAACGGATTCGAGCAAATCTTGTGGTCATGGGCTCCAAAGGATTAACGGGTCTTCGACGCTTTCTCTTGGGGAGCGTTTCACACAAAGTCGTCCGTTATGCTCCATGTTCAGTACTGGTCGTCCGCCATGATCGATCCAGTAATACCGGGAATATATGTTAGGCCTCAAGACGGAACAGCGCTCTTATACTTTTGATGCAGGCCAGCAATTGAGCGCAGTTGTGATGACCTCAATGAGGGTATGATCTGACAAAAGTATGGGAATAAAACCGAAGCTTCGTTCTAACGTATTGATCGAGATGTCACACTGAGCCATCTTTGGTAAGGCTACTAACCCTTCGGACGGAGACGGCATCTAGAAATTAAACCGAAATCATTTCAGAATAGCTTTAGTCGCTGAGGGGCTCATAAATGTCCTATTATTCAATCATGGTCCGTTTTGCCGCTTCGGAAATAGCGACAACAGCTGGATGTCGAAGTTTCCGTTCAACTGAAATCGCATAAAACCGTTCCTGAATAGATGGCAGACGCGCAATAAGTTGAACTCTATATTGACGTCGCACCTCTTTTTCAATAAACGTAGGAGCAGCAAAGATCCCACATCCCCCTTGCCCGAAGGCTTTCAGCAGGGCGCTGTCCTCAAATTCTCCAACTATCATGGGGCGAATGTCATTCGCTTCAAACCATTGCTCCAATGACCGACGCAGGACCGTGTTATCGGTTGGAAGTAGAAAGGGTGCCCCGTGGAGGGATTTGGGGAAACGGCGACGATACTTCGATGCTATTTGCGGGGGGGCCAACAACGAGACCTCCGATTCGGCTAGCAAATGACTATAGGCCTTAACTCGAAGAATCGACGGCAGAGGCGCGTCTGCTAGCACCACATCTAACCCGTGTACCGCTAATTCTGCCAATAGCCGATCCAACTTTCCTTCTATACAGATGAGACGAATCGGATCCGGACCAGTTAAGGCCGGTTGAAGTAATCGATAGGCTACCAATTTGGGAAGGACATCGGTAACTCCGACCAATAATCGGAGTGGACTTCCTACCTGTTTTCCCTGTACCACCTCCTTCATTTCCTTCCCAAGTGCAAAAATTTCTTCTGCATAGCGAAGGACCACTTGACCTAATTCTGTGAGGACCAAGCCTCGGCCCACACGAGTAAATAATTTCCCTCCAAGCATGTCTTCCAGCACTCGAAGTTGTCCGCTGATGGTAGGCTGGGCCAACCGAAGCTCCTCGCAAGCCTTCGCAATGCTTCCTTCTCGAGCGACCACCCAAAAATAATGGAGGTGGTGATAGTTGAGCCATTCCATGGCCGCTATCATACATCGTTATATTCGATGTGTCATCGTGAAATTATCTATTTTTCGTCGTGTGCGTTCCAATGATATAGATAAAGATAAGTGAGGATTTCGTCAAAGTAAACTTGAACCGTGTAGCATGTTTTCACGAAACCCATGCGGAGAAAAACCAGGTAAAAAGTGCGGAGACGATCAGGCAAAAATTTACCTAGGCACGTCGTTAATTTATGGGGTTATGTCGAATCAGGAGAGTAGAAGGTCTCATGACGATAGCTAGGAATGAAATGGTTCTTAAGGTTTTGAGTAGGATTTTTGCTCTATTTTTATGAAAAGTCGGAAACATCGTATTTTAGATGTTGTGATTGCGGAAAGGAATTCTAAGGACCGTCTGTCCTTATGCAGTTTAGTCGCTAGTTTGAATTGCGTAGCTATCCCAATCTGTTCGGGTTTGGACACAATGAGGACAATCAAACAAAAACAGGTGGCTCTTGTGTTGTTGGACGTTGATCTTGCATTACCCCATGGAGAGAACATTCTTCATGAAATTCGACAAGTGGATCCCATGCTACCCGTTATCATGATGAGTGGGGTGATGACTCCGGCTTTGGCTAGGAGGCTAGGTGACCGTGGAGCTCAAGGCTTTCTGGTGAAACCAATCCAACGGGAGCAGCTCGCTATCACGTTGTTTCGGTATCTCCTGTAATGCTGAAAATTATAAAAACAAGATGTTTGTGAAAGGGCTGCAACACCTTAACCATTTGAGTAATCAGAGTAACCATATCTTGCTTTCAATAGTGTGGCTTCACGGTCGATATCAAAAAAACTGCCTATTTAACATTATGGAAGGTGCCTCATGAATGACTCTTTGATTTTTAGGTTTGCCCTGCTTGTTATCTTCTTCTGTTGGACTCCCTTTATTCAGCCTTCCGCCGCTGACGCAGAATCCTCGCCTTCGAAGTCTTTTTCACCTCAATTGACCGGTGAAACCATAAAGTCCTCAGAAGTGTTATTTGGCCCCGAGGTTCATTGGCGGGCTCATGCTCAAGCGGAAGATCTGTTTAAGACTTGGAACTTTGACCAGGAATCAATTGGCGGCCTCCCTGCTGGATTCTCAACGGGAAGCAACCAAAAGGAGTCAACGGGGAAGTGGCGAATCGAGGCTGATCCACAGGCTCCCACTACTCCTCATGTCATGATGCAAGCACATCCCTGCCCGCAAGAAGACTGTTTTCAAGTGTTACTATCCGACACGGGAAATTTGAAGTTGCCTGATATTGTCGTCAGCATTCGTGAGGTGTCTTCGGGAGAAGGGGGTGAAGCGGGAATCGTATTAGCGGCTCAGGACCATATGAATTTCTACGCGGTGACCGTGAATTTCAAGACTAGCGAATTGAGCACGTACCGAGTACAAAATGGAAAACCAATTCTACTCGGAAAAGGTTCTGCGAAACCAAAGTCGGGGGCATGGCATGTCCTGCGTGTTCAAGTCGTCAACTCAGGTCATGTGGATTTCCCTCGTTTGGAATTATACTTGGACGGGTATGAAGTGCCGATGCCCGAGGTGTATGCGATCGAAGGAGTGGGCGGGATTGGCGTGATAACCAAAGCGGGAATGATTGCCAGGTTCGATGGACTTCGCGTGATCGAAATGGTAGCCAATCGCACGTTTTCTAAGCCAGCGGCCTATTAGGCACAGACCATTGAGGTCGTTCTGATTGGAAGAAGAAAATGTGGGGCAATAGGGGACAGGCGTCCAATGATTCCGAAAGAAAATTTGTGTGAACCGTTGGACGACAGCCACTCCTGCTTACGTTACTTGTTACAGGGAAATCATGGAAAGCTCGACAGAAAACCTACCCATTAAGATCCCTCGAGTGGGCATCATCATGGGAAGCAGAAGTGATTGGGACACGATGCGTCAGGCCAGTGAACTCTTAGCGGAACTCGCGATTCCCCATGAATGCCAGATCGTTTCGGCCCACCGCACTCCCGATTGGATGTTCGACTACGCAAACAAGGCGGAAGAGCGAGGACTTCGCGTCATTATCGCCGGGGCGGGCGGTGCCGCGCATTTACCTGGAATGACGGCAGCTCAAACGGTTCTGCCGGTACTTGGGGTCCCTGTGCGGTCGCGAGCGCTCCAAGGTTTGGATTCGCTCCTCTCGATCGTACAGATGCCGAAAGGGATTCCGGTGGCTACTCACGCAATTGGTGAGGATGGGGCGGTCAATGCCGCGTTGCAAGCTGCGGCGATTTTGGCCGTGTCTAATGCCGAGGTCCGCGAAAGACTTCGGGCCTACCGTGAAAATACGGCTCGCCATGCATCAGAGGATTTGGAATGAATATGATTGCTCCAGGAAGGACGATCGGAGTTTTAGGCGGCGGACAACTTGGGCGGATGCTAGCCATGGAAGGTCGCCGGATGGGGTATCGGGTTGGCGTGTTAGATCCCGTTGAGAATTGTCCAGCTGCCCAAGTGGCAGATTTTTATGTTCAATCGGATTTGACCAACATTCAAGGTGTTTTGGATTTTGTCTCCAAAGTTGATGTGGTCACCGTTGAGACCGAACTGGTGCCATGGAAGCTTCTTGCCAAAATCGAGGAGGTGAGGCCGTCACGTCCATCATCATTTGTTCTCGGTTTAGTCCAAGATCGACTGGTTCAACGACAATTTCTTCAAATTCACGGTTTTCCGCAAACGCTCTTTGCCTCAATTCAGGGTAGGGAAAGTTTTAAGGGGGCGGCTCAACAAGTGGGATTCCCATCCATATTAAAGACAAGGCGATTAGGGTATGACGGGATGGGACAAATCCGAGTTTCCAGCGAAAAACACCTGAATGAAGCGTGGAGAGAATTGAGTGAAAATCCATCGGTCCTGGAAGCAATTGTGCCTTTCAAGATGGAGCTATCGGTAGTGCTGGCTCGTAGTCTACAGGGAGATATCCAATTGTATTCTCTGGCCGAAAATGTCCATAAGCAAAACATCCTCCATTCCACACGTGTACCCGCCAAGGTGCCCCACAAGGTATGGTCACGCGCGGAGGAGCTTGCTGTTTCTCTCACGGAGGCTCTTGATTATTGCGGAGTCATGGCGGTGGAACTGTTTCTTCTTGAAGACGGAACGCTTCTGGTCAATGAAGTGGCTCCGCGGCCTCATAACAGCGGGCACTTCACGTTTGGTGCCTGCGTGACTTCTCAATTCGAACAACATCTCCGCGCTATTTGCGGATTGCCTTTGGGTGCCTCATCCCTTCTGCATCCCGTTACCATGGTGAACCTACTTGGGAATCTATGGCAGGAGGGTCCGCCACAGTGGGATCGCCTCTTAGTCCATCCACAGGTCCAGCTCCATTTGTACGGCAAAAGCCAAGCTGGCCCTCGACGCAAAATGGGGCATTTCCTTCTTTTTGAAGACAACAGGTCTCATGCTCTTTCCCAGGTAGAAACAATTCTTCAAGAACTCGCACATAAACACCCTGGGTCCGACTGTCACAGAAAAGATGGGATATCTGAACTGTCTGTACTAGACTCGCAGACTACGTTGTCTTCTGCTGAATTTCATTGAACGAGAGCTCTCCACAATTATTGGCGATCTATTTGAAAATGGATGTTTCTATAAATATATGCTTCGATCCACAAACTAAAGGTATTACCAACCCTTTTTATATACCTCATAATCTAGGCCTCATAATAACTTGCCCAACTCGACATTAAAGGGTAATAAATTAGAATGATGCAACAGGATGTATAGTTAAAAATTTGATAGTGAGATATTATCAAATATTCAAAGGTTAATTGATTAGTGTACTGCTGGCCATCAATTGTATGAACGTCTTGAAGTCATAAAAACAGGTTCTATTGATGATCGCGATTCTTATTCTTCTACTCCCTCTCCTTTCGGGAATCGTTATTGGGGTCTATGGGAGACGTGTTCTTGCTTATGTGGCGACAATCGGTGTAATCGCAACGGTAGGCTCCTTCCTTCTTTCTCTTTGGGCCCTCTATTATGTGAGTACTGAAGGCCCAATCCATGTCATGTTGTGGCCGTTAAACGATGAAAGCTCTGTCGTCTTCAAATTTGGCATGTTGGTGGATCGTCTCACGGCCGTCATGATGGTGTTGATCACGAGTGTCAGCACGGTGATTCATGTGTATTCCATTCGGTATTTACAAGGGGATCCTGGCTATGCTCGATTTTACGCCCTGCTGAGTTTCATGACCTTTGTCATACTGGCTCTGGTTTCCAGTCCCAACTTGTTCATGCTCTTTGTGTTCTGGCAATTACTCAGTTGGGCTCTTTATCTCATTCTCGCGTTTAATTTTTCTCATCCTCCAGCCTTTCAGAATGCATTTAAAACTTTTTTCGTCCATCGAGTGGGGGATGTCAGCTTTCTGTGTGGTCTTTTTCTGACCTTTAAGTATTTCGGCACTCTAGAGTTTACTGAGCTCTTCCAACGGGCATCAGAGCATCCTCAAATGATTTCGTTATTGCCAGGAAATATATTCGATGTCAGTGCGGTGACTGTGATCACGTTATTCATTTTTGTTGGCGCGATGGCCAAATCTGCGCAATTTCCTCTACACGTGTGGTTACCCGATACGATGGATTCGCCTACCCCAGTGTCTGCCCTAATGCACGCAGGTATTATCAATGCAGGTGGTTTTTTATTGAATCGATTAGCACCCTTTTATGCCCTCTCACCAACGACTCTTCACATAGTGTTTGTGGTTGGCGCCCTGACGGTTCTGCTTGGTGCCTCCATGATGCTGGTACAAAATGACATCAAGAAAACTTTGGGATTTTCCACCATGGGACAAATGGGCTACATGATCATGGAATGTGGGCTTGGGGCTTTTGCCCTAGCAATCTTTCATTTAATCGCCCACGGTCTTTTTAAAGCGACATTATTTTTGGGAGCAGGGCAGGGCATTCATGCGGCTCGGGATGAACCAAAGTTCCCTTCTTCATCCGCGCACGAACCCATGAGACCTCCCACTCAATTAACCTGGGTCACGGGTGTAATCGTCACATTGCTTACGCCACTGCTTATTCTCATGGTCGCACATGACATGTTGGATGTCCCGCTACAAGATGCACATGGAGCCGTCATTTTTCTCTTTTTCGGTTGGGTGACGGCTTCTCAAGCGATGTTTAGTTTATATCGTCTTCAAGCGGTGGCCTCCTGGAAGGTCGCAGGCGCAATGATCGGCACATTATTTTTCGTCGGATTTATCTATCTGTGGGCGGGAGAGGCATTCACGCATTTCCTGTACCCTGAGCCAGGTGTAGCGGATGGATTTTTCGTGGCAGCCGCGCTCAATCCACAGGTGTTTGATACGCTTATTTTGATGGCCACCGTACTCATAATTTTTGGTTGGGTTATTGTCTATACCAATACCAAGGGGCAAACAATTTTGAATGCGAATTGGCTTCTGTCCATTCGGAAGCAACTGTATATCCTTTTGATTAATCGGTTCTATGTGGATCTTGTGTACGTGCGATGGGGCAATACTCTTTTACAATGGGCTCAAAAAGTAACCCATCGTTTTTGAAACACAATCGAGAACAATGATGAATGTAGAACATGCTCTTCCTGTCATTCTCGCTCTTATTCCCCTCGTTCTGGGAATGGTGGGGAAGGTATCACGAATCTCGTTTCTTGCCTTTCAATCTATAGGATTGATCACGATTGGCGTGCTAGGTGGTGGGTTGGTCTATATGCAGTCTGCGATTGAGATAGACCCATCCATCATCTTTTTAAGTTGTGCTGTTCTTCTCTCAGGTTTTTGTGTCATTCTTGGGCATGAGGAAACGAAACATTCCTCAATTCATTGTGCTTCAATTATGATCGTTCTAGGGTTGGGCTTCGGTATCTTACTGAGCCAGGGACTTGTCAGTAGGATGTTTCTTAGTGGTTTTTTAGGTTTCATCGCAGTCTCTCTTTATCGCGAAAAACCTCGTTCCTATCGAACAAATTTAACTCTTCTTCACATTGTTCTTGCAATCATCCTTTCTTTGAGCTCCGTCATGGGTGGACAGACCTTACACACCTATTCCAGTCTGTTTCTTGCCGTCACGTTCTTGCCTCTGGCTCCTTTCCACCTCCCCTTCTTGAGCACGGTTGGAGCAGCGAAAGGGGCACCTTCGAGTTTTTTAATTGTCGTGTGGCTGACCATCGGGCTTGCTGAATTGCACATGATTCAATCCTCACTCCCCGCGGAGATGTTCGTTCCTATCCATCTGTTAGCCTTAATAAGCGCGGTCTATGTTTCTTTTATATGTCTGGGACAACAACATTGCAATCAATTTGTGGCCTCTGCCACCGTGGCTCATGTCGCACTCATCTGGGGACTGCTTAACGTGTTCCCGAGCTTTCCCGGATGGGGAATTCCGTTTGGTATATCCGTGGCGTTCGTGATGAGTGGCCTCTGCCTCACATTTTCATTTGTTCGACAGCGCTACGGATCGCAAATATTTGGAAAGCTCCCTGGACTTGCTTCCCCAATGCCGCGTTTTGGAACAGTGATGATTCTCCTGGTAAGTTTCGCCATGTTTCTTCCCTTGTTCCCAACATTTTCTGGATTGATGACTATGGCAACAGTTGTGACGCAGGATAGAGGAGTCACCATGATGTTATTCACGTTTCTTGTGGTGTGGTTGGTGGGTGGATGGTATTTTTCTCAAATGCTTCATCAAACTGCCTTTGGAACCGCACGCGCAAACGTACCTTATACTGATTTACGGATAACGGAAATTGTTTCTATATCGGCCTTACTAATCGGTGCAACCTATAGTGGAGTGTTGTACTAGCGCAACAGACTGCTTCACCCTTTTAAGAGGTCAGCGAACGACAAGCTATGCCAATGCTCGACGTTAAAGAACAGGTGGTACCGCAAGATTTTCAGCGGATGGAATTACGGTCCCTCGTGAATCTTGCGGGTGAACCCATCTCCCATTATTGGCCGATGAAAACCTTCATCCATCACAATCCGCTTCATGGGTTGGAGCATTTGGACTTTGATGAAGCCATCAACCAAGGTTCTCGATTTTTCGGAGGTCGAGGCTATCTCTCGAATCGAGAATACCGGAATTATTATAATCAGGGCCGAATATCTGAAGAGTCTATTAATGAAGCCATAAAGGGTGTATCACAAAATGCGCTTATCACCATTGGTGATCGAAAACTCTCTCATATGGAAGTCTTGCGGACCATCCTCATTAACGGGACTGGGAAAGTGGATGCTGATGTGAGTTCAGCGATTTTGGAGCCAGCACTCAAGCAACAAGAAGCAAGAAAACTCGTCGAGGTCATTCATGATCTTTCGAAGAGAAAAGCACGAAGAGTTTCCTTAAGTGATTATGCGAGTCAGGAGCAAAAAGAGCTTGCGACACAGTACACCATTGGAGAATGGTGCGACCGGACTCTTGGGACAACGGTACAGGATCAAATTAACAGTGAACTCATCAAATGGTGTGGTGGGTTTCTCGATGAAGGGCATGCCCCTTGGTCCATGCCTTTGCGAAAGAAAACTTTTTATGGGGGATGGAAGGATTTAGCTCAGGAAGATGTGGCTGGTCCATTGTTGGGTATTCGGGACTGGAAAACCAAAATCCGCAATTTGCCTGAACGTCCAGAAGATGCGGTACTGGAAAGCTTAACCCTGTTAGCCATCCCCAAGGCTTTGTGGAGTGACTATTTCACGTTAGAATTGGCTCAATTGTCCGGATGGTCAGGATTTATCAAATGGCGGTCGGAACAACAAGACTATGAGTGGCAAGGTGCCTATCCAATTGACCTTATCAAATACATGGCCGTTCGTCTTTTTTATGAACGAGAATTAGTTTCATTGGCATGCCAAGATAAACTGGCGATTCCCGGCACCTATGCGTCGCTTCGGTCTTTCCTGAACAACCATCCTATTGGGTACGGTCTCTACAAAGAAAACCAAACGCGAGGGCTGCCAGAGAAAATGATAGGCCAACTGGATATATCCTTGTTCATACAGGCTCCCCTGAACATTGAAGCCCTCGATCAATGCGATTCAGGATTGATTGAAAGATGGGAACACATCAAACAACAGCAAGAGACTGATAGCCAAACCTTGATCATCTTGCATCTCGCCCAATCCTTGGACGTCTCCATACTGGATTTACTGAAGAATACTCCTGACACATTAGAAACTCTGCTCGATTGGGTTGAGCAGTTCCCTGAATCGCAACACGGACCCATCTGGCTCAAGGCCTTTGAAGCAAGCTACCTCAAAGGTTTTGTGAAAAAACTTTCCCCAAACCTTCAGAAGTTGTGCAAGAGTGACGCACTTGAGGAACAGCCTCCAGAATCACGGCCATTGGCTCAGGCCATGTTTTGCATCGATGTTCGTTCGGAAAGCTTTAGAAGACATTTCGAAGAAATCGGTGGAAATGAAACATTTGGGTTCGCTGGGTTTTTTGGAGTCCCCATATGCTATCAAGGTTTTTCGAGCGAGCAGCAAACAGATCAATGCCCAGTCCTTCTGAAACCCAAGCACGTCGTGAAAGAAATTCCTCGCGCCTATCAAGGAAAGGCGGCTGAAAGTTTTTTAGAACGTCAGCAACTCGCCAAGACAGGGCATACGCTGCTGCATGATTTGAAAGAAAATGTAATTACCCCCTATGTTATGGTTGAAGCGATTGGTTGGTTCTTTGGGTTCAAACTCTTTGGCCAAACGTTGAAACCTCAATGGTTCAAACCCATCATCTCCTGGATGAAAGAGCGTTTGGCTATTCCCATAGGCACAACGCTAACTGTAGATAAAATTCGACAGGAAGAGGCCCAGGAAATGGTGGCCTCTGAACATCGGGCGGCCATTTATCGACTGTTGATTGAACGATTTGGTCGACAGGGTATGACAGTGCCTCATGATCAGGTTGAGCGTCTGCGAAAGCTGGCGCTGAATCAATTGCCATCAGACAGCTATGAAAATGAGGAGCTGTATCGATTGCTGCAATGGACCGAATCGGACCTTGAACAATTTAATCGTGTCCTAAGGCGAGATTTTAATCTTCATGAGCGAGACGAGGCTCGTCGGATGCACCGAATCACACAGACAGGGTTTACGGTAGTTGAACAGGCCCACTTTGTGGAAACGGCTCTAAGGATATTAGGATTCACCAAAACCTTTGCCCGGCTGGTCTTGTTGTGTGCGCATGGTAGCACTTCGGACAACAACCCTTACGAATCTGCATTGGATTGTGGGGCTTGTGGTGGAAATCATGGAATTTCAAATGCAAGGGCCCTTGCTGTTATGGCCAATAAACCACAGGTTCAGCAAATGTTGGCTCAAAAAGGCATATCGATTCCACCAGACACACATTTTCTACCCGGACAACATGACACAACAACTGATGAAGTGGAGCTTTTTGATTTAGAAGAGGTCCCTGCCACGCATCGAAAGGATTTGCTCAGGCTTCAGCAAGACCTCCATGAAGCCGGTGAAAAAAATAGTCGGGAGCGGCTCACCCGCTTTCCTGACGAGCCCGTCACGGAGGGAGAATTTAATGCGTTACCGCGGACAAAAACGCGAAGTGTGGATTGGTCGCAGGTTCGACCAGAATGGGGACTGTCTCGGCATACCGCCTTTATCGTGGGGCGTCGTCTGTTGACTCAAGGTCTTAATCTTGAAGGGCGAACCTTTTTACACTCCTATGATTATTTACAAGACCCAAGTGGGAAATACTTAGAAATCATTATGACGGCCCCGATGATTGTGGGAAATTGGATCAATATGGAGCATTATTTTTCTACTGTCGATCCCATGGTCTATGGGAGTGGAAGCAAGGTGTACCATAATGTCGTGGGTCGTGTAGGGGTGATGTACGGTTCACAGAGCGATCTGTGTGTTGGACTCCCTATCCAAACGGTCTATGATGGCGAGACCCCATATCATGAGCCTATGCGATTGTTCGTCATCCTTGAGGCCCCGCTAGAAAGGATTTCGTCCATCATTGCACGACATGATATCTTGCAACGATTGACAGGCAATCAATGGATTAATCTTGTCGCTTTAGATCCCGTCACTATGGAATTTTTCCTCTTCCAATCACCGGATGATTGGCAACTTATTTATTAATACTTCTTTGTTGAGGAGGATGGAAACATCATGAGCACCATGAAACTTTATCCAATGAAAGAAATAAAAATCATTATCGAGGGAGAACATATTCATTTTGTCACCGATGTTCTCGACCG
>JAJDBR010000010.1 GCA_029261275.1 Nitrospirales bacterium
TTTCCCAATGTCAGAGTAATCCAACATACGCCAAAATGGTCGCTTCGACCCTGGTGAGTAATTGGAAAATTGCGAAATCGGTCGCGGAATTAGGAGGGGCTGAATTTCACGCGATTCTTCAACCTGTAGCTCCCATTGGCCAACCTAATATCGAATATTTATCCCCAAGAGGCACCAGAACTGATTTTCATTTGGTGTATCCCCTGGTGCTGGAAATCAAAGAACGAGAACATCTCGATTGGATTCATGATTTCACCGATGCCTTTAATGTGGATGAGTACATCTATATCGATAGCTGTCATGTGAATGGGCGAGGCAATCAAATCATTGCTCAAAAAATCAGTGCGCTCATAAATTCCCAACCCTCAAAATAAGATTTCTACCGATTATAAAAAAATGACCCAGGCTTTGGCAGATTAAACAAACACTGCCCCTTGGCATTAGACTGCACTTTGAAATCTTTCCATTTCGTTCGAATGCTCTCTAAATCCTCTCTCAATTGTTGGAATCTTTTCAGAAACTGGCACCATTTGGATAACAGAACTCCAGAAATACTGGTACAGACTAGGCCGAAATAATTCCCTTTGAGCTAATTGCCTGTTTTCGTGTGGCAAGAACCTTATCGAGTGAAAAATATCTGGGTGGTGTATCGCATTAATACCAAGATGTCAGACTGGTGAAAGGGCTAGCATCTTTCACCAATCAACATAATGGAACACGATAGCTGGTCTTCTAACTACCAGTATCAAAGTGTACTTATGTATTGAAATCACCTGCAATTTTGAGGCGCACCGTGCCCATTATTTTTTGAGGACGCTCCGAAGTTGATCGGCGACAAGTTGAGCGAGGGCATCCGAGCCTTTTGGCACCACATGTACATGATCATCAAACGCCCAATCTTTCCCCGAGAGATGGGCCGAGGCATCAATTAAAATAGTTTCTTTTTCAGCCGAAACTTTTCGAACGATGGCATCTAACCGATCAAAAGTTTTAACCAAGGCCTCATGACTCAACCCAACATGGTGATAGTCAACTCGCTTTTGCTGCTCCGGTGTGAGGACTTTGGATCCATAAACCAAGCGAGCCTGAGTCATAAGAATCGGTTCGGCCCCAATATTACGAGCAAGATCAACAAACACTTCCATCGCAAGCTGATATTGTCGAAAACCGATGGGGTTGAGTGTCGCAATGGAATACCGTGTATCATCTGCCTTCCTCATCCCCTCTTTCCCCATCTTTAATTTGGTTTTGTAATAAATTCTTCTCAATACGGTGTACAGATGAGATCCCTCAGAAAGCCACCGGTCAACAATGTTTCCATAATGTATCCGTGGGTCAAATCCCCCTAGAGACGGGACTAATGTTCGCAACGCAGTCTTCGAGGAACTAAAGTATTTGATGTCGTTCCACCCATTATACATTAGGACGAAATCCGGTTGAAATGTATAGCCTTCTGTGAATAATCTTCCAACAGATTCCAAAGCTGTATGACCAATAACACCAGCATTGATGATTTCAACGTTCAAAAAACCAGCCTTTCGTAACTTTTCTTGCACTCGATGAGGCCAATTTTCTCCTTGCGTGCTTTTCGTATCGAAGGTAGCCGATCCACCATATACAATAATCCGTATGGTCCCATCGGATTTTTCTGCCTCAAAATTTGGTCCTCGGTACCCCTTTGCATTGATCTCCCACACCAAATCCTTCTTACTGCCAAATGGATTATTGACGATGCGGGCCTCCTGTTTGAACGCATGCCTGGCAAAGATAACCGGTTCGTATTGAATAGATCGGTTTCTAAGTACTTCAGGAGTGATATCCCCGTTTTTGACGAAAAGACGAACACCCACTTCCCCAAGAAGAATGAGGACTCCAATTGACATGAAGATCCCAAGAATCACAAACTTATTTTTTCTTGACAATGAAATCTTCCCTTCCTTCCTTTCCCAGAAAACATAGAACTTTATCCAAGGTTATTCGTCAGGCACGGACACTACCCTTGAGGAATACCGTGCTTTTCCTTGAAATCAGGACGAAGGCTCTCAAAGCGATCGTCACTAGCCAGAATGGCTGCCGAGCGGCGCAATACCGAGTTGACCAATTTTTTACCCATAGCCTTATTCATGCCAAACGCGCCAGACGCAGCGAAGTAACCTGATAGGAAGGCTAGCAGTTCGCTCCCTTCTCCTCGGCCGATCGTGAACGCCCCCTTGATCCAAATCTCTGCTAACATCTTGCCTCTCTGCTGTAACGAAAAATTCACCAGACGATTCAGACCGCGTTCACGATCTATAACCACCAGACATTTCTGAAAAGTGGAATAATTCTTTGAAATGCATTTTAAATCACGCGGATGAACTTTCGACTTAATTCCCTTCTGGTGCAAGGTGCCTATCAACTCGCCATAGACCCGCATCAGGCGTCGACGATTTCGTAACGAGGCATCACGATAGACATCGACAAATTCGCTTCCAATAACCTCCGCCACCAAAATAAAACCCCTTACAGGCCAGCCCAAAACCGTACGTTCTCCCCAGGCAACACCGTTCATAACCGGAATTCCCTGGTCACGAAATAATTTAAGTATTTCAATCTCGCGGGAAGCATCAGAACAAGGAGCTTGGAGTCGGCACCATGCTTTCAATACCTCCGGGAGGGGTTTGATACCTATTTGTTTGAGAAAATACTTTCTTTTCTGTCCAGCAACATCAAGGGTAAGAATCCGGACATTTCGTTTCGAGGGACGAGACACAAGCTTCCCAGCCGAATAGTTCATGAAATCTTGAAATTCAGAAATCCCAATATTGGCCAGCGAAGATCTCAGACTGTTGTTGATATGTAGATTCTTACGAAAAAGCATGAGGGGGGCCAGGAGAACAGAACAAAATAGTTTCATCATACATCAACCAGGGTCGATGGTTAAATCTTTTCCGTGAATATTGAGTTGGACATCATTCCCGTATAATATGTTGTCGGCAGCCAAGAAAAATGATAGCCTCATACGCCGTATCCTATCTGGCGTTTACGAAGTAATAACCCAATTAGTTGGCTTGGCTTCCCTGCCCCTCTCTTTGTCTCCAATGAATTTGAGGGAAAGGTAGTGAGTGCACAAGCGTGAAACCCGATTAAAAATATTCCTTCAAAAATTTGACATGAGAGAAGCCGTTGTTGACAACAAAATAGTGTAAGGCAGCACTGATTCGCACATTTTACTTATTATTTCTATGTCCCTTTTTGACATCAATTCGTTTGACTGCCTTTGCTTAGTACAGTCCTAGCAACCCTGGGCAAGTCCCTATTAGCCGCTATTTCCAGAGCAACCTTTTGTTGATGGCCTCCCTTCTAGCCCAGGGCGGCTCACAGTTCTACCATCAGCTTCCTTGAAGAAGGCTCATAGCCTCCACTATTTTAGCTCAAACCCATGGCTACTTTGACAATCCTCCGCCACGGCAAAAGTTTATGGAATAAGGAGAAACGATTCACTGGGTGGGCGGACGTCGCCTTAAGCCCACGGGGCATGACAGAAGCCAAGCAGGCGGGCCAACTTCTCAAGGCCCGTGGGGCGACTTTTGACCTTTGCTATACTTCTTACTTAAATCGTGCCACCGAAACACTTCGAATCGTACTCGATGCCATGAACCTATCGCATGTCCCTATTCAGAAAGATTGGCGTTTAAATGAACGCCATTATGGAGCACTTCAAGGCCTTAACTGGTGGGAAGCCAGGAAAAAGTATGGTGTAAAACAGGTCCTCATCTGGCAAAGACAGTTTGACATCCCACCGCCCCCACTTAATGTGACTGATTCCCGTTTTCCCGGAAACGACCCACTGTATTCGCATCTATCGCCAGCTGACCTTCCCCAAAGTGAAAGCCTCAAAGACACGCTTGCACGTCTTCTACCCTTCTGGCACGATGTCGCCATACCCGAGATCCGCCGTGGAAAGCGTCTCCTTATTGTGGCACATCATAATAGTCTACGAGGGTTGCTGAAGCACCTGGACAACATCAGTGACACTGATATTGCCAACATCACGATTCGCACCGCAGACCCAATGGTGTATGAACTGAACCAGCAGATCGTTCCCGTTAGCCGAGAAAATCTTCGGCCGCGCTCAACCTTCAATCAATTCATTCAGAGAATATTAGGCCGTTGGCTTCAAGGCATCTCTCGGTAAGAAAAAGCAATGACCTATTTAAATTTTCAACGCCTGGCAGCCATAGACCCACAAACATTCCAACAGGAAAAACCTTACCCTTGGATCAATCCAGAAGGTTTACTCACAACCGAGGGACATCAACAACTGCTTGAGACTCTTCCTGATGTTTCATTATTCCAGCGCCGCTTTGGGGTCACCCGAGCTCATGGCCAACAAAGTCATGATCGTTTTACACTTGAATACCACAGCGATCTTCCCCTAGATCCTGCCTGGAAAGCCTTCGTCGCGGAACTACTGGGGAAGGAATATCAAGCTTGGCTTCAGCGTTTATTCAACGTCAATTCCTTGGAATTGACCCTTCATTGGCACTACACCCCCAATGGTTGCTCCGTTTCGCCTCATTGCGATGCCAAACATAAGCTTGGATCACATATCTTCTATCTCAACACCGAGGTGAACTGGGAGGAAGGTTGGGGCGGAGAAACTGTCATTCTTGAT
>JAJDBR010000091.1 GCA_029261275.1 Nitrospirales bacterium
AATATGGGAAGGAAGGCACTCATGATTTATTGTTTGGCACGTTCGACTTCACGCTCCGTTTCAGTTTTATTTCCCGATATTTTCGAAGCCCTTCCGATAACTTTGCTGCTTTTTTTGGTTTCATTCCAGCTAAAATTCCCGCCGCCGTCTTATTTTTAATCCCTGCCAGAATATCGAGAGCAAGGCCATCTCGCATTTTTTCAATTCGCAATGCCCCTTCTTCCGGATCCATCGCTTCATAAATTTTGAGTAAATGGACAAGAGCGGGATCTTGGTCCAGATAGCGGCGTTGTTCTTCACTTAATACGGACGCTTCTTTGGCCAACCGTTTTGCTTCTTTGGCTTGCCGTGCTGCCAGCGCTTCGACATCTCGCTGCAACCCCGCGATCTGTTCTTCGCGAAGTTGCAAACCACGTTCCCGCGCTTCTACCTCTTTCAGGCGTGCTTGCAGTTCCTCCACCAACGTCGTTTCTGCACTACGGGGTTCATCCAAGAAATCCTCTTCAACCTGTTGATTTTCAGGGGATTCGCTCGATGCTTGCTCGGTCGTCGCTTGTACGGACCACACGGTGGTGACCCACACCACGAGGATCACCGGCCACCAGGGAATTCTTCGTCGACTAGGCAATATCATGCTACTAGGTCATTTCTTCAAGGTGACAGGTGGCAAACGCATGGGCAGAGCCATCTTCTTGAATTCGTTGCTCTTGGGCGGCAACTTTCTGCAACACGGCTGCTTCTTTTTTGGCAATCACGAGTTCGACGACCCGTCTGGCGTGGTAGGCTTTTTTTAATTTCTCCCGTAAGCCTTTCAACGTGTCCTCCACCTGCTGAATGTGTTGTGTGCGTTCTTCCAGCGCACACCCAATCTGTTCCAACCACCGATAGCGTTCTTCGACTAATAACGTATCAATGCCCCTTTGTATCTGGTGTTCCAAATCCGTCACCACCACTTCCATTTCGCGATTCAGTTCCTCACGTTTCGTCACCTCCTGGCTCTTTTCCCATTCGGCTAACACCACCCCTTCTCGAGCTAAGTCTTCTACCTGCTTTCGAAACTTTAATAAGGTCGTCCAATTCATGTGGTTCTCCCCTTTGCAACTTGGAGACTTCGACTGTGTGCGGCCAAGGTTTCAAGGTTTTGCCAACTTTCCGTCAGATTCACTGCTGCTTCACGGCCTTGCCGGAGATACTGGTCAATGGGGTCTTTCATCTGTATGGCTGCATCTAATCGGGCATTGCTTCCCTGCTGATAGGCCCCCAAATTAATCAGGTCTTCGGAGTTTCGGTATTCCGCCATCGATTGGATCACCGTCTTGGCCGCGTGAGCATGCGCGTCAGATACAATATCTGACATCACCCGACTGATACTTTGCAGGACGTCAATTGCCGGAAAATGGCCTTGCATGGCCAATTGGCGAGACAAGACAATATGTCCGTCTAAAATGGACCGCATCGAATCGACAATCGGATCGTTCAAATCATCTCCATCCACTAACACCGTATAGAGACCAGTGATGGAGCCCTTCTCCAAGGGCCCTACCCGTTCCAATACTTGCGGAAACAAGGTAAACACGGACGGCGGATATCCTTTGGTCGTCGGAGGTTCTCCTGCGGCCAGCCCGACCTCTCGCTGGGCATGGGCCAAACGCGTCAGTGAGTCCACCAATAACAGGACGTGATTACCTTGATCTCGAAAATATTCGGCAATCGCGGTTGCCACAAAGATCGCTCGAACCCGAACTAACGGCGATTGATCAGAAGTGGCCACAACCACCACCGATCGGCGGAGACTTTCTTCCCCCAAATCCCGTTCCAAGAATTCTTTGACTTCTCGTCCCCGTTCCCCCACCAAGGCAATCACATTCACGTCGGCTTTCGTATGACGACAGAGCATCCCCATCAGCACACTCTTTCCCACTCCACTCCCAGCAAAAATCCCTAACTTTTGCCCGACGCCACACGTCAACAAGGCATTGATTGATTGGATCCCTAAATCCATCGCTGCCGTGATTCGTTTTCGCTTTAAGGCTGCCGGGGCCGGAGCATAGAGGGCATACCGTTGGCTACGCGGGAGGGGTCCTTTCTCATCAATGGGATGCCCTAGGCCATCAACCACTCGGCCTAATAGATGTTGCCCCACTAGTAAGCGTGGAGAGCTCGGGTCGTACCGAACCAAATCTCCTGCACCAATCCCTCGCACTTGCCCAAAAGGCATAACAACCACCCGTTGTTCTCGAAATCCGATAACTTCTCCCTCAAGAATGGACTGGCGCCTCTGACTGAAGATATGACACCGTTGTCCAACAGCTGCCCCCGAACCCGTGGCTTCCAATGTTAACCCCACAGCTTTTACGACACGGCCAGTCACCGTTGTCGTCGACAGTTCATCCAGCCGCTGTTGAATGACACCTAGACTCATGAGGGGGCTCTTTCCAACCCAAATTCAGTGGCCACGGTCTCCAGTTGTTGTTGAAGTCGTGCATCCAATTGCAACCCCGCCTGCTCCACCTGACATCCTCCAGGTTGTATGTCTGGGTGCCCTTCAATGATCAAATGATCCCCATCAAGAAATTCAGCTCGTAAGGTGTCATGAAGGGGCTCCAATACCTCAAGATCCTGAGGATGCACCTTTAGCGTCACAAGGCTCTTGTTGAGAAGAAGGCCGAGAATCTGCCGTACTTGCCGCACGATGAGCTCTTTATCTGTTTCAATTTCTCTCAATATAATTTTTTGAGAAATAGCCAATGCCACCTCAACAATATCTCGGTCCTGCTCTTCCATAGCCGCCACTCGAGCACGACCAATTTGATTGGCTAATTGAATGGCCCGCTTGAGTTCGTCCTCAACTTTTTGCTGACATTGCGCTCGTCCTTCACTCACACCTTTGACCCGGCCCAATTCAAATGCCTTTCGTTGCAGATCTGAACAATCGTGTGGCGGAACTTCTTCATCCGGATCCCTAGCGCCCAGTGGGATTAATTCTGCCATTCGAAATTTTTGGACCTGTCCGGGTTGTTCCATACTCGACTCAACGTTAGACCATTTGCTCTTCGCCTTTTCCTCCGAGAACGACTCGACCTTCCCCTGCCAACCGTTGCACAATTTTGATGATATTTTGCTGTGATAATTCCACATCACTCAGCTTGACCGGCCCTCGAGTTTCCATATCTTCTTTCAAAGATTCCGCAGCACGACTCGACATATTATTCATGAATTTCTCACGTAGTGGGCCTTCAACCGGCTTGAGAGCCAACAGTAATTCTTCCTTGCTCACTTCACGCAACAATTCCTGCATGCCTCGATCATCAACCGATTCCAGATCTTCGAACACGAACATTTTCCCACGTATTTCTTCAGCCACATCTGGATCTTTGGATTCCAAGGCGGTAAGGATTTCCCCTTCCACATTTTTCTTGACTGAATTCAAAATTTCAGCAACGAGACCTGTTCCACCAACAGGAACGGCATTTTTAGAAGATCCTAGGCGCAGTTCTTCCTGGAGTACTCCATTCAATTCTTCAACCATATTCGGGGAGACTTCTTCTGTGGTCGCTAAACGATAGACCACGGCATCTCGTTTATGCGCCGGAAGCAAGGATAATATCTGGGCAGCTTGATCCGACTCTAAATTGGCCAAAATCAGGGCACCCGTTTGCGGATGTTCGTAGGTCAGCAAATTCGCGATCGATACCGCATCTAACGATTTCAACGTCTCAAACCCAGCATTCTCTGAATTGTTGAGAGAACTCAAAATACGGCGAGCCTTATCTTTCCCTAACGCGGCGTTCAAGATTTTGGCCAGATAGGTTTTCCCCTCAACACTTAAGCCCGATGCTCCAGCCAATTCCCGGTATTCCTTTAACACATAACGATGCTCTTCTTGTCCCACATTCACGAGCGCCCCTAAGTAGGCCCCGATCTGCCGAATATCTTTTTGGTCTAAGACCTTCAACACTTCCACTGCCGCACTTTCCCCAATGGCCAATAGTAAAATGGCCGACTTTTCATATCCAGATAAGTGCTCACTCACCGGTTAGGCCTTTTGTTCTTGTTCTTCTTTGATCCAGGTACGGATGACCTGAGCCGCCGATGCGGGATTATCAGCGGCAAGCTTGATGGCCTGGTCTTGGGGCGTTTCAGTAATTTGCGCCTCATATTCCGTCACCGTGGCCGGCAATCCCGCCTGCGGCAAGGCCACCACGGCAGCCGACGGCTTACTGAGATTCAAGGCCATCGGTCGTATCACAAACCAGAGAACCATCACGCCCAGGAAGAAAAACAACACGGGCTTGAGAAAGCCTCCATACGAAGCGAGGAATCCTTGTACGCCGGCCGTCATCCCATCTTCGCCCTCCTGAACCGCAGGTGTTTCAAAAGGCACATTCACCATTTCTATTTGATCTCCACGATCTTCAGAAAACCCAACCGCTTTTTTCACGATGAGGATAAGATTTTGTATTTCCTGTTCGGATCGTGGCAGATATTTCTTGTCACCAACTCCATCGCTTGCATTACCTTCCGAATTTTCCGTGGCCTCATAGGTTCCGTCGACCAACACCGCCACACTTAACCGTTGAATGGCACCAGTCGGTTCAATGATCTTGCTCACTTTTCGATTCACTTCATAATTTAGCGTTTCATTTTTCCGCTTCGCTTCTTTAGGACCTGCTCCACCCGTGGGCCTTGGAGCATTGGGAACATTACTTTGCACGCCAGGAACTCCTGTTTGTGGTCCCAGACCTTTCTCCGTGACTTTTTCTTGACTACGATTTTCACTTCGAACAACCTGACTATTGGGATCAAAACTCTCTTCCGTAATTTCAATCTGGCGAAATTCCAAGGGTGCCGTGACACGAACAACGGATTTATCTGGGCCTAAAACCTGATCTAACATCGTCTGGACGCGTCGCTCTAAATCATGTTCGACTCCTCGTTGCGTCTCGATTTGGGTGGCGGTCAATTGGGCATCATCGTCGGCCGAATTTTGGCTGAGAACTTTGCCATGGTTATCGACAACGGTCACTTGGCTAGGTTCCAATCCTTCCACACTACTGGCCACCAAATGGACGATCCCCTGAACTTGTGTCCCTCCCAAGGGATTCCCTCGTTTCAAGGTTAAGACTACCGCTGCTTGGGCCGGCTTTTGTTCAGAAGCAAATAAGCGTTTCTCGGGAATGACTAAATGCACACGAACCCGATCGACTTGCGATATTTGACTAATGGTGCGAGCCAATTCTCCCTGAAGGGCCCGACGATAATTCATTTGTTGAGTAAAAGGAGTGACCCCTAACCCCGTACGATCAAAAATTTCGAACCCGACCCCAGCAGATTCGGGAAGACCGGCGGACGCTAACTGGAGCCGTAATTCATGCACGCGCTCAACGGGAACTTTGATCGTATTCCCACCTTCGCCCATTTCATACGTCACCCCTTGCCTACCGAGTTCTTGAATAATCGCTCGCGTGTCATCCGAATCTAATTGAGAAAACAATACAACCAGTTCAGGCTCCTTCCCCAACAGCATCAACATGGGAATCGTGGCAATGGCCAATGCCAATACCACCACAACCCCAATGCGTTGCCCTAAGGTTAACGCCTGAAAGTTCCCGCTCAGACTGTCCGCAAATGTCGCCATATTTTCAAGAACTCACTCATAACTCTTTAAACGAATCACATGTTCCTATCCAAAAATCCCAAGGATGCATCAACATTTAGACTTGCATTCGCATCACTTCTTGATAGGCTTCGACCATCTTATTTCTCACTTGCATGAGTAACCGAAAAGAAAGACCGGCTTTTTCTCCAGCAATCACCGCTTGATGAATGTTGACATTTTCCCCTTTTGCCACGGCATCTTCTAAACGGCCAGCTTCATGTTGCATGGAATTGACGGTCTCTACTGCATTTTTTAGTAAATCGCTAAATCCCTCGCCTCCCGAAGAACCCCGCTTGATTTGGGAGCTTCCAAATGGCTCTGTCACGCCTTCAATCCCTTTAATTGTGGAATAATCCATCAGAAGATTCCTTTCCTCTAATTCCTAACAACGCCTATCGTCCCATTTCCAATGCCCGCAAGGTCATGGTTTTTCCCGTTTCCAGCACGGCTATATTGGCTTCATACGCTCTGGTTGCGGACATGAGATTCACCATTTCTTCAATCGGGTTTACGTTGGGCAAGTGGAGATACCCCTTGTCATCAGCATCTGGATGATCTGGCTCGAACACCGTGCGCAATGGTCGTTGATCCTGAACGATGTCGATCACGTTGACACCTGCCGGTTCTGATGGATTTCCAAAGGCACTGTTAAAGACCGAGTTGAATGATTTATCAGTTGATACAGCTTGAAATACCACATCACGCCGAATATACGGCCCCCCACCGGGTGTGCGGGTGGATTCGGCGTTTGCCAGATTTCCTGCAATGATATTTAACCGTTGCCTCTGAGAATCCAATGCTGACCCAACAACAGCAAATAGTCGATCAATCTCCATTTTGTCCTCCTTTATTTTCCTCTATCGTCCTTCATTAATGGCATTTTTCCAACCTTCAAATCGGCCATCCAAGAACTGGCTCACAGCCATGTAGAGCAGGGTATTTTCGGCCATTAATGTCATTTCTTGTTCGAGATTCACGGTATTTTCATCGATGCCTGCGCCAAGATCTTCTTTGATTGTATGTTGAAAAACTTGGCTACCATCTGAACCCCCACGCAGATGCCCAGGATGCGTCACTGCTGAACCCAACTGACCATCTCCTCGAAGCACAGCGGAAAAGGTCTCTGGGAAAGGTAAGTGCCTGGCTTTGTACCCTGGTGTTTCTTCATTCGCCATATTGGAAGCAATGGTTTCATGAATGCCACTTCGTACATCCAAGGCGCGTTCATATAGTACGGTTCCTGGATCCCATGGAGAAATCATTGTGATGCTCCTCCGTTACGTTGTCTCATTTTTGGAATCTCCCATTCCATATCCGCTGCCCTTATTCACAAGGCGACAGTTGAGGTCGTTGACTTAAGCAGCAACTCCAATGCCACTCTATTCTTTTCGAAAGGGCTCAATATTTATTCACGTATCGTGTTTCATCCAGTAAGGAATTTTTTTCCATGAACTATTTTCCTATCGGCGGAATTTTTTGCCGGCTTGGGTCTCATGGAATAGGATCGATCCTATTCATCATCCTTTGGAAAATCCCCCTTCGCCCTTCAACGCTCTAGACTCCCAGTGATATTCCACCATTGAGCTCCCGATATTCTCGCAATTTATTTCGTAACGTCCGAATACTGATTCCCAAAGTTCTGGCAGCATGTGTTCGATTGCTATTATGAGCTTCTAATGTTCGTATGATGAGGTCTCGTTCCATTTCCCAAATCGTTCCAGTCGGCGTATGCGTTGGCCCGGAGGTTAATGCTGGTTCATCAAATTGAAAATGTTCGAGTTCCAAGGGCCCATTGTCCGCCAGGAGAACTCCCCGCTCGATCACATTTTCTAATTCACGAACATTGCCTCGCCAGGGTCGCCGTTTCAAATACATCATGGCCTCATCAGAAATGCCCTTCCAGGGACGATGGTTTCGTCGAAACGAGCGATGGGAAAACTGCTCTGCCAACATTTGAATATCCTCTGGGCGATCCCGTAACGGCGGAAGCGTGAACGGCATGACGCTCAACCGATAATACACATCTTCTCGAAACCGTCCGGCCTGGACTTCCTGTGCCAGATTCCGATTTGTGGTGACAATGACCCGCACATCCACTGGAATAGGCTGCCGCGATCCCAAACGATCTACCTCCCGCTCCTGAAGAACTCGCAATAATTTCGCCTGCAACCCTAGACTCATTTCTCCAATTTCATCCAACAACAAGGTGCCTTGATGAGCCAGTTCAAATTTTCCGGCACGCCGGGCTAGCGCCCCGGTAAACGCCCCTTTCTCATAACCAAATAATTCACTTTCTAAGAGGCCCTCCGGCAAGGCCGCACAGTTGATCGCGATAAAGGGTTGATGAGCCCGCGTACTCTTTCGATGGACATGTCGGGCTAAGACTTCTTTCCCCGTCCCGCTTTCCCCCTGAATCAAGATGGTTGCTGAGCTGCTCGCTACCATATCCAGCATTTTTAAGGTTTGGAGCACTTTCGGGTCTCGAGTCAAAAACCCTTCTTGTTGGTCTCCATAAGGAGTCTTTTCTTGTGCCGCGTTTGATACAGGCCGTAGCTCATTTCGATCATCATCCAGCTGTTGAATGAGTTTCTCCAACCGATCAAAGGGAAATGGTTTTTGTAAAAAATCGGTTGCGCCATACTTCAACGCTTCCACCGCAACATCCACTCCCCCATAGGCCGTCATGACAACAACAGGCATATCATAGCCTTGGGTCCGGACTTCCCGTAAAAACTCCATCCCCCCTTTTCCAGGTAAACTCAAATCGGTGAGCACCAGCCAGGGAGCATCTCGCTCAACATGCTCTAAGCCCTCATAGCCATCTCTGGCGACCGTCACCTCATAGCCATGCTGGCTTAATATGGTGCTTAAGGCCGTCTGTAACTGGTCATCATCTTCAACAACAAGGATACCCCGACTCCCCCCACTCTCGGTTTTTAGCATGCCATTCTCCTTTACTGAGGAAAAAAGAGTTCGACCGTTGTCCCTTTTCCTTCTTGACTAGTGATATCAATCAAACCGTGATGAATGTGAACAACCTGTTTCACAATGGAAAGACCCAGGCCCGTGCCATCTTTCCGTTTAGAAAAAAACGGATGAAACATCTGGGAGAGATCTTCCTCAGACATCCCACACCCATCGTCACGAATACGAAGAACAGTTCCTTTCACGATTCTTTCTTCCTCATCCTCTTCCACGACTCGTGATGTTTTTTGGAAATAAATTTCGATGGAGCCATCCGGCGCGGATGCATGAATGGCGTTGATAAGAAGATTAAGCAGCGCTTGCTTCAATAAGATTTCATGCCCCTTCAGGATAGATGGTTGTCCATCTTGCCGACGATGAATGGTCAATCGTTTCTTTCGGAGAAGATACATCGCCAGCAATTCCACCTCATCAAGTAACCGACACAGATGTATGGATTCTTGTTGGGCCTCTAAAGGCGCACTGAATACCAATATATTGGAGACCAAGCGATCCAAAGACCGAACAGCCTGAATACAATGAGCAACCAATTCCTGTCGCTCTTCCTGACTTTGCTGTTCACGTCCCAACAAGGTGGCAAACCACTCAATGCTCGACAAGGGATTTCGGATATCATGAGCAAGAAGGCCCACCTTTTCTCCGAGGCGCACTAAACGACCGCTGCGTTCTTTTTCCGATGGCTGAATGAGCTGAGGGAAAAGGATGTCAGCCTCACGGGTTTTTAGGGATACATGTAATGATGGCGTGCGGGAAGATGGAAGAGACGGCCCAGTGAGCGGAAGGCCATGCTGCTCCGATTCGGGCGGCTGAACTATCGAAGAGACTCCACTCGTATTAGCTTCCCTCATTGATCCTCCTCACTTGAGATTTCTCTTTCAACGAAAATTCATCCAACACCGCCACCGCCACCGCACGAATCGTATTTTCAAATTCTGGTGATTGTGTTTCTAATTGCCGCACTTCTGCTAAGAGCTTTTGCGCTTCGGTCGCATTCCCTTGATACTCCGATGAAAGCCCCCACCGATATTTGGCCCAAGCCTTCAATGCAATCGGCGCCTCTGAAACTAAAACTTGGTCGTACAGAAGCTCAGCATCGGCAAAATCACCTTCGTCAAATAGAAAGTCCCCCAACCGAACGACATTCGCCATGTTCAACGGATCAAGAGCCACGACCTGACGTAAATCCTTCAGGGCTAAATCTCTTTTCCCTGACTGTTGATACGCTAGAGCGCGCTGACGGAGAACGTAGCGTTGCAAAACCTTTTTGGGGGTATGCGGGAAAACATCTGAAAACGCTTGGATCGCGTTTGGATAGTCTTTTTGATCGAGGGATTCCATTCCCAAGGCAGCCGATACCTCCGCCCGCCAACGACCTTCGGGATATTCCCTCACATATATTTCACCAGCTTCCCGAATCGATGACCTGGGACCTTGAAATTCCGCTAAAAAGACTTTTTGCGCAAAAATTTCCTCTCGTAGGGGGCTCTCCGGATGCTCTTCCAACAACTGGTCATACCACTGCATCGCTTTCGATGGTAGATTCACCTTTTGATAAGCCTGAGCCACGATCTTTACATGCTCACGCGTCAATGGAACAAATTGAAACGCCTCCTGTTGATCTTCATGATATTTGAGTAATCGTACCCAGGCTTGCTGATCATAGAATGCTTGAATCTGTTTATTGAGGATCGTGGTTAATCCATCTTGGGCTTCCTTCCTGAAAGTCTCTGAGGAAGCCACAATGGCCAAACGCGTAAATGAGCGAATGGCCTCCGGAAAATCCTGAATCATGTGATACCCTCGCCCCATCCACAACAGGCTTTCCTCGACTAAATCGGGTTCTGGGGATTGGCTCAACATTCGAGCCGTTTCTACAACATTATCCCAGGACACTGATAAATAAATTTCTAAATCATCCAAGCGCTGATACACGTTTACCCATTCTTCTTTCGAATGGTCTTCGGACAAATAGCTTACAACCCATCTGGTTTGTGCCGCTTGCCCACGACGACCAAATTCCTTCCCTTTAAAACGCCGTTTGGCTTCTTCCGCAAACCAGAGAGATAAAAAATCATGGCCGTCCAATACCAATTTTTCAGAAATACGAATTAACGCCTGGCCAGCAATTTCTTGCTGTGGATGAAGGTTGACCGTATTTAAAAATCGAGGGATCGCCTTGTCGGAATCTCCAACAGCCAATTCCGTCAATCCAAAATAATAGGATGAACGCTCAGACCGTCGAATAAGCTCAGGGCTTTCGGCTTCCACAACCCGATACCAATAATAGGCTGGTTCCCACGCTTTGGACATGGCCGTGGCCTCGGCCAAACCCAGTGCCCCATTGAGTCGATGTGTTTCCCATTTTGGCTCTTCGACGACTCGACGAAGCACTAACGCCGCCTCAAGAAATTGTTTATTTTCTAAAAATCCTAATCCAGCTTCGACCATCACTCCCCCCGCCAATGGATGGTTGGGGTAGGCCCCAAGAAATTCCTCAAATAAGGCATTGGCTTCAGAATGCCATCCCGCATCCCAATAAAGTTGCCCCATGGAACACAGGGCCCACGGGGCGTAGGTACTATCTGGATGGGCTGTTTTCATTGCTTGGAGACGTTCAATTTTCTTCAAAAATTCGTTTCCAGATTCATCCGATATATCGGGAAGTGAGGCCATGACCCATTTGACACCATCTGCAAACACGCCTTCTTCATGCTCTAAGAGATACATCGAAAACAATTCCCGCGCTTCTCTCAACGATCCGGCTTTTATGGCGTCCTGCGCTTTCTGCACCATACTCGGTACGACCATGTCTTTCGGAGCATGCCAGGAAAAATCCGAACAGGACTCACCCACTGCCGTACTGGGCCAGAGGACAGCCACTCCGACTATCCAGAGAAATCTTTTCACCTTACGTATGTTCTCCAACCTCATGCGCCTATTCAGCAATATCCGGACCCGAGGATTTTTTACCTGGGATAAAAAGACCGACCGGAAAATTTGTTGATAAACGCGGAGATTTTTTCCAGAATGACGGGCTGGGAAGAAACTGCCGCCGTCAAGGGCTTGACGGAAGGGTCAGAAATTCAGGCTAGTTGTCGGAAGGACCATACGAACCAGTGGAGAGAAGGACAGGCTGCTGAACACGTTACGCATCAACCAGGTCTTCAGGCGGAGTGGCACGCTGGGCCACCACTTCGGCCAGCGATTTCTTTTTCAATTTTTCAATGAGAGTCGTACGGTTGATTTGCAGAAGACGCGCGGCTTTACTTTTCACCCAATTGGTTCGCTCAAGGGCTTCAAGAATTAACCGATTTTCAAATTCCTCGACTGCTCGCGAAAGATCCAACCCGCCGATTGGAATCGCGGCAGGCATCGTGGGGAGATGATCTGATGGAAGACGACGAATTTTCTCAGGCAAATCTTTAGGTTCAATCAAGCCTCGTCGTTTCAAAATAGCGATTCGTTCAACAATATTGCTAATTTCTCGAACATTGCCCGGCCAGGGATACTCACACAATAAGGCCATGGCGTCATCAGACACACCAAGTAACTCCGCTTTACGGCGATCATTAAACATTGTGATAAAATGCTGCAACAAGAGAGGGATATCCTCAATTCGTTGCCGCAAGGGTGGGACTAAAACTGGCACCACGTTCAGTCGATAAAAAAGATCTTCCCTGAATTGTTTTGCCGCGACCAAACTCTCAAGGTCTTGATTTGTGGCCGCAACAATCCTGGCATCTGATTTATAGGTCCGAGTCCCTCCCACACGTTCAAACGTTCGCTCTTGAAGCACTCGAAGCAATTTAACTTGAAGAGGAGGACTCAAATCGCCGATTTCGTCTAAAAAAATCGTTCCGCCAGCCGCTAACTCAAACCGGCCAACCCGCGATGCCACCGCCCCGGTAAACGCACCTCGTTCATGACCGAATAACTCGCTCTCCAAAAGAGCTTCTGGAATAGCCCCACAATTCACTGGGATGAGATTCCCCTGACGCCGCGTACTATTCGCATGAATCGTTTGGGCGATCAGCTCTTTACCCGTCCCACTTTCGCCTAAAATAAGCACCGTACTATCGGTATCTGCGACACAATCGATGAGCTGAAATACTTCTTTCATCACCTGACTAGAGCTCACCAATTTCCCTAAACTAAATTGCCCTTTTGCAGTTTTTTTGAGTTCTACGTTCTCATCTTGCAGTGTTTTCACCCGTAAGCCACTGGCTACAGTGGCACTCAACACATCAACGGAAAATGGTTTTGACAAGAAATCAAACGCTCCCGCTTTAATGGCATTCACAGCCATTTCGACCGATCCATATCCTGTCATGACTATCGTCACGGGAGGTGAAGGCCAGTGATTCAATTGCTGAACGAGCTCAATCCCACTGAGGTCCGGAATCATGACATCCGTTAATACCAGGTCGAAGGAAGACGATTTGGCCAATTCGAGAGCATGCTTACCTGAACCAGTCTCCGTGACTTCATGACCTTCATCTTCCAACTGCAGTTTGAGGGTTTCTCGGACATCCTGCTCATCCTCAACTAAAAGAATTTTAGTCACTTTTTTCATTTTCGGGGATTCAGTAGACCTTAATGATTCCATGGATCTCCTCCCTCACAATGCCCACGACTTATGATTAGTTTGAAACAGCCATCAGCCTGACTATTGCATTTTCCTTCAAAGCCCCATGCCATTGCTACCCCATTTGAGGAGAGGGGTCAAGGTCTCGTTGAGAATTGCCATGGGGAAATTCCTGCATTTCCTTCACTCCCAACCACTTCAACTATGCGCTTTTCCAACACTTTTTTGCAAAAGCTCAGATAATGTCAATCCCTTCCCAGAATAGGAATTTAAGAGATCCACACCAATTACCGAGAAGTTTCTACAGCCATCACAGTTTGTGGACTCATGGAAATTGACAATCCAATGGAAACGGCTCCCCCACCAGAACCCACGTCTATACCGATATTTATCCTGTTTGATACCCAAACAGGCTACCTCTACGGACACCTCTTTGCCACCGGGCCAGAAGACCCATTTCTCCAAGAAGTGATTCAATGGTGGGGGCAATATTGCTCCAATGCCCCCATTGGTGTCGATTATCCTGGGCTCACCCAAAATCCCCAACAAGCCGAAAGCCTTTCCTCTAATTAAGTATCTGTTGAAAAGGCTCCCAGCCGTTTCCTCTCAAATAACACGAGGTGGGAAACGAAAAGTACTGCGCCAGGAGTCATTGATCAGAAAAAGGAGTGGCCATCCAATTATTGCCATCTAAAGCTCCTCACCTCTGATTTCATATTGTTAAATCCTTTTTCCTCCCTCTTCACTTTGCACCATCCCATTAGGGCAATTCTGCCCAACTCGCCAATCCTGATCGAAACACCAGCATGACATCAGACAAGTGAAGAATGGCGATATGATCATTGATTTGAATGTCATGTATCTGATTGCCGACCGGAAGGTCTCGTGCAAAAAACCCCCCAGTGATTGCTGAAAAGCCTAACGCTCTTCGGTCTGTCACCATCACTGCAATAGAATCCTCTACAATGCTATCTCGTAAAGATTCTCCTGCTCCCCACAGCTCACGCTTCCAGCGACCACGATCACTCTGAAACCCATATGTGGCCTGCTGGCCTTGAACAATGATCATTCGAGGCGTCACTTTCCATTCGAGAATACGTTCGGAGGTCGCAGTCCTGATTGGAACCCATCGCTGTAGCTTTCCAGAAAATCCAAACAATCGCGTGGTGGTTTGGACAAATCCGGTGACACCTTTCGCCTTTATAGCCACGACCTGTTC
>JAJDBR010000092.1 GCA_029261275.1 Nitrospirales bacterium
ATCGAATATCACCTTTACCATTCGTGATGACTTCAATGTCCGTGATGCCGAAGGCGGAACCAGTGCTGCCCGGAATCTTCGTAATCTTTTCTCTGTGGATCTAGCTATAGTCTTTTAAAGGAGAAGCGGACGATGTGTAGAATTCTGAAATATCTCGGGTGGACATTGTTGATTCTTGTGGCGACCACATCGGCTTTTGGTGCCTCGTTGAATGAAGGTGAGGAAGGGCGCACGATTTATAAACGCTCCTGCTTAATCTGTCATGGGGCTTCCGGGAAAGGCGATGGGCCTGCGGCCTTTTACAATGCCGCTTTTTCGGCGTCGCGGCCACAGGATTTTACCGTCGGCAATTACAAATTTCGCTCAACCGTCTCGGGCAGTCTCCCTTTCGATCAAGACCTGTTTCGTACGGTGACCAATGGGGTTCCCGGCTCGATGCCCTCGTTTAGTGGGTTATCCGCTGAGCAACGCTGGCAGGTCGTGGCCTACATCAAAACCTTCTATTCCGGCTTTCAAGGAGAAACGCCGGAAGCGATAAGATTAGCAGGCGCTCCGGTTCCCTTCACGGCAGACAGTGTGCAGCGAGGCAAGGGTCTTTTTGAGGAGATGGATTGTCATAGTTGTCATGGGAGGCAAGCTCGAGGTGATGGCAAGGTGGCATTGGCGGGGGAACTCAAAGATAGCACTGGGTTGCCAATTTTGCCCAATGATTTGACCAATCCCACAGGTTGGAAAAATGGGCCCAGGGCCCGCGATGTGGTGAGAACGCTGTTCACGGGGTTAGATGGTACGCCGATGCCTTCATATGAAAGTCAATTAGCGGGGCATGAAGAGGATGCCTGGCATTTGGCAAATTATCTGTTGTCCTTATCCCGACTGAACTAACGGGTTGCGGGTAATCATTCTGATTTAGTGCCATTTTTTTCGTACCATATGGACTCGACCCGAATATTTCGTCCAATTGTTTTGCCTCTACTGATTCAGTCAGTGTTCGTCATGGGTCTCTGGAGTAGCCTTGGGATGGTGTTGGTTGAGACCGTTCATGCGGGCACCCTCGAAGGAACGGTTCGCTACCGTGGCGAACCACCCAAGCCTACACTGATGAAGGTTGCCAAAGATCAAGAGCAGTGTGGGGATGAGGTGAGTATCCAGACCATTCACATTCATAATGCCAAGGGCGTCTTGAGTGATGTTGTGGTGAGTGTGAAAAGTCTGAGTAAAGCTCTGGAGGACAAGAAGATTCAACGCCCGGTGATCAATATGAAATGTGCCTTTGCTCCTCGTATTAGTCTCGCCAGGCTAGGGCAGGAAATCGAAGTTCGGAATCAGGATCCCATACTCCATAATACGCATATCAAGCTTGGGAAGCGCACGTTTCTCAATGTGGCGCAGATTCCCGGAGGTCGCCCTATTGTCAAGAGCTTCAAGCGTCAGGGGGTCTATACCGTTCGATGTGATAAACATGTGTTTATGGAAGCCTATTTGCATGTGTTTGCTCATCCCTTTCATGCCCTGACTAATCAAACTGGAACATTTCGCATCGCCGATATTCCCCCAGGAAAGCATCCTATCCGAGTGTGGCATGAAACCTTGGGTATTTTAGACAAAATCGTCAACATTCCCGAAAAAGGGACGGTTCGCTTCGATTTTATCTATCCCTAGTTCCTACCTATTTCTCCTCTCGTTTTCAGTAAAAAATCATGTTTTTTCAAACATCTGTAGCCAATATGGCCGCCAGAAGCGGCCTTTAGTCTCACTCTCTACCTACCGAAAATCATTAACATCTAGGTCGAACTCTGCCCTTGAGCGTACAGGTTACATTGTGCGCGCTCTATTAAAAGAAGGGATCTTTAGGAGACGATGCGCCGATTTATGACCTTTGGACAACTCGATGCCTAACGGTTGGATTCCCAACCATTCCTGTGTAGGCTGGCTGCAGAGAAAATGGCAAGGAAGTGTGGTCTTCCGCATTTCGTTGAGCCTTACTCTTAGTATCAGTTTGCTGGTATTCCTTGGCGCCCTCTTGATTGGATATGGACAACGGGATTTATTGCAAGATGCGTTTCAGGAAAGAGGCGTAGCGGTGGCCCGAACCTTTTCAACCATTGGGGCTGGAGCTGTTTTGGATAATTTGTTTCGTATACAGGAAGCCATGAAACAATACGCCCAGGATCGGGATCTTCTTGTTCTTGAAGTTATTGATGACGATCAGATGGTTATGGCCTCATTGCAAGCTGCCACTATTGGGACCATTCGAGACGATCAGCATTTCAAAAACGCCCAAAAGAGTCAGGCAGAGTTTCAAGCCTTTGTCGATAGTCCAACTGGAGGGGTCATGTTCTTGGTCATTGAACCCTTATGGAATCAGGGCGAGGTGTTGGCCTGGGTGCGGGTGGGATTTTCCATGGACCGGATTACTCAAAAAGAACGTGAATTGTGGCTCGGGCTTTTTATCCTGGCTGGTATCTTTATTGGGCTGACCATTTTTGGGGTACGAAGAGGATTGTTTCAAATTGTCCCGATCCTACAGGGAATGATCGATAAACTGCAGGTGGTGGGACAGGTCACGGAAGTAGCCGTTCCTCGGGATATGCGGGAATCTTCCGTGCGTATCGATTCGGGGGAGGAGGAGTTGAAAGGAGAAGTGGAGCAATTAGCAGGTGTTGCGGCTCGGGCAGCAACGTTACTGGAAGATCGAACTAAAACCCTTCGGCGACTCATGGCGGCACAAGAGGTTAAAAACCAAGAATTGACACGGTTAGCTTCTTTTCCTGAGATGGATCCGAACCCGGTTATTGAAATTGATATTCACAAGCAGGTGACCTATATCAATCCTGCTGGAAAGGATCTTTTCCCACAGATGTCTCAGGGGAATGTGAGCCACCTTTTCATGGGGCAGGTCATTGATGCGTTGGAAAGTGTTCTTGCGGGGGAAAAGAAAAGTGTCATTCAAGAGTTGTCGCTGGCCAATCGTATATTTGAAGTACAAATTACTCTGGAGGAGTCCAGTCATGTATTGCGGGTCTATCTTCATGACATTACCCAACGAAAAATCGCGGAAGAGCAGGTACGAACCACGGCCCGGGAGTTAGAAATCTATAATCGGGAATTGGCCCAATCTCGTGATGCGGCGCTTGAAGCTGCAAGAGCCAAGTCTGAGTTTCTGGCCACAATGAGTCATGAAATCCGAACGCCCATGAATGGCGTCATTGGCATGACGGGGTTACTGTTGGAGTCAGGGTTAACCCAAGAACAACGAAAAATGACCGAAACGGTTCGAATTTCTGGTGAAGCCCTGCTCACGATTATTAATGATATTTTGGATTTTTCCAAAATAGAGTCTGGCAAACTGGCCTTGGAAGAGATTCCCTTCGATCCCCAAGTCTGCGTGGAGGAAGTATTGGAATTGCTTGTGGAGCGGGCTAATAGCAAAGATATCGAACTCACAAGTTGGATTTTCCCAAGTGTGGCCACAACGGTGTGGGGGGACCCAGGGCGATTTCGTCAGGTCCTCATGAATCTCGTAGGCAATGCGATTAAATTCACCGAAGAGGGAGAGGTGTCGGTCCAAGTGGACTTACAGCGCGAAACGGATCATGAAGTAATAGTACAGGTGAAGATTATTGATACTGGAATCGGCATGACTCAGGAACAACAAGACAAACTCTTTCAGCCCTTCACTCAGGCTGATGGTTCCACTACACGAAAGTATGGTGGAACGGGATTAGGATTGGCCATCTCGAAGCAATTGGTAGAGGCCATGAGTGGTACGATCAGCGTGACTAGCGAACCTGGTAAGGGCAGCTGTTTTTCAGTACAGTTGCGGCTTCGTTATGACGATTTTAAGATAGAAGCCCAGAAATATTCCAATCTTTTGCAGGGACTCCGCATCTGTTGTGTGGATGATAACGAAACGAACCGGATGGTGTTGTCCTATTATGCGCATACCTGGAGAATGGAGCCAATGTTAGTTGATAATGGACCGGAAGCCTTACAGCTTTTGCGTGAACAGGCCCGGCAGGGTACGCCCTTTGATCTGGCGGTTTTAGATTTGAATATGCCGCACATGAATGGTATGGAACTGGCCCGCGCCATCAAGGATGACCCAGAGTTGAAAAGTATTAAACTCGTGTTGCTCACGTCTAGTGGTTCGCGGGGAGATGCCCTTCGATCCCAAGAGGTTGGATTTGAGGCCTATCTCAGTAAGCCTGTTCGGAAAGGAAATTTGCAAGCGAGTTTGGAAGCTGTCGTCACAGGCTCGCAAAAGTTAGACGTCTGTGGTTCCGTTGAACCGGCAAAGGCCATAGAGAAGTCAAGTCAATTGCCACAAAGTACTATCGGACATATTTTATTGGTAGATGATCATGTGGTGAATCAACAATTGGGACAGATGATGTTGGAGCGTTTAGGACATCGAATTGATGTCGTGAGTAATGGGCGAGAGGCTGTAGACGCGGCCCAACAAATTCCATATGACCTGGTTTTTATGGATTGCCAGATGCCGGAAATGGATGGGTACGAAGCCACAATAGAAATTCGTGAAAGGGAAAGCAAAAAAGAAAAAGTGAAAGGTCAGGAGTTAGGAGAGAGGCGTGATGAGCAAGATAAAGATTTGTCTGAGACTCCTGACTCCTCACACATTCCGATCGTGGCCATGACCGCCAATGCGATGCGGGGAGATCGAGAAAAATGCCTGGCTGTAGGTATGGACGATTACATTAGTAAACCGATTAAACATGAAGAGCTCGCTCTCCTGGTCGCCAAATGGTTACCTGTTCAAGAAAAGACGTATCTGACGTGTGAGGAGGGGGCTCGAGCCTCCCGAAACTCGGCAGATATCTCCATGAAGGCCGAAACAGCGGCTCCTGTTTCATCGATTTGCCAGGGGCAGTCCGTCGAGCCTTTCCTTCCGCCGCAACTGGTTGCGGATTGGAGGGCTACTGGTGGAAGTACCTTTATGGTGAAATTGGTGAACCAATTTGTTCACGATGCCACTATTTGTGTGGAAGAAATTCAGGTGGCGTTAGAGTTGCAGTGCGCTCGTGATATAGGGGAGGCGGCTCATGGCTTGAAAGGGATGGCTGCGAATATGGGTCTGACGCAGTTAGCGATGTTGGCGCATCAAATGGAGGCCCATGGGCGAAATCTGAATCTTCTGAAGGCCGCTCCGCTTTTTGAATCGATGCAAAAAGAATTTATTCGTGTACATACCGAGATACAGCAATTGTTGGATCAAGAGGAACCCCTTTCCCGATAATTTCTTTCCCTCCTTGCCTTGATCTTGCCCAAGTCTGACGGTAATTTTCTTCTGACCCGTGAAAGGGTAGAAGTCGGGAGAAAAAGACCAACAGGGCTGGGCGAAGATGAGCCACAGAGGCTCTTCAGTTCTCTTGCTTCTCCCCTGTTAAAGAAAGCGATGCCTTTGCCAAGTGGGAATTTCAATGTTCAAAATGGCATGTGATGATCTGCAGGATGGGGCCAGATAGTGAGGCGGCGGGTGTCATGTGGAAGGTTTGAAATGGTTAAGGCTTCTTGGGAATCCGATTCCGCATACTAGAGGTGATCAAAGACCTTGATGTACTCCATCATAAAAAATACGTGTTGCAGAAGATGGTGATGTCGCTGGGTTGCTTCCTGACCTTCTTGATCCTATTGGATTCCGATACCAACACCACATTGTGAAAGTCCAGGATTTCGGTACATCTCGACGTCTAGGGTAATAAACTCTTGTTCTGGGAGAGGGGTTAGTCAATGATAGAGGATTCTTCCCTTCAGAGTGGTGAGCGGCGAAATATACTCCTGTGCGAAATTCAGGGCATCGGAAGGATCAGGGTCACGGTGTAGGCAAAGATCTTTATGCGGCATTGGAGTTGGTCGTGGAAATTAGGCCTGATTCTTGTGATTAAAGAAGTGAGGTCGGAAAAACAGCTGGCTGAATAAGACTATACAGAAAAGGAGAAGCCCTGTTTTGAGAAGAGTGGTTTTGGACCGTTTCATGGAAAGTCAGAGTGGGAGGAAGAGTAGAAGATCTGCTGAAAAGCCACTCGATGAAATATGGAGGAGGTTGAAAAGTCTGCCAAGAACAATAGAGGCCTTTTGGCTCGCCATGTATTGAGGAAGGAACAGGCTGATATTCTAGAGTGGCAAGAGACTGACTGGGTGAAGAGTTTTCCTTTGGGACCTTCACAATAGGCGAGGGTTTTATTGGGAAGAACATTGAAAACTCAGTAGCCGGCGCGCGTGGTTTGGCTTGCCACAGCAGGCCATTCCTAGTATGCTCGGGGCTAAATATCCTAGCCTTATTCGGGTGGAGGAAAAACAGATTCATGGACATTCCTGACAATATTCAAGAATGCCGGGGAGGGATTGACCGGCTTGACGATGAAATTCTCAAGTTGTTGAATGAGCGATCCCAATACGTCTTGCAAATTGGGCAGCTCAAGAAACAACAAGATGCCTCTGCGCACCTTCATACGCAAGGTCGTGAAGTGGCCATTGTCGAACGGCTCATGGCGAATAATCCTGGTCCGTTCCCTAGCTCAGCCTTACGTCCTGTGTATCGGGAAATCATGTCAGCTTCCCTGTCTTTGGAAGGGATGCAGACAATTGCCTATTTAGGTCCGCCCGCCACGTTTACTCATTTGGCGGCGATGCAAAAATTTGGAGAATCAGCTGACTACATTCCTGTGAATAGCATTAAGGATGTGTTTGATGATGTGGAACGCGGGCGGATGCGGTTTGGCGTGGTCCCGATTGAAAATTCCACCGAAGGCGTGGTCAATCATACGTTAGATTTGTTTGTCGATTCGCCATTGCTCATTTATGGCGAAGTCATGTTGGAAATTTCCCATCATTTTTTATCCAAAGCACAGAAGATTGAAGACATTAAGACGGTCTATTCCCATCCCCATGCTATTGCGCAATGTCGGAATTGGCTGGAAATCCATTTGCCTTCCGTGGCCATTGCTGAAGAGCCTAGTACCGCGTGCGCGGCAGAGCGGTGCGTGAATGATCCGACGGCTGGAGCCATTGCCTCAGAACTCGCCGCGCAATTATATGGATTAACCATTTTGCATTCTCGTATAGAAGATAACATTAATAATTTCACAAGATTTTTGATTCTGTCTCTCCGAGGTGCTGAACAGACCGGTCGAGATAAGACGTCGTTTTTGGTGTCGGCCAAAGATCGGGTGGGAGCGCTATATGATCTCATTCGTCCCTTCTCGTCCTATGGCATCAATATGACCAAAATTGAATCGCGACCTACTCGCCGAAAAGTCTGGGAATATTTATTTTTCATGGACCTGGAAGGGCACCAAGACGATGACCGTGTGAAGAAAGCCTTGGATGAGGTGAAATCTCGATGCTTGTTTCTGAAAGTCTTGGGCTCCTATCCCATTCACCAATAACTGCCGTTCCTCGACATTCAGCCTTCCGGATTCTTGCTATGGCCCTATATATTCATCCCACAATTGCTTCGTTAAAGCCCTATTCTCCCGGGAAACCTCTTTCGGAGCTTGAGCGAGAACTGGGGATTGGCGAAGCGATTAAATTGGCTTCCAATGAAAATCCTTGGGGACCGTCTCCGAAGGCGCTACAAGTTCTTGAGCAAGCCGCCCGGTCGCTCCATCGGTATCCTGATGGCGGAGCCTACGCTTTGCGGCAGGCCTTAGCGACGAAATGGAAGATGCCGCATGACCAGATTCTCGTGGGAAATGGGTCTGATGAAATTATTAGCCTGCTGATTAAGACATTCCTCACCCCAGGTGATGAAGCGGTGATGGCAGATCTGACCTTTGTGATGTATCGCTTATCCGTATTGGGTGGGCATGGTGTTCCTATTGAAGTGCCGTTGAAGAATTGGACGCACGATTTGCCAGCGATGGTCGATGCCATCACAGATCGGACTCGGCTTTTCTTTATCTGTAACCCAAATAACCCGACGGGCACAATGTTGTCGGCTAAAGAGATCGAAGCTGTGCTGACAAAGATTCCCGAACATGTGGTGGTGGTCTTCGATGAAGCTTATTACGAATATGTTCGGGATGCGGAGTATCAAGATAGTTTGCGGTATGTTCGAGACGGTCGACCAGTTGTGGTATTGCGAACCTTTTCGAAGATCTACGGCCTTGCAGGCTTACGTGTGGGGTATGGCATCACCACGTCCGAGATTGCTGGGTATGTAAATCGTGTGCGCCCTCCCTTTAATGTGAATAGTCTGGCACAGGAAGCGGCTCAGGCTGCCTTGTTGGACGAAGAGCATGTGACCAAAAGTCGTGCGATGAACGAAGCTGAAATGACATTTCTGGAAGAAGGCTTGAGTAAGATGGGATTTAAGACGATCCCCACTCAAGCCAATTTCATCTATTGTGATGTGGGTATGGATGGTGAGGCCATGTATGACGCGCTGCTTCGTGAAGGGGTGATCGTGCGCCATATCCGTGGGCCCATGATTCGAGTGACGATTGGCCAGCCCACAGAAAACCGTCGGTTTTTAGATGCTCTAGAACACGTGCTACCCACCTTGTCCAAGTCCGCTTGAGCTGAGAAACTTGTGATTATTGTGTTGAAACCAGAAGCGACGGAACAGGATATCGAACATTTAGTGGATCGTCTTCGTTCCCTGGGATTGAAATCGCAAATCACGAAAGGCGAGGAACGAACTGTCGTCGGCGTGATTGGCGATGAGCGGGTTTTACAAGGCCAGCCATTGACTGTGTTTCCAGGGGTTGAAAGTGTCACCCCGATATTGGCTCCGTGGAAGTTAGTCAGTCGAGAGTTTCAACCACATGACTCCGTCATTGATGTGGCAGGGGTTAAAATCGGTGGCCCTAAAATTACGGTCATGGCTGGTCCCTGCGCAGTAGAGAAATTAGAGATT
>JAJDBR010000093.1 GCA_029261275.1 Nitrospirales bacterium
GTTTAAATTTAGTACCTATGCCACCTGGTGGATTCGTCAAGGAATTACACGGGCCATAGCGGACCAAAGCCGGACCATTCGGGTGCCGGTTCATACCAATGAAGCTTCGACAAAGATTGCCAAAACCGCGCAGCGGCTTTCGCAGCAATATGATCGAGAACCCACGTTTGAAGAAATTGGACAGGTGTTGGGTATGAGCGGAGAGCGAGTCAAAGAAACGCTTGAAGCCTTTCAAGAACCCATATCCTTGGATGCTCCGTCAGCCGATGGAGAAACGGAGTTAGGAGAGTTGATCCCTGATCTTGATTGTTCTGCTCCAGATGAGGAAATATCGCGGAAGTCAGATGCTCAATGGCTGGGGAAAATATTTCAAGTGCTCAATCCTCGTGAAGAGAAAGTGGTTCGGTTGAGATTTGGGATTGGAGGAGATGAGCCTTGGACACTGGAGCAAGTTGGACGTTCAATGTCGGTGACACGGGAACGCATTCGCCAAATTGAAGTAGTGGCGCTTAATAAGCTAAAAGACTCACATGTTAAGGCCATGCTAGCTGAAATAAAATAAGCCAACAAGTCAATTACCTAAGTAGTTTATGGATGTGATGGATATGAGCTAAGTTATATGTAGCTACATCTTGTTGGAAATAGTGGGTTGTTGTTACAAAAGCAGGAGTGCTGTCACTCCTGCTTTTGTCGTTTGATGGGAATCGGTTTACAGGTGGGGTTTTGTAAAATGGGGGGAGTAGCTAACTATCTTTGCAAAAAACCTGGCAGTTCTGGTTGGTCCCGTGGATCTTCTTTTACTCCGTGGGGGCCATATGGCTCTTGGGTGTTCTTTTACTACTTTCGTCTTCTGCCCAAGTGGGTTCCTGCCGATGAAAGGGTAGGTGTACAGAGAGTAAGCCGATGCCCATTGTGATAAATGCTTCCACATCTATTCCAGATGCTGAAATTCAGTTTTCGGCCACTCGAAGCTCCGGCCCTGGTGGCCAAAATGTGAACAAAGTGAATAGTTGTGTGATTTTGGAATTTGATCTACACCTGTGTTCAGCGTTGACGGCCTATCAAAAACGGCGAATTGCTGAAAGCTTGGGCCAACGAATGAATAAGCAAGGCATTTTGCGAATGCAGGCGCAACGGCATCGATCCCAAGTTGCTAATCGGGAAGAGCTCATTGAGCGATTCGTGGATTTGTTGCAAAAAGCCTTACAGCCTCGTAAATACCGTGTTCCGACTCGTGTGCCCACACGTGTTCGTGAAAAACGATTGGAAAGTAAAAAACAGCGCACTCAAACAAAACGCATTCGCAAAGCCCCACGAGATTTTGATGATGCCTAATCTATTTTGAAGGAAACACACAAAGGAACATTCTATGACCAATCCTTCTCCACTTGTCCCTACGATACTTTCTGATCCTCCTCTCGCAAAAATTATTCCTCATCAGTTAGAAAAGCATGGACAGGTTCGAGTCGATAATTATTATTGGCTGAATGATCGTTCAAATCCTGAAGTCATTGCCTACTTGCAGAAAGAAAATGCGTATGCCACGGCGCAGAGTCAACATACCGTAGATTTTGAACGTACGATATTTGAAGAGATTAAAGGGCGTATCAAGCAAACCGATTTTTCCGTTCCGTTTAAACAAGGGGATTATGTTTATTATGTTCGATATGAAGAGGGGAAAGAATATGCCCTCTATTGTCGGAAGAAAGGATCGATCGAGAGTCCTGAAGAAATCATGATCGATGGCAATGAGCTGGCCGAAGGGCACGAGTATTTTTCGTTGGGAAATTGGATGATCAGTTCAGGCCAAGACATTTTGGCGTATGCCATCGATACTCAGGGACGACGAATCTATTCCGTTGGATTTAAGAATCTGACAACAGGAGAAATTTTCTCAGATGTCATTTCTACCGTCACCGGGAATATGGAATGGGGGAATGACAATCAAACATTGTTCTATGCGAGGCAAGATCCTGATACGTTACGTTCATTTCAAATTTATCGACATGTGTTAGGGCAGGAATCTAACCAAGATGAGCTGGTGTTTGAGGAATCTGATGAAACCTTTTCGGCCTATGTGACCAAAACCAAGTCAAAGCAGTTTCTCATGATTGGGTTACACCAAACGGTGAGCAGCGAATATTGGTACTTACATGCAGATAGGCCATACGAGAAATTTCAAGTTTTTTGCCCACGAGAGCGAGAGCATGAATATGATGTCGATCATCTTGGAGATCATTTTTATATTCGTACGAATGATCAGGCCAAAAATTTTCGACTCATGAAGGCCGACCTGAGTGCAACCCTCAAGACGCAATGGCAGGAAGTCATTCCGAATCGAGACGAAGTCTTCTTTGAGGGGTTTGAACTCTTTCGTGAGTATTTGGTTGTTGAAGAACGAAAAGAAGGGCTTATACATTTACGAATGCTGCCTCATGCTGGAGGACAAGAGCATGAGTTGGATTTTGGTGAGCCCGCCTACTATGCGGCATTGGGAGATAACTATGAAATCGATACGCCTTATCTGAGGTTTGGGTATACCTCCATGACCACGCCCATGACGATCTATGATTATCATATGGAGACTCGTGAAAAGGTCTTTTTGAAACAAGAGGAAGTTCTCGGGAACTTTCAGAGCAGTCACTACAAAACAGAGCGGCTCTTGGCACCAGCATCCGATGGGACGCTCATTCCAATTTCGTTGGTGTATCGAAAGGGATCTTCTCCTAATGGGCCGCATCCGCTGTTGTTGTATGGCTACGGATCGTATGGTGCCAGTATGGATGCCAGCTTTAGTTCTGCGCGTCTGAGTTTGCTGGATCGCGGGTTTGTGTATGCCTTAGCTCATATTCGTGGAGGAGAAGAATTAGGCCGACACTGGTATGAGAGTGGAAAGCTCCTCCAGAAGAAAAATACCTTTACCGACTTTGTTGCTTGTGGGGAATTTCTCATTCAACAAGGGTATGCCCATTCACAGAAGATGTATGCCATGGGTGGAAGCGCGGGGGGGCTTTTGATGGGGGCCGTGATGAATATGCGGCCAGATTTGTTTCATGGCATGGTTGCCCAAGTGCCATTTGTTGATGTGGTCACCACGATGTTGGATTCCAGTATTCCGCTGACAACTGGAGAATATGATGAGTGGGGAAACCCGGATCAGCGAGATTACTATGACTATATGTTGTCCTATTCTCCTTATGACAATGTCACGGCTGCGTCTTATCCGAATCTGTTAGTGACGACGGGTCTACATGATTCTCAAGTCCAATATTGGGAGCCGGCTAAGTGGGTGGCGAAGTTGCGTGCGCTTAAAACTGATGATCATCGTCTTCTGCTTAAAACGAATATGGATGCGGGGCATGGGGGAGCATCGGGGCGTTTTAAGCGTTATGAGGAGACTTCGATGGTCTATGCCTTTCTCCTGGACCTAGCTGGAGTACCACAGTCTTAATTGGTTCTGGTATTCAGTCGGTTCCCTCAATTTGATATTTAAGTGATATTTGGTGTTGCCGGGTTTCGGCCCGGCAGCCGAGCTCCTTTTGTTTCGGCAAAAGGACCCAAAACCATTGACGCCCAGTTCGGCTATATTTGAGTGGACGGGCGCGGGAGGGAGAGCGGTCCAACTCGCTGTGCTCAGACAAGGCCCGCAGGATTTTAGGAGCGTCCGACCCAGGGGCCGAACAGCAAGCGTCGATCGTTAAGGCAGCTCATTCTCTCAGGGTGCAACCGTTTTCTGCCGTCGTCCGCAAGGCTTGGTATTTACTGGAGAGCCAGCAGGGAAGATTGCGCAGATAGTGAAATTAATCTTGGAATAATAGATGAGACAGTCAATTTAACGAGAATTGATTGGCTATGTGGTGATATTCAAGGAAGGGAAGCAATTTTTTTAAGCCATGAGTAGTTCAGATTTTAATCCTCAACTTCTTTTGACTGAGGAAGAAAAAACCCTTCTTCAGGTGCTAACGTCCAGCCCTTTAAAAGGGGTGTATGTGCAAGGTGAAAATAATTTTCCGTATCAAATAAACCACCCAGGAAAATATTCTATTTCCAGTTTGTGGCTAGATTGTGGAATGATGATTCAGGTAGGAGTGCACAGCATTGATATTAGAGAAAAAGTAGAATTGTTTCGTCTGGCCATTTCAGAAGACAAGGATTTTTCAGGCATTGAGACGAATGTGATGTTTCGGCCTAAGCGGGCAAAGGTGACCATTTTCCCTGAGGACCTTCGACTGGATGATTTTTTCCATTCACAAACGACGTTGCTTGAGCCAAGAACAAGTAGTGAAGAGTCCTTTGATTTAGAGGTATTTCAAGTTCATGACCGGTTAGAAATCGTGAATGACTTGGGACAAAAACTAAGCTTGGTGGCTGATGAAAAAATTCTATGCAATCTCGTTCTTTGGATAGAAAATGTGTGAAGTCAAATTGAATTTTTTTATTACAGTTCTCCTACTATAGCCGCTCGTCACGACTCAGAATTAAGGGGCAAGTCTGTTGTTGTGAGGTATGGTGTTTCTGCAAATACTTTCTTCATGGATTTGCTGGCTTTCTCAATTTCCCTCTTGTACTTCAGTCGATTTTTTTCAACGTGGTTGACTTTTCTTCTTTTCTGCTTATCTATTAATCATCGACAACACAGCCTTCCCAGCTGGGTGAGTGAAGGAAATGTATGAAGTTGATGACTATCTTCAAAGAAGGAGGGAACAGCTATGTTAGTGAAATGGAATCCTTATACTGAGTTAGAGCGAACTGTGAATGGGTTATTTGATGAACCGTTTGGGTTGCGTCCGATTTGGGACGATAGAAATGCGGAGGCTCGAGTTTGGCAGCCACCGGTCAATGTGTATGAAGACAAAGACCATTTGGCCATTGAAGCGCAATTGCCAGGTATTGATCTGAATGACATTGAGCTATCGGTCAAGGAACAGACGTTGGTGGTGCGAGGTGAGCGGAAGGCTGAAACGGAAAGATCCAAAGATGAGTATCATGTGCGTGAAGCGCGTTACGGAAATTTTTCGAGAAGCTTTGTGCTACCGAGTACTGTGAATCCTGATGAGGCGAAAGCGACGTATGATAAAGGAGTCTTGACGATCACGATTCCCAAACAGGAAAAGGCGAAGCCTCGGACGATTGAAATCGAAGCAAAATAATCTTCGTTCATCTGGTTCTGTCGTATGGCAGGTATGACCTTCTGGAAGGTTGTGCCTGCCATAGTTTTTTTGGGGAAAATGAAAAAGTACCGTGTGGAAAGTGAGGAGTTAGAAGTTGGGGGACAAAAGTTCAATTTATAGTTCATGAGACTTTTTCGTGGGGACTACACGTTTTCGCATTCCTTTTTGAAATGAAACAAAAAAATCCTTTCCTTTATAAGAAAAGATTGCGCCCTACGAGATATTCCAATCAAGAACGGAGGGAAGGTAGCTTCTTTACAGTCTTCAATAGCTGAACTAGTCATGACTTTTTCCTAACCGATGACTTTACCTCACCTGGCCTCTCCTTACAAAGGAGAGGGACATGAGAAAGCGTCGCCTCATGTTTTGCCTATGCTTCAGTCATGGGAGCCAAATTTCTCATTACCTCTACATGTTTTTTTCACCTGGGCACTCGATTCGATTGGTTTTTCCGTTCAGGCGAAAAAAACTCTTGCCAGATGGTTGGAGATTCTCTACATTCTTATTCATGACGGCTCGTCCCTTTCGGGCAAAAGTCCAGCAAATCAGGCCCTTAACGCCAGATATTCGAGAAATGACTCTGGAAATGGTTGAGCCGTCATCCTTGGCCTTTCAAGCAGGGCAATCGATTGCGGTGGCCGTTCCTGATGACACGTCTCGTTCCCCCCTGCTCCGATACTTTTCTCTCGCATCTTCTCCGCATTCTTCGAAATATTTGACCTTATTACTGAATAGTCAGGATCGTGGGAAGGGTTCGACTTTTTTGTTGGGGCATGACATTGGTGGAGAGGTTCAGATATCCGGCCCCTACGGATCGTTTCTTCTCAAACATGAGCTAGATAAAGAATTGTTATTTGTGGGCACGGGAACCGGCGTGGCTCCCTTATGGTCCATGATGGCCACCCTCATAGAAGAGTCTTCTTCTCAACGCATGAAACTTATCTGGGGGCTCAGGGGTGAGGTCGATTGTTATTATCTTCAGGAATTAGAGGCCTGGGCCACTCAACATCAGAATTTTTCCTATGTCCTGACTTTGTCGAAACCCAGTGCGGCCTGGGCAGGGAAGAGGGGACGCGTGACGGATCTTCTCCAAGATCTTTCAACGGTTGATCATCTCGCGGCTTATGTCTGCGGGAATCGCACGATGGTGAAGGAAGTCGCCGACTTGTTGAGGGAAAAAGGCGATTGTGCCATTTATCGAGAACGACATTCTGAAACCCTCTAACTGGCTGAATGGTTCCTAACAAGAAAGAATTCATTGTGGTATGTATGAACGTCTAGGCATCGCCAATCGTGCCATCCCTCCTTGTGGGGAACGTCTTCCTACCCAAGATGTTGGTCTGTATCTCCATGTTCCGTTTTGCGTGAAGCGGTGTCATTTTTGTGCCTTTTACTTAGTGATGCAGGAAGAAGGTCGAATCCAACAATTTCTGGATGCCCTTGAAGCGGAGATCGCGGTCTATGCCACCCAATTAAGTCGTGCCGGACAACGTGTCTCGACGGTGTATGTTGGAGGCGGTACCCCGACTGCGTTATCTGCCGCACAATTGGCTGCTGTTCTGGCAATGGTTTCTACAGAATTTTCTTTGACCGATAATTGTGAAGTGACCGTGGAAACTACCCCGGAGTCTTTGACATCTGCCTATCTGGATACCTTGCTTGACGCTGGCGTGACGCGGCTGAGCTTGGGGATTCAAACCTTTGACCAACATGAGCGGGAATGCTTAGGCCTTTCCGGTACCTTTAAGGAGGCGATAACAGGCATCAGATTAGTCAAACAGGCGGGGTTCACGAATTTCAATTTGGATTTAATTTATGGAATCCCTGGCCAAACGGTTGTGTCTTGGGATCGCACCCTTCAACAGGCTTGTGAATTTGAACCCACCCATCTTTCCTGCTATGCCCTTTCTCTGGAAAAAGGGACCAGATTTGCTTCAGCGTTTCGACGTGGTGAGTTGAATTTGATTGAGGCGACGATTGAAAGACAGTTACAGCGGTATGCAACTGAACTATTGGAGGTTGCTGGGTATCTCCACTATGAAATTTCCAACTGGGCGAAACCTGGTCGAGCGTGCCGCCATAACCGTCGCTATTGGCAGGGGGAAGATTATCTTGGATTAGGTCCCAGTGCTCAATCCTATATGGCTGGATGTCGTTTTGGGAAGGTGCCCAATCTGGAGCAATATTGTCGGAGTCTTGAGCAGAGAGAGTTGCCGATTGTCGAACGAGAATTGTTGTCCATTCTTCAACAAAACAAGGAACGAGTTGTGTTTGGGTTAAGACTGCTAGAGGGTGTGCCTCTTGATTGGGTTGAAACCAATAAGCGCGATCCGGCCTGGGCTGCTTCATTTACCTCCTTCTTAGAGGACGAGTATCTGGTGAAAACCCCTAAACGTGTGGCCTTGACCTCAAAAGGTCGTCAGTTTGCGGATGAGTTAGGCTACCAATTACTCTAGGTTGTGTGCAGTGAGTTAGAAGGAGGAAACCTCGTGGGATTCTATTCTGTTAGGCCAAAAGCCCCAAAAAGTGAGGAAACGACCCAAAAGAGGAATGCGCCTGTGATTCCGAGTAGCAGTAGTAGCCCCATGACGATACCGGCGACATAGACCCAATCACTCAGATTTGGGGTTGAAGCGGTTCTTTGGCAATGACGATGGAGCAGTTGGGCATTTTGCACATTACTTTTAAACCAAATGGAAAAGAGATCGCCTATTCCTGGAAT
>JAJDBR010000094.1 GCA_029261275.1 Nitrospirales bacterium
AAACTAAAAAATTCGTACGGGCTCAGCACAAAACCTGGGAATCATGCCATGAAACACTTTTCGGATAAGGAAGTCGGAAGATACATTGAGGCTATCAATAAAGAGGCCGCTCAGGTTTGGATCAATGCTTTTGCTCGAGAACCCAAATTACAGCAAAGTTACTATTGGACTTTGTTTTCGGAATTGTTTTTAAAACAGTTTCATAACATTCCCGTCAGTATGAGCGATGCGGAAAAGATGATCCCTCAATTGTCAGCCTCCCAAGCCAGGCGGGCCATACATAATGCAAAAGAAGCCCAATACATTGAAATTAAAGCAACCGGAGAACGAACGAAATATGTGAGGCTAACAAAAAAAACAGAGGAATTAATCCGAACTACCAGCTCCAAAGCCCTCCAAAGTTTGAAGGAGATTTTCGCCTAGAGGTTATTCCAGGCTCAATGCATGTAGATAGCGGCCTTGAATCATAAGAAGTCTCCAGCATCAAGAACACACCCAAGATATATTCCTGCGATTGCCCCCCCAAGAGGCAACATCAATCACGTTCGACCATTTCATCAACCTCCTGATTTGTCAGTATTTTTGTCTCATGAATAGGCCTATGTCGTGTTAGGTCTTTCGTTGCATTGATTCCCAAAAAAATTGGGTGCTAACATGCCCAGTCCTAGGGGTTCTCGCGTAAGTTAGGTGCTGTATTTTCAATATACGTTTTGGGGGGTCACCAGGTGTCCGGGTCGGACCTTCTCCTTGAATACTTAACGAAGTTTTTCCCAATCCTGGTCTTTACGGTCCTGGCCTTGGGGTTTGGGCTGGTGACGCTCCTCCTTTCCTACCTCGTTCAACCTAAGTACCCTGAGCCGGAAAAACTCTCGACCTATGAATGCGGCTCGGAACCCTTTTCCGATTCCCGTATGCCGTTTCCAGTGCGCTATTACGTCATTGCGATGCTGTTTGTCATTTTTGATATTGAGGTCATCTTCCTCTATCCTTGGGCCATTACGTTTAAACAGTTGGGCATCATTGGGTTTATTGAAATGATGATCTTTATTGGCTTATTTGTTGTGGCCTACGTGTATGCCTGGCGGAAGGGGGCTCTGGAATGGGATTAATACAAATCGGGCCACCAGCAAAAGACGGAGAATTAGGGGTTATGACCCTTTCCCTCGAAAAGGTCGTCAACTGGGCTCGCAAAGGCTCGTTATGGCCCATGACCTTTGGCTTGGCCTGCTGCGCGATTGAAATGATCGCGGCCGTGTCGTCCCGATATGACATTGACCGATATGGGGCAGGAGTGTTCCGCGCCTCCCCTCGCCAATCCGATTTGATGATTGTGGCCGGTACCGTCTGCCGCCGCATGGCCCCAGTTATTCGAAAAATTTACGACCAAATGCCAGAACCGAAATATGTAATTTCCATGGGATCCTGTGCCACTTCTGGCAATATTTATGACAGCTATAGTGTTGTTCAAGGGGTTGATCGGTTTGTCCCAGTCGACATCTATGTGCCTGGCTGCCCTCCAACTCCCGAAGCCTTGTTTGACGGGATCTTGAAACTCCAAGATCGGATCATGCAAAAGCGCGTGTTCACAAAACAACCTGAACAAGTGAAAGTGTAAACGTGATGCGAAGAAAGTCATTAACCGGGAGGTTCATGATGAAATTCTTGTTGGCATTGCTCATATTGTGTCTCATGGCCATAGGAGGCACGACATTCTCTCTCGCCGAAGTGACGGAACCCCCGCCCTATGAAGGCAGCGCTGCACTTAACACCATGAAGGCTTTGGCTGGAACTTGGGAAGGCACCCACATCATGCATGGGAAAGAAGTCCCCGCCAAAATTGAATATAAAGTGTCATCAAATGGCAGTACGGTCGTGGAAACGATGTTCCCAGGATCCAAACAACATGAGATGGTCAATGTCTACCATGATAAGTCCGGGAAGCTGGCTATGACGCATTATTGTTCGGTGGGGAATCAACCGCATTTAGATCTGGCCGCCATGGAAGGAAAAACCCTTTCATTTTCGTTATCTCCTGAAGATTCGTCCCACCTTGCTAAGGAAGGCCATATGCATGACCTCAAAATTACCATGAGCGAATCCGGTCATTTACATCAAGAATGGTCTTTCTTTGAAAAGGGTCAGCAGGCTGGTATGACCACATTTGATTTGGTGCGCGTCCAATAACCATTAAGGTTGGGCCATTTAATAGATTCCTTACCATGCACCCTATTGCTGAAAAAATTCAATGTCGATTCCCGGAAGGGTTTCTCAGCGCAAACGAATGGCGGGGGGATCTAGCGATTTCGGTCAAACGCGAGGCAGTGCATGATGTGTGCGCCTATGTTCGGAAAGACCCTGAACTGGATTGTGACTATATGGTGCACGTCAGTTCGGTAGACTGGCCTGACGAATCGGAACGTTTTGAAGTGGTCTATGAAGTGTATTCAATCCGTAAGCGGCATCGCATCCGTATCAAAACCCGCGTGCCGGAACACGATTGCCAGGTGGACTCAATGGTCGACTTGTGGATGGGTGCCGATTTTATGGAGAGGGAAGTCTTTGACATGATGGGGATTCGGTTTAACCACCATCCCGACCTGCGTCGGATTCTGATGCCTGATGATTACACGGAAGGCTATCCCCTGCGAAAAGATTTTCCCGTCCAAGGCAAGGGCTGGCGGGACACGTTTGATTTTTTAAACGATCCGAATTAGTGGCCTAACATTCTGAATCATTATGAAACTCGACGATCAACGTACCACCGTCTATAAAGTCGATCCGAATCATCCGGAGACCGCAGACCTCCCAACCCTTCGGACCGAAGAGCTGCTCCTGAATATGGGGCCACAACACCCCGCGACACATGGGGTGTTAAAAGTCATCATGGAACTGGAAGGCGAACGACTGGTTAAATCCACCCCGGTATTGGGCTATCTTCATCGCGGTGTGGAAAAACTGGCTGAAGGTGGCACCTACCATCAGTTCATCCCCCATACGGATCGTTTAGACTATGTTTGCGCGATGTATAACAACTTTGCCTATTGCCGTGCCGTTGAAAAGCTCATGGATATTACGCTTCCCGACCGAGCCGAATATCTCCGCACCCTTGTTGCTGAAGTGCAGCGCATCATCGGTCATTTGTTTTGGTTGGGCACCCAGGCGTTAGACATTGGAGCCATGACGGTCTTCTTTTATACCTTTCGGGATCGGGAAATTTTGCTGGATTGGTTTGACGAACTCTGCGGGGCGCGCCTCACCACCAGCTGGTATCGCATCGGGGGTGTGGAACAGGATTTCAACGATTCGTTGATCGATAAGGTTAAACGGTTCTTAGACTATTTCCCGCCTAAGATTGACGAGTATGTGGTGTTTCTTGAAAAAAATCGCGTCTGGCTGGCTCGAACTCAGGGCGTGGCGGTTATTTCCGCCGAAGATGCATTGAGCTTTGGATTAAGCGGACCCACATTGCGCGGTTCGGGTGTCGATTATGATCTGCGCAAATACGAACCGTATAGCGCATACCCCTGGTGCGAGTTCAGTGTTCCCGTTGGGAAGAATGGCGATACCTATGATCGATATTGGATTCGGATTGAAGAATTTCGGGAAAGCATCAAAATCATCAAGCAATGCCTAGAGCAAATGCAACCGGGGCCTATTATGGCGGATGTGCCCAGCGTCACGTTGCCGCCAAAAGATCGCGTGTTTACCAATCTGGAATCCATGATTCAGCAGTTCAAATTATTTTCTCAGGGCTTTGATGCCCCAGCTGGGGAAATCTATTGCGGAACCGAAGCGCATAAAGGCGAGCTAGGCTTCTATATTGTGAGTACGGGAGGCGGGAATCCCTATCGTTTGAAAATCCGATCCCCATCATTTATTCATATGGGTGCCTTTGATTATATGTCAAAAGGCTATATGATCGCTGACGCCGTTACTATTTTTGGGAGCTATGACATCGTCATGGGAGAATGTGATCGTTAACAAGGAACGCATATGGGCTTAAAACCAGTCACATCACCAGAAGTTGAAGCTGAAATCATCGAATTGACTATGGACGGCGAAACCGTCCAGGCCAAGGCTGGGGTCTCGCTGTATGACGTGGTCGCCAGCACAGGCAAGATCGTCCCAGCGATGTGCTACCACTATACCTTCGATCCCTTTGGTTCCTGTGGGATGTGTCTGGTAAGCCAGGAGGGGAAGAAAGCGCCGGTCCGTTCCTGTACCGCGAAAGCGGCAGCCGGCATGGTCATTCGGACTGACGGTGAAGATTTATTTTTAGCCCGAAAAAAAGCCGTAGAAAAGCACCTATCGGTCCATCCTCTGGACTGTCCTGTCTGCGATGCCGACGGTCATTGCGAATTGCAAGACACCGCCTTTGAGCATGGCGTGACCAACCTGGCAAATGCGAAGCAAAAAAATATCCCGGAAGATACGCGCAGCTTGGTGTTGGATTTCAACATGAACCGCTGCATCGCCTGCGGCGAATGCATCAACATCTGCAAAGATGTGCAGCGAATCGACGCGCTGCAATTCATGAAAAAAGGCGGTTTCACTCAAGTGGTCGCCAAAGGCGATCAAGCATTGGACTGTGAATTCTGCGGCGATTGTTTAGCAGTCTGTCCTGTTGGCGCGATTACCAATAAATTTTCTAAATATGCCTATAAACCGTGGCAACTCAAAAAAACCACCACCACATGTAACTATTGTGGTGATGGCTGCCAAATTTATGTCGAAACGAAAGATACCGAAGTCGTGCGTGTCACGTCGCCACTGTCTTGGAAAAATAAGTGGGGGGACAGAAGCGATACCGTCAATGGTCATGACGGAATTTGCGTGCGAGG
>JAJDBR010000095.1 GCA_029261275.1 Nitrospirales bacterium
ATGAGAACGTTCTGGGCTAGCGGGCGCTCTAAGCCGGTCGGTGGGCGTGGGCAACTGCGAATTTTAAATCATCGGCTACACACGTAGGGCTGTTGTGCTGAATGTTCTCGGACAGGGGTTCGATTCCCCTCACCTCCACCATTCTCTCATCCAATAAATTCCAATAACATCCTAAAGCCAGCATTATTGCTGGCTTTTTTATTGTTTTATTGACCAGCAAGGGACAGCCACGTCCGTAGACATCCAGGGGTAACTGGGGGTACTATTGGGGGTAACTAAGACACAAGAGATAGAAGTTACCCCAAAATGCCACTCACAGATACCAAAGTCCGTAACGCTAAACCTTCAGAAAAACGCTACAAGCTCTATGACCAACGTGGTCTATTTCTGTTGGTGAACCCTTCCGGGGGCAAATGGTGGCGGCTGAAGTACCAATTCGATAACGAGGAGAAAGGGATTTCCTTGGGTGTCTACCCCGATGTCTCGTTGAAAGAGGCCCGTGAAAAGCGAGATGAGGCCCGAAAACTGCTGGCAAATGACATCGACCCAAGCGAGCACCGTCGCGCAAAAATGACTGCGAAGGAAGAGCGTGCAGCAAATAGTTTCGAGGTTGTAGCACGGGAATGGTTCGCCAAATGGACACACAATAGGGCTGCCAATCATGCAGACCGAACCATTCGTCGGTTTGAGAGGGATATTTTCCCATGGATCGGCGGGAAACCAATTGCAGATATCACTCCACAACAACTACTGGGTGTCGTTCGCAGGATTGAAGAACGCGGAGCCGTGGAGACAGCGCATCGGGCATTAGGGAACTGCGGACAGGTGTTCCGCTATGCCGTCGCAACAGGACGTGCAGAACGGGACATAACCCAGGATCTGCGTGGGGCTTTGCAACCGGTGAAGAGTAAACACTTCGCATCCGTTACCGAACCCAAAGAGGTGGCTGAATTGCTCAGGGCCATGGACAGCTACGAAGGCACGCTAACAGTTCGGTGCGCCCTTCACCTCGCGCCATTGACCTTCGTGCGTCCTGGTGAACTGCGTCATGCTGAATGGGCAGACATCGACCTGGACAAAGCGGAATGGTGCTTCACCGTCACCAAGACAGACACACGGCACATTGTCCCTCTTTCCAAACAAGCCGTCGCAATCTTGCAGGAACTGCATCCGCTAACAGGACGTGGGCGTTATGTCTTCCCCAGTGCACGCAGTGCAGCACGACCGATGAGCGAGAATGCCGTTCTTGCTGCAATGCGAAACATGGGAATTCCCAAGGAAAAGATGAGCGGTCACGGTTTTCGGGCAATGGCACGAACAATTCTGGATGAAGTGCTGGGCTTCCGCCCGGATTACATCGAGCACCAGTTAGCTCATGCAGTGCGTGACCCGAACGGGCGTGCCTATAACCGCACGGCCCACCTACCTGAGCGTCGGAAGATGATGCAAGACTGGGCAGACTATCTCGATAAGCTGAAAGCTGGCGCGGAAATTATCCCGATAAATCGAAGTGCCTGACCGCTCCAGATAACCTTCAATTAAGTCGAATCATTTTTTCTCGTTGTAATTAACTACCGAACAATCACCTAAAACATCTATGCGGAGTGAAGATCAAATCGAGGAAGTGCTTGTAGTGTTCTATTGTCTAGCAGTCGATGCTCACGAAGAACGCTTTGAGCAGCAAGGAGATGGTCACTTATCAGAACCTTGACGCAACTCTTTGTAAACTTTGCCCAGGAGGTGCTCAGCAGCCAAATCTCGGAAATCTCGGTCACGCATCAGTCTTCCGAAGATTTCTTCGTTACCTTCCATTCGATCGATGAGCAGCCCTTCAAAGGCTTTCTCGAAAACATACCGAAAATCGTCTTTGGAATTTACGGCAGCTGCTTTCTGTAGTGACTCACTTTCCACAGCCTCTTCTTGGATTTGGTCAAAGAAGAGCTGATCAGCCTGAGTGAAGTCGGTGCCGAATCGCTCATTGAGAATGTCAATCAATTCCGCCAGGCGTATCTCTTGATCATCCTGCCCCGTGCCCACGTCCGAGGGGCCTTTCAGGGGATGACCCTCACCCGTGTTAAGGTTGATCTGCCCCTCACTGATTTTCTGGAGGCGATAGTATTGAAGCTCGATCTCGTCATCAAGGTGATAGCCTGGCCCGGATTCACGCTTGGGTAGCTTTGTCAGGAGGAAACGCAGATAAGTATAAAACTGCTCAAGATCTGAATCCTGGTAGGGAATGACTTGGGACAGAAAGCCATACATATTGCGAAAATTGACGAACAAGGTTTTCGTCTCCTCTCGTTCTTCTTCGGGACGTTCCTTGAAGCGCTCGACGGCTTTATCAAGAATACCGTTCATCTCAGCGTGGTCGTGGACGGTCTCTTTCCGCCGTGGTCTGAAATAGACAGCACAGAAGGCTTTCACTTCCTCCTCGAAAATTAGCCTAGACTCTTCGATCTGGTGCTGGAGTCTGTAAAGATGCTGCGGGTCGGTCAGTGGGTCGGCAGGCGTGTCCTCGTAGTAGGGTTTGAAGGCGGTAAAGATCTCCTCGGGTTTATTACGGAAATCGAGGATAAAGGTGTCCTCCTTACCTGGACAGGTCCGATTGAGCCGAGAGAGTGTCTGAACTGCCTGGAGTCCGGTCAGCTTCTTATCCACATACATCGTGTGCAAAAGCGGCTGATCGAATCCGGTCTGATACTTCTCTGCCACCAACAACACCTGGTATTCATGGCTATCGAACTTCTCAGGCAACTCACTTTCCTTGATGCCACCATTCATCCCGACTTCTGTCCAACTCTTGCCAGGTGCATCGGGGTCTTCCACCACGCCTGAAAACGCCACCAGCGTCTTTACGTCCGTGTAGCCCTTTTCGTCTATATATTTGTCGAACGCCTTCTTGTAGCGCACGGCGTGGAGACGTGAATCGGTGACCACCATCGCTTTAGCCCGTCCACCGATCTTGTGCTTCACGTGGGTACGGAAGTGTTCAACCATCACCTCGGTCTTGGAAGCCAGATTGTGTGGGTGAAGCGTGAGTATGCGGGCCAAGGCCCGAGCCGCCTTCTTCCGCTTGACCTGAATGTCCTCTTCCGTCGCCTGCGCGATACGGAAATAGGCTTCGTAGGTGATGTAGTTCTTCAGGACATCGAGGATAAACTTCTCTTCAATGGCCTGCCGCATCGTGTAGAGATGGAAGGGCGCTTCGCCTGTTGGACCGGGTTCGTCGAAAACTTTCTTAGTTTTGTACTTGGGCGTCGCAGTAAAGGCGAAGAAGCTAAGATTTGGCTGCTTCCCCCGCTTCATCATCTCACGAACCACACCAGCTAGGTGGTCGGCGTCATCATCCTCATCCAGTCCGTGTGCCGTGGCATATTGGACCGCCTGCTCCTGTATGTGTTCAGCGTTGAGAACTCCCTTGAGATCCATCGCACTTTCCCCTGACTGAGAGCTATGCGCTTCGTCCACAATGACGGCGAATTTCTTGTCCTTGGTCGAAATGGCGAGGTCGGGGTGCTCCTCCTCGCGTAGCTTCTCCAGGGTTTCAGCGACAAGGGGAAACTTTTGCAACGTGGTGATAATAATCGGTGTCCCGTCTGCGAGCGCTCTCACCAATTGACGGGTGTCTTCTTCGATTTTCTCGACCACACCTTGCTTATGATCGAATTGGTAGATCGTGTTCTGAAGCTGCTGGTCGAGAATGCGGCGGTCGGTCACCACGATCACCGAATCAAATACTTTCTGGTCATTCACATCGTGCAAAGAAGAAAGCCGGTGAGCCAGCCATGCGATGGAATTGGACTTCCCAGAACCCGCCGAATGTTGAACAAGGTAGTTTCGGCCAGGGCCGTTTTCTCGGGCATGAGTGACCAACTTGCGAACGCTGTCTAGCTGGTGGTAGCGGGGGAAGATCATCGTTTCCTTAGTAATTTTCTTAATCCCTTGATCCGTGAGGATACGCTTCTCCGAGACCTGCAAGTGCATGAACCGCCCAAGAATGTCGAGCAGACTATCGCGCTGCCACACCTCCCGCCAAAGGTAAGACGTGCGGTAGCCGCCATCGGCGGCAGGAGGATTCCCAGCATGCCCATCGTTGCCCAAATTGAAGGGGAGGAAATGCGTCTTGTCACCGCTCAGTCGCGTGGCCATGAAGACCATGTCTTGATCCACCGCAAAATGAACGAGTGTGCGCTTCTTGAAGTCGAAGATTAGCTCCTTTGGGTCACGGTCCTTCTTGTATTGTCTTCTGGCATGTACAGCGGTTTGACCGGAGAGCGGGTTCTTCAGCTCGGCAGTAACAATGGGCAAGCCATTGAGAAAGAGAACGAGATCCAGGGATTTGGAATGCTCCTTCCCATAGTGAAGCTGGCGGGTGACGCTAAGAACATTCTTCCCGTAAAGAGACAGGGTATCAGGGTTCATCTGGTTGCTCGGAGCGAAGACCGCTACCCGTAGTTTCTTTCCGTAGCATTTGAACCCTTGCCGGAGAACCTTGAGGACTCCCTTAGTATCCAGCTCCTTGCAAAGGTGATCAAAAATAACCTTGTCAGTCTCTTCGGCATGGATCGCGTGCAGGCTCTGCCAGACTTTCTCTTGCGTATTCTTGATGAACTCCAGCACGAGGAAAGGGTCAAGCGCTCTTTCGGTATCGTAGCGACCTTCTGCTTCTCCCTTGCGGTAATCTATCGAGACAAAACCTCCCTGGTTGTTCAGATGATCAACAATAGCGTCTTCGAGGCGAGCTTCAATGTGTTTCTTCATAAGGCGTTAATTGATGGTCTCGATATTGGAGTTCTCCAAGTCGGCAAGCGAGAGGCCGTCGATAGCATTGTAGTGATAGTGTCGAATAGCGTGATCGCGCTTCAAACAATGATCGGTGTCAAGATACGGTGTCGGGTCTGGATGTGATGAAAGTACGAATTTTGTGAGATGCAGGGGTCGCTTCTTCCCCGTGTAGTGCTTTATCACGCTGTGAAGTGATCGGCACCACGATTCGCTTGATGCAAGCTGTTCAATCACTCTTTCGACTGACAGAGTCTCCCATTTGAACTCGAAACAGAGGACATTGATTTTTCCGTTGTGGAGATGAAAAACGATGAAATCACATCGCTTTGACCACGGCTTTCCGTTGTCGTCAAGAAAGTGAAAAAGTGATTCAGATTGGTTGCTATTCTTAACTTTTTTGTCAAGGTTAATCACAAAGGCATCGCCCGGCGCATCAATATAAACTGTCAAATCCTTTTTCTGATTTCCCGGAAGAAAGATTGTCTCTTTCATAACAACTCTTCCATCCGAAGCGAGTTTAACTTCATAGTACACCCGGTTAAGATAACTCCGCAGCGCATTGAAATAGCCTTGAGCATTGATAGGCACCGCTACGCTATAGCTCCCAGTTTGATGTTGCGCACATCGATCTTGCCGGTGATCCCGGCAGTGATGAGGGCAGTGCGGTATTCGATTATCAAACTGATTGCTTTTGATGTTAGCTTAATCAGGGCATCAATCTGCCCGGTCTTCCAGTCAAGGAAGTCAGCGATTTTTTGTTGTTCTTTTTTTGCTTTTGGATACGCGATATTTATGCAGACCAGCGAACTGGGGTTGATGGTAGGGTAGCTTACTCCGGTTGAGTTTGCGACC
>JAJDBR010000096.1 GCA_029261275.1 Nitrospirales bacterium
AAGGTAATATGTAGTACCGCCATTGAAGTCACTACCCAAAATATTGTGAATCAAGCAGTTGGTATTCTACCTGTCTGAAGTGGAATGTTCAAGGTATTTACCCTTATAGAGAGTGTTTTTCTCAATTCTGCAGCCCCTCATGTTTTCTCTCGATTTTCCGGACCATCCCATTCGTGAATCTTCCCTTGGCTTCCTGCAATTGCTGGATTTCCCCAAGACTTAGCATGCGCCATTCTCCTGGGGCGAGTGTTCCCAATTGTATTGACCCGATAGCCACTCGAATGACTCGCAACGTCGGATGCCCGACCTGAGCGGTCATTCGGCGAATTTGACGATTCATGCCTTCGGAAATTTCTATCCTCAACCACGCAGTCGGCACAGACTTCCGATACCGTATGGGGACGGGACGCGGATGAACCTTCGGCTCTTCGGCAAGGAGGTGTACGGTAGCCGGACGAGTCTGGCGACCTTTGACCGGTACCCCCTTCCGCAATTGGACAAGGGCAGCTTCATCAGGAATACGCTCGACCTGAACCCAATACGTCTTGGGAACTTTAAATGAAGGAGAGGTTAAACGAGCGGCAAGATTCCCATCTGAGGTCAGTAGCAACAACCCTTCGCTATCCATATCCAGACGGCCTGCCGGGTAGACATGCGGCACATCCACGTAATCAGCCAAGGTCGGACGATCTTCGGCATCGGTAAATTTCGACAGCACGCCAAAGGGCTTATGAAACACCAGGTGCTGAGGGAGCCCTTGTGATTGGTTGTTCGGTAAGGGAAGCATTGGCATCAGAGTTTGACGACCATGTTCATGACAACAAAAATTCTATCAACCAGCCATCATTCCTTATTTATTGCCCAATCAAAAATTTTCTGTTACCGTGATGAGGAATTGCACACCACAGCTCACACACCATTTTTTCTCGACTTTACCTAACAGGACTCAATTATGGCATGGGAACCGAAAGATCCATGGGGCGGCAGCGGACAAGACCCCCTCGATGAAGCCCTTCGCAAAGCCCAAGATTCAATCAAGAATCTTGTGCCAGGAAAAGGCTTTAAAACGATCATCTTAATTGTGCTTATCGTCTTAGGACTCTGGCAATCCTTCTTTATCGTTGCGCCAGACGAACAAGGCTTAATTAAACGATTTGGAGTTATCGTTCGAGAGGTTGGACCCGGCCCTCACTTTAAAGCTCCATTTGCTGAAACCGTCGATACCCCGAAAGTTGAAAAACTCCATCGAGTGGAAGTCGGCTTTCGAACAGATCGGGGACGCACTCAATTCGTTCCGAGAGAAGCCCTCATGCTGACCGGAGATATGAACATTCTCTCACTCGAGTTTATCGTCCAATATAAAATTAACGATGCCAAAAAATATCTCTACCAGGTCGCTAATGTCGAAGACACGATTCATAATTCTGCTGAAGCCGCCATGCGGGAAGTCATCGGCAAAAGTAAGATTGATGAGGCCCTGACAGTCGGAAAAGCCGAAATTCAGCAAAACGCCCAAATCTTATTACAAGGCATTCTGGATCAATACCAAGCTGGGGTCCAGGTCGCCCAGATCCAGCTTCAGGACGTCAATCCACCAGAAGCCGTCGCCGCGGCCTTCAAAGATGTCGCCAGCGCAAAAGAAGATCGCGAAAAACTCATCAACCAGGCTCATGGCTACCGAAACGATTTAATCCCCAGAGCCAAAGGGGAAGCCGCCCAACAAATCAATCAAGCCAAAGCCTACGCACAATCAAGAATTAGCCGTTCCGAAGGGGAAGCCAATCACTTCCTCCAAACATTAAAAGAATACAAACAAGGGAAAGACGTGATTAGCAAACGCGTGTATATCGAAACCATGGAAGAAGTCCTTTCTAATACCGAAAAAATCATCCTTGATTCCAACGCGGCGAAAAACGTGTTGCCCTATCTTCCCTTAGATCGTCTCAGTAAATCTCGCGGAGGTGGCGCATCATGAAAAGCAATCTGATCCTTGGAGTCGTGTTAGTACTGGGGCTCCTCATTACATTGGGACTCTCGCCATTTTTCGTCGTCGATTTAACGGAAACAGCTATTGTTGTCGCATTGGGGAAACCAGTGCGGACGGTCACCGAGCCAGGTCTCCAATTAAAAATTCCTTTTTACCATCAGGTCACCTTTTTTGATAAACGATTCTTGGATTATGATGCCCCAGCCCGTGACGTCATTACCAGTGACAAAAAATCTATGGTGATCGACAACTTCGCCAAATGGCGGATCGTGGACCCATTAAAAGTCTTTCAAGCCTTTCAGACACAACGCGGTGCACTCCAACGCTTAGATGATATTATTTACTCCGAACTACGCGTTGAACTTGGCCGGCATGAACTCCCAGAGATTGTCTCTGCCAACAGAGCGTTGATCATGAAGCTCGTCTCTGATCGATCCAATGAAAAAGCGTCGGTCTACGGGCTGGAAGTGTTAGACGTGCGAATCAAGCGCGCCGATCTACCAGAACAAAATGAAAAAGCTATTTTCCAACGAATGCAGGCTGAACGAGAGCGCCAAGCCAAGGGATACCGCGCGGAAGGTGAAGAAGAGGCCCAAAAAATCCGATCTGAAGCTGAAAAAGACAAAGAAATCATATCGGCTGAAGCCTACAAAACTTCGCAGGAACTTCGAGGGGAAGGGGAAGCTAAAGCCTATAAAACATATGCCACTGCGTACAAGCAGGGGCCGGAATTTTTTGAATTCGTCCGGACAATGGAAGCCTATAAAAAAGTGTTTGCCAAAGATACCACCATGGTGCTCACGCCAGACTCCCAATTTCTTAAATACCTCAAAAAACGCTAGGCGAGGACGTTCCCTCCACTCGACCTAGCTATTCCATCTCCGCCGTTCTCCATCAACTAGCGCATGGCGAATCCCGAACACGTTCAGCTGTTGATCGACGGTGGCGTTACCGAATGGAATAAATTTCGAGGCAATTCCCAATCTCCCCAACCAGACCTCAGTGGTGCCGATCTCTCTGGTTACGACTTTACGAGCCTAAATCTAAGCCATGCGAACCTGGAAGGCGTTGACCTCTCCGATGCCTATCTCTATCGAGCCAATCTCACGGAAGCCAACCTGACCAGAGCCAACTTCACCGAAGCTGATATCCTGGAAGCCAATTTCATTAAAGCCAATCTTTCCTTTGCCACCATGATCGGAGCAGACTTAACAGGCACTGGATTAATTGCATGCAACTTGGAGGGGGCGAATCTTGAAGGGTCAAATCTCACACAGGCCTCACTTCCCTGGGGAAACCTTACCCGTGCGAACCTTTCTCACACGAAGTTGAATCTTACCGACCTACGAGAAGTCAAGTTGATTCAAGCGAACCTCCAAGGGGCCTCGCTTCAGGATACGTCCTTCACCGGCGCAATTCTACAAGAAGCCAACATGTTGGGCGTCACCCACGTCTCCATCGATCTCCTCGCCAAAGCCAAAACCCTCTATCAAGCCCAACTCGACCAAGAACTTAAAGACCAACTCCTCAAAGACCATCCCAACCTCTTCAAACAACCATCTTTTTGACACGGCGAGTTTAGGAATTTGTTATCATAGCGAGGGATATTCCGTAATACCGAGCAAATCAGCAAACAGTATTTCAAGTAATAACAATGGCAGGACACTGCCTGAGGCCCTAACAAGGAGAACGCCATGAAGACATCTCACATCGTACGTTTTAGCAAGTCATTTTTGTTAATCCTGATTTTTTCCCTTATTAGCATGACTACCAGCTTGAGTTTGGCTGAGACTGATCGTTCCTTGTATGAACGTCTTGGCGGATATGACGCGATCTCGTCCGTCGTCGATGTTTTCCTGGTAAAAGTATGGGAGGATCCGGTTGTCGGACGATTTTTTGTGGGCATGGGCACGGACACCCGAAATCAATTGCGACAGAAGAATAAGAACCTGATGTGCGCGAATACTGGCGGCCCTTGCAAAAAAATCAATCGCCCCTTGGGGGAGGCCCATGTCGGCTTAGGAATTACCGATAAAGAATTTGATATTGTCGCCGGTCACTTAGTGACAACCTTAAAAGAATTCAAGGTTCCTCAAATAGAATTCGATGAGCTCATGACCAAAGTCGGCGGTCTGCGTGACTATGTGGTCGAGGCAAGAATTAAGAAATAAGCTGAAGAATTATTTTCGGCGGATGGCCACAAGACGGCCAATCATTTCCTGAGGAAGATTTGCGGGAGGGGCGCTCAGGTCAATGCGGGGTCCAACGCCTTGGACCAGCTTGGGACCTTCCGATGTGTTGATGATGCCTTTGATGCGTAATGTGTTGAGCGGTTGAAGTTGTTGGATGAGGTCTTCGGGCATGATGTTGTCCGGAAAGGAAAGCTCTTGGGCCTCAAAGGCTTCATGCGTGTGGGGTAGAATTTCTGGTTTGCTTTTACGCTTGGATGAGTTCGATGGCGAGGGAGCAGGAGGAAAGACCACCGACGTGTCGATTTTCCCCTGAATACTTCGAACGAACGGGGCATCAGGAGCCATATCCTGCAGGAGGTTTTCTATTCTCCCGATGGAATCTTTTGGCACTAGATCAACTTTATTGAGCACCACGATATCCGCCGAAGACACTTGCTGTTCAAACGTACCTTCTAGATCTCGGCCTTCCCCAACTTGTTCTGCATTGGCGACCACAATCGCCAAACTTTCCCCAACCCATTCGGTAAGCGGTTCACGCCAAAATGTCATGAGCGTTTCAAAGGGCAACGCCACGCCAGAGGTTTCTACGACAACTCGATCTGGACGGATAGTCTCCCATAGATTCTGGAGCGTCTCCAGTAATTCATTGGTTAATTGACAGCAAACACAGCCACCTTCCAATTCGACATACCCTGGACCACCCGCTTCCTGAAGAAGCGCCCGATCAATCCCCAATTCGCCAAATTCATTAGAGACCACCGCTAACTTGAGGCCCTGTTGCTGCGCATCCGTGATGAGATGTTTGACGAGAGTCGTTTTGCCCGCACCTAAAAACCCTGAGACCACCAATGCCGGCACGCCCAGAACAGAGTTTGTCGATTCATTGTGCAAAGAAGGAGGTGCTGATTCGGTGGTCATACTGAAAGGCCCATCTCAAATCGAAAGAAAACACTGGTCGTAACGATGATCATTGCGAGGTGATTTCGTAGACTAACGTGACGGTACCGCGCACCGTGATCTCTCCAGCTGAGACTGACGCTCCTCCACCGCCATCCAACGACATGGCTGCACTGGCCATCCGATACCGTCCGGCAGGTGGAACGACCGAAACACTGCCTTCCATGACCTCCATGATCCTGATTAATTTAAGTTGTAAGGATTGAGCCAAGGTTTCAGCTTTGGTCCGCGCTTTTGAGGCAGCCAGTTGCAAAACTTGGAGTGTGTGGGGTTGTTCGTCTTGTATTCCCCAAGAAATTCCGGAGAAGCGGTTCGCTCCCACTTTTAATATACGATCCACTACCTGACCGACCATATCCAAATTGCGGACTTCCACATTGACCTGATGCACAACTCGATAGCCAATAATACGAGGAATCGTCTGCTCCAAGGGTTTATCGATTGCACGCCGAGGAGGCGGGGGATATTCAGGGATAACATTCAAGGATGTCGTTTGAATGAATTGAGACGCAATCTCTAATTTTCGACATTCTTCTAACACCCTGGCCATACGGTCTTGATTCTCTTTTTGAACAATTTCCAATTTTTCCCCTACGGTTTCGACGGCAAAACTCAGCACGGCTTTATCGGGAGGTACATTCCTCTTGCCTACGGCAGAGATGGTCAAACGTGACTGTTCCTGATCATCATCTCCCGCCCATCCAAGTGCTGGCAGCAACACCAAAAGCCCTACGAGAATACCTCCCCACCATTTTGTGGATTTTATGGTCGTGAACATTGACAAACCCCACAGATGTTTTTGAGAATGTCTTCCACTATGACTACACCCAATCCTGCATCGGCTCAAACCGCCTCTTCCTCGGAAATTCCTGACCGACTCTGCACCTGGTGTCAAACCACCATGATGAAACGTCTTGTGGGGGAAGGCAGGTTTATTCATTACACCTGCCCGAAATGCATTTTCCAACATACGTCGAAAGTGCAGATAGCTCCATCATAGTCTCTCTATTAATTTGAATTCCTCAAGTTACTGAAGTTTCTACCTCCCTTTATCCCTCCTTACCAAGGCGGGAAATGGACAAACAGGCTCTCAAAACAAATTGGAGACGATACGAGTCCCGCCGACCCACGTTCCAATTATACTGCCAATGGTGGGAAGCAGAAAGGCCAGAAAGACACGTAACAGCCGACTCTTCCACCATCGAAAGGGAATCGCAATATCTTCGGCTACCGTTTGAAAATCACGCACGATGGGAGGCTGTAAATAGGCTTGAACAAAGGCCGTCACATACCCCACTCCAATCACTGGCGTGAGACTCGTAAATGGCGCGGACACAAACGCGGTGAGGATCGTCAGCGGATGAGCCATGGCCAAAATGCCTCCAATGCCACTAGGAATACCATTCGCTAAAATCCAAAACAGCGCATTTTCTCCCGCCGCATCCGCCCCTTTCTGCCATCCGATCCAGGCAATTGACCCGACGATTAATAGAGGAATACTCCATCCGACCATTTTCCAAATGGGAGAAACGGGTGGAATATAATTTAACTCCTCCAAATCGACTGATTGTTGTTGCTCAATGGTTTGGCAAATACCTGCCACATGTCCAGCCCCTACGACGGCCACCGTTCTTTTTCCTGGAGCCTCGACCATTTTCTTCGCTAAGTAACGATCTCGTTCATCAATGAGAACTACTTTGAGCGTGGGGACTTCCTTGCCCAGCTCTTTCATCATTTCTGACAGAACATCTTGTTTTTTGAGATTACGAATTTCATCCTCTGAAACCTCTGTCGTATCAAAAATGCTGAGCATGAGAGACGAAACCAGTAAACTCTTGCGCCAAAACGGTGTGTTACGCCAAGCTCGACGCATCGTCACCCGAACATCGCGGTCACCTAAGATCACAGGAACATTGTGCTTCTCTGCCATCCGAATGGCTTCAAGCATTTCTGTACCTGGCAGCACGCCAAGCTTATCCCCTAATCGCTTTTGAAAAGAGGCCAACACCAGGTTCACCATGAGGGTACTAAGTTGTTGCCGGCGAATGATCTCTTTCAGATCCAGCGACTCCCAACGATTGGGATGGGAAATGGCTTCAAATCGCTTGGTGTCCAATTCCACGCAGACCCCATCAGGCTGTTCTTGCTCAATCACCAGCTTCACGATTTCAACCGATTCTTGTGACACGTGCGCTGTGCCAACCAAGATAATCGTCTTGTCGCCAGCGGTTAAAACCGTGACATCGGAGTCGTACTGCCCAAGAAGACCTGTTGGAGGATTTGGTGGGGCAAGGGGCAAAGAAGCATCACTATCTGGCATATGCACACCTTGGCATATAAGGCAACAAACTTGTCAAGTTTGATCTGTGAGTTAACAACATTCCGGCTTACTCTCCTCGCTGCAACCTTCTTTTCCGTTGGCATTGAGTGTTAAAATTGGCCCAACCGGTCACTCAAAAGACATGGATAAGAAAAACAACCAGCCCGTTCGACAATCTTCCACCTGGATTTGGTTGAGTGCGGATGGCGCCCAATGGCGAATCAACCACTCGTCGGATGGAATTTGGTCCTGTCCCATCGGCATTGGCCGAAAACGGCTCGGAGCATGGATACCTGGTCTACCCACAAGCCTCGGGGTTTGGCCCAGTCCTAAGAATCAGGAATAGAATCCCAATTGAGCCTGCCTGCTTACAGATCAAAGAGGAAATTCACGTTGCCTCCACCCCAGGATTTGATCGTTCCCTCAATACCCTTTTTATTTTCGGAATAGACCCACACGACCACATCCTCCAGACCCGTCAATTTTTTCATTTGCTCCAAGAGCACGAGAACAATTTTCCGACCTCGTTCTCGATCCGCCGATAACCGGTTAAAGAAGGCTTCGGTGACATGCAATTGAAGCAGATTCCCCTTGACTTGAAGACCCGTAATATCAGGATTTTTGCCCATCTGCGTTTTGATGGTCTCAGCAATTTCCTCATTTGTCTTAGACATGTATCACCTGAATCTTTCTTATGCTCCTAGCAATGCCATGGATTGTTCGGTTTCGCGAATGAATAATCTAGGGAAGGAGTTGCGTCGCCTGCTCCAACCATCTGCGCGTCGCGGTAGCGACCTGGGATTCTAAACATTGCCACACGCGAGCCTGATAAGCATTAACCCATTCACGTTCTTGTCTAGACAAAAGATCCACGTCAATTAGCTTCCGATCAAATGGCACCACGGTCAACGTGTCGAACGCTAAAAACGAACAGTTGGAGTCTTTGGGCATGTTCTCTCGTTTGACAACCACTAAATTCTCGAGCCGAATCCCAAAAGCCCCAGTTTTGTAATACCCAGGTTCATTTGACACAATCATGCCAGGTTTGAGCGCAACATCATTGGCAGATTTGGCAATCCGTTGTGGCCCTTCATGGACACCAAGAAAACTACCGACTCCATGGCCTGTCCCATGATCATAATCCAAGCCCATCGCCCAGAGTGGCGCTCGAGCCAGGGCATCAAGTTGACTCCCTGTCGTCCCTTCAGGAAATTTCGCTGTGGCTAGAGCGATATGGCCTTGTAAGACTCGCGTATAGCGGTCTCGATGTTCCTCAGTCGGCTCACCAATTGCCACGGTTCGTGTGATATCAGTGGTCCCATCAAGATACTGCCCCCCTGAATCCACGAGATATAACGTGCCTGGTTCCAAAAGACGGTCGGTCTCAGGAGTCGAATGATAATGCACGATCGCCCCATTGGACCCTGCGCCAGAAATGGTAGGGAAACTTGCATCTTCCCAAAATGCTTGTTGCTGACGGCACTCATCTAAATACCCCGATGCTTGCAATTCGGTTACGTGCCCACTGGGTGTTTCTCGATCCAGCCAAGCCAAAAACTGGCACACCGCCACCCCATCCCGCTCATGAGCCGCATAGGCACCGCGAATCTCAACAGAATTTTTACAAGCTTTTGGCAATGAACACGGATCATCTGCATTCACGAGATGAGCACCGTTGGTCGCCAACGTCGAAAAAATCCACGTATTGGTTCTCGTTGGATCACACAATACTCGCTGACCCTGTTGCCCTAATTGCTGCAAGGCCCCTTCAAACACGTCCGGCGATTCCAGCAAAACGTCAGGACCTAGATGTGAGGCTAGGCCAGGACTCAATTTTCGGGAATCCACAAAGACCACGACCCGCCCAGTGGAATACATAATCGCCTGGCATAAGGGTAATGGAGTATGGGATACATCAGCGCCTCGAATATTTAACAACCATGCAATGGAATCAGGTGCACTAATAACAGCCGCATCAATGCCCTCATTCCGAAAATTCTGGGACAATTCCTCACGCTTCTCTTGCGAACTTTTCCCTGAGTACTCCAAGAGATGCGGTTGAATTAAACCCATGGGAACAGACGGGCGCGCACGCCACACCTGATCTATGGGATTTGGAGAACAAGGAATGAGCTGAGCCTCAGTTCGTTCACAAACAGTCTGATACCGTTTCAGATCTCTCGGCGTATGGAGACACGGATCATAACCAATGCGGTTAGATGGACGAACATGATATTCCAGCCACGTGGCTGGAGGGTGGTCCCCGCTGTGATTGAACGTAAAGTCATGTGCGTCCACCTGATCAGCGACTTGGAGGGTATATCGCCCATCCACAAACATCGCGGCTTCCTGGGCAAGAACAATCGCCGTACCCGCAGATCCCGTAAATCCGGTGAGCCACGCTAACCGTTCGGCACAGGCAGGCACATACTCATTTTGATATTCATCCGCATGCGGCACGATGAATCCTGTCAGTTCCAGACGCTGTAATTCGAGCCTTAACGCTTCAAGTGGTTTTTCGTTCATTTGATCGTTTGATTCTTGAACTATTTAAATTTCCACATGCCAATTCCCGTAATGACCCACACAAAAACCAGTAGGAGAATACCATATTCCCCTTTGATCTTGCCGAGTCAAGGTGAAATTGCGCGAGAAATTTGACGTCGACTACTGGATAGATTGAAATGCCGATTCTTCGGACGGAAAGGTAGGAATCAGGGAAGGAAAATTGGCTTCATCGAGTAAGATTTTAATGGGTTGTTGCGGGCCAACCAGGCTCATCACTAAATCACTTTCCTTTAAATTGAGGTAGGCTAATGCCAATCCACCCAATGCCGTACTGTCCATAAAGGTCACACCTTGAATGTTGAATATAATATGCTTCGCGCCAGAATGTCGGGCACTGTTAACAATCGCTTGAAAGACCTTTCGGGAGTAAAACGTGATTCGCCCGGAAATCATCAAAACTAGCGTATCTTCCTGTAATCGTTCGGCTACATGCATAAGGACATCTTCATTTCTTACCTCATTTTCGGCAATTCCCGGCATTTCTTGCCGATTACCCCTAATTTTCTGATGATCTGCTCAGTCCCAGATGATGAGCGAACCTGAAAAACAAGGTGGGAAAATTCAAGAAAGGGGATCAAAAATGGTCGGCAATGGAAGAACAGGATGAAAAATCACATAAAAAGAGCAAGGAATGATGTCAAAACTCAAGACCGCAAGGCCCGATTGCCCGTCCGCCCCCACAAGGCTGGAACGGTTGATGAGCGTCGATCATCTGGTGGAAATGAGGGGTGGGTCAAAACGTACAGCCTAAGGGATGCTCCAACTCAAAGTCTGGTCAAAAAATTTGTGATGGGTTCACGGTGGCCTTACAATCATCCCTAATGAATTCTTCACCCGCCATTGCACAAACCCAGATTCCTCTACTCCCACTGTTAAAAGAACATTTTGGGTTCACCTCATTTCGGCCATTACAAGAAGAGATCATTCGGGAGGCATTGGCGGGAAGGGACGTGGTCGCCCTATTGCCGACGGGTGGGGGAAAATCCCTCTGCTTTCAGTTGCCAGCTCTGGCCAGACCAGGGCTCACTCTGGTGGTCTCCCCCCTCATCGCACTCATGAAAGATCAGGTCGATGCGCTTCAAGCCAATGGCATTGCCGCGACCTTTCTCAATTCCTCGCTGAGCACACAAGAATTTCAGGCCCGGTTGCGCGGAGTACACCGTGGTGACTACCGGTTACTCTATATGGCGCCAGAACGACTCATGCTCCCCGAAAGTCTCAACGACCTTCAGAAATGGCAGGTGAATCTGCTTGCCATTGACGAAGCGCATTGCATTAGTGAATGGGGGCATGATTTCCGGCCGGAATATCGCAGGCTCGTAGAACTGCGAGAGCGGTTCCCTCGATTGCCGATCATGGCGTTGACGGCCACTGCCACGGGGCGAGTACGAGAGGACATCAGCGCACTCCTGAAACTGCAGAACCCGGCTTCCTACGTCGCCAGTTTCAATCGACCGAACCTCAGCTACCGCGTGCAGGGCAAAGCCAGTCCCGTCGATCAAGTCTTAACATTTCTCCGATCACAACCGCAGGAAAGTGGCATTGTGTATTGCCAAAGCCGTAAAACAACAGAACTGTTGGCAGAACGATTACACGCACAGGGCATCAAAGCTCAGCCGTATCATGCAGGCCTCTCTCCAGAGGACCGAACGCGCCATCAGGAGTTATTCCTGCG
>JAJDBR010000097.1 GCA_029261275.1 Nitrospirales bacterium
GAAATTACCGCTCAGTGGATGACGATCTACAATGAGCAACGGCCTCACGCTTCTCTCCAGCACACAGCACCCTGTATATATGCACACTCACCGCCTCAAAACTCTATTTATGAACTGTCCGCTTGACGGGGAAGCTTACATTTAGGCCGGAGATAAACACGACCCGTTTCTCCTGATAGCCTTTGGCATGCACCAGGGTCCGATAGGTGCGATCAAACTCGACTTGCGTGTTGGCTTGGGCCGCCGTTAACAGCGGAAATTTTGAGGAAACGATCCAGGGCATAGGCGAGATGAGATTTTCTTCGAGAAGCCCATGGGTTTCCGGATCCCCAGAAAGGTGCCGCTTAAACCCGAACAGTTCGGGGAGCAGCTTCGCCTCAATCTTGTGACGCCCCGTGCCAGGCCACGCCGCATCTCCCAGCAGCTCACGAAATTCTGGTGAGGCCACATAACATTTAGACGTGCTGTAGGACTTGCGTGGGCGGAACTCCCCGTGGGTTCCCACTTTGACGAGTTTGTCCAGGTAAAGAAACAAGCCTTCTTTCATGTCTTCATTCAAGATTTGATTGTCAATGGTGACCAACAGGTCTTTGTCCTGACGATGGAGAAAGATATTTTCCTTGGCAAAGGCATACTGTTGTAAGTACCACTTAAGCACACTGTCGATCTTCCCGCAGGAAGGCGTCGTCTCGAAATGCTCCGTATGACTCCGATGGTAGTGTCCGAAAGAGGCGTCTTCCGGATCGTACCCCACATGACTGGCATGAATAATCAACAGATCCTTCCCATGGTCCGCATGCGGACCATGCCGATCAGTGGCGACAATCCCACCAACTCTTCCATGATTAAACGGAAAGGCTCCGAAATGTTTGGCAAGCAGAATGCTGGGATACCCTTGGGTTTCATCCGAACAAAAGGCGCGGGAGGGTAAGATTTTTCCAGGCTCAAAGCCTAATGATCGACAAAAGTTATACAGGCGCGCGACAAAACAATTGTAGGGAAACGTGGCACCCTCGAGAATAAAGTCTTCTAAAGCACCTTTGATATCAATATTCGCGGAATACATAGGGTCGATTCGCCCTTCTCACACCAGTGTGGTTTTTGGGTTTGTAGAATGAGCCTGCCTGCCTAACCCATTAATAACGCTATTGAGGAATCAGGCGCTATCCTGATAGGAAGACGGGATATCTAGGACGGTGGGCCTCACATGAGAAAACCCATTGTATACACGGATCTTGGAAACAATCTCTGATTTCCGAGGAAGCCCGATGAAGAGGAAAAGACCAATGACCAAAATAGCACGCTAATTGACTCAACAGATTATGGTCAAAATGATCAGCAGGCAGACAACAAAATGAAAGCTTCACTATCTCAAAATAATTGAGTCGGGTGAGAGGTGAACTGCTGAGGAAGGCCGAATAAGCGTTCGTTGTTCGGTGGAAGAAGAAACAGGTTGTTTTTCGCGAAGCCCGGCTAGATATGTCGTAAACGTAGCTGATTGTTCTCTGGTGAGATATAAATTCAACAGAACCATAACCACAATGAGACCGATGATGATTAAATCAAAAATAGGATTCATAATCCACCTTGCCGTCATGAAGAAAGGCAAGGTGTGTTCCTTTGCCCTCGTAGGCCACTAGCATCATTCCAGGCTCCCCAAGACGTTGAGAAATAAACCGTTTTTCTATAACGCTATTCTCTTTCGAGCGATTGGATTATCGGGGTTCCTTTGGGCTGTGCGATATCGCTCTGTAAGGATGGTGTAAGATTGCACGGTTGTGGAAGGTGCGGAATTTTACCGGATGGGTAAAAGTTTGAACGCGCGGTTTCCTCTGGCTTAACCTCAAGGCTTGCACGCTCTTCAAAGGATTCTCCGGTACTCCGATTCTTCATTCCCTATGGGGCAGAATCAATGGTACAGCCACCACCCTGCTGCCATTCATTAAACTTGCGTTTAGAACAGCCCAAAACACATCATTTTCTTTCATTCCCTCAGAAGGAAGCGTAAAATCATCTCCACTTACGTTATTCCAATAGGGCGGAGTACCCATTTCATGACTTCAGACGAGGCCGGTCGTCTACAAGACGCATGGAGAACAAAACATGGTGGTAAAGCCTGCCACCATAACCGTGTCGTCGATCATCTCATCACATCAAATGGGCAGACCACAGGGAAGTTGGCCTGCAAAGAATGTGGCGCTATCTTCCCAGATTTACTCAAATCGCTGCCAGACGTATCTCCTCCATCCTAACCACGCCTTCCTCAAGGAGAATACTATCGTTTTCCCAGCCGATTAAAAAAATGGTCAATACTTCCTTATTCGTAATACTGTGGTCTCCACTGTTTGTCGTGAAATTCCCCATAGTCCTTCAAAAGACGTGATGCGTCATACAACGTTTTTTCCCATCAACTTTTCAAGATACCCGGTTAAGCCTTTTTGGGGCCGAATCATCAGAAAAAGATTTGTGCAGAGGGAAGAGCGAAAAGAAGAAGGTGAAAATCGGCGTGATCTGATTGCCGACGAAGACCAGTTTCGAGAGTTAAAAGGAAGGGCCGTCCTCAGCTTGGCCGGTCATCGGAACAAATCGCACCGGCAACAATTGGGTTTTTTGATAGCCCTCTTCGGTTCGTCGAATCAAGACAAGATTTTGAGAATGCTCCCCCACTGGAAGAATGAGACGCCCCCCAACACTTAACTGCTCTAAGAGCGGTTCAGGAATATGGTCTGGTGCTGCCGTTAAGATAACCGCATTAAACGGGCGTTCTTCCGGCCAGCCTTGATAGCCATCGCCAGCTCGCACGACAACCTGGTTATAGCCTAATTTGGCTAATATCTTAGTAGCCCGTGCTGCCAGTAGTTCCACAATTTCAATTGTAAACACGTCCGCACCTAACTCGGCGAGGATTGCAGCCTGATACCCGGAACCAGTCCCAATTTCCAAGACTTTTTCACCCGGTTGTAACTTCAGCGCTTCGGTCATAAATGCCACAATAAAAGGTTGAGAGATTGTTTGCTCAAATCCAATGGGGAGCGGAAAATTTCCATAGGCATCTTCCGAATCCTGCTCAGGAATAAACAGATGCCGAGGAACCTTTCTCATCGCGGCAATCACAGCTAGATCGGTAATTCCATCAACCACAATTTGAGTCTCCACCATCCAATCCCTTTCACCTTGTCGTGAAGGATCGTTGGGGTTATTCATTGCTGATGGTCTCACCTCTAATGCCCCCATCCAGAATAAAATTGAACAACACACAACCAAGAAAACCCATCTGCTGTCCATCGCATACTTCATTTTTGGATATCGTAGGTATGATTGTCCACCTGCTCTCCACGCTCCTCCTACCCAGTCATGCAACAAACCCACTACTTACCTTCAGGCCATACCAGGCCTCAATAATTTGGGGCCAAGGAAAGTATCTAGTTTCAGTTTGTGGCATAGACCTCATCTCTTTACCTGTCAGGCCACTTCCAGTTGCGGATTTCCGGCATATCATCACCATGAATTCTGATATAGGTCTTATGATCGATCCATTTATCGCGAATCGTTTGCTTGGCATAGGCGGCCAGATGTTCTAACTGTGGCACACGATCCATCACATCCGCCACAAGATGAAACCGATCCAGATCATTGAGCACTACCATGTCAAAGGGCGTCGTGGTAGTCCCTTCTTCTTTATACCCCCGGACATGGAGATTCTTATGGTTAGTTCGGCGATAAGTTAATCGATGAATCAACCACGGATATCCATGAAAGGCAAAAATGATCGGCTTATCCGTCGTGAACAGCGTATCAAACTCCTGATCTGAAAGGCCGTGGGGATGCTCGTTCTGCGGTTGCAGCTTCATTAAGTTCACGACATTCACCACACGAATTTTCAAATCGGGCGCTTGGGTTCGGAGGAGATCCACTGCAGCGAGGGTCTCCAACGTTGGCGCATCTCCGGCACAAGCCATCACCACATCCGGCTCCCTCCCTTTATCGTTACTGGCCCATTCCCAAATACCAATTCCGGCGATGCAATGCTTGATAGCCGCATCCATATTCAAATACTGCAACCCTGGCTGCTTGCCTGCCACAATCACATTTACCAAGTTCCGACTACGCAGACATGTATCAGCAATGAACAATAAACTATTCGCATCGGGCGGCAAATAAATACGAATGACTTCAGCTTTTTTGTTGGCTACATGGTCGATAAACCCCGGATCTTGGTGAGAAAAGCCATTGTGATCTTGCCGCCAGACATGGGAGGTCAACAAATAGTTCAAAGACGCAATGGGTCGGCGCCAGGGAATGCCCTCTCGTGTCACCTTGAGCCATTTTGCATGTTGGTTGAACATCGAATCGATAAGATGAATGAATGCCTCGTAGCAGGAGAAAAACCCGTGGCGTCCAGTCAGAAGATATCCTTCCAGCCAACCCTGGCAGGTATGTTCACTCAACATTTCAAATACACGGCCGTCAGTTGAAAGATAGTCATCTTCCGGAAGAGTCTCGGCCACCCATCGACGCTTTGTCACTTCAAACAATGCGCTCAATCGGTTCGATGCCGTTTCGTCAGGTCCAAATACCAGAAAATTCCGGTTATCCATATTGTCTTTCATCACATCTCGAAGAAACTGCCCCATCACCCGCGTGGCCTCGGCCATGACCGTGCCCGGCTTGGGAACATCCACTGCATAATCTTGAAAGGCCGGCATCTTCAATTCTTTCAAGAGCAGTCCTCCATTGGCATGAGGATTGACCCCCATCCGTCTGATTCCCTTGGGAGCCAGCGCAGCCAACCGTGGAATGAGCTTTCCCTGCGCATCGAAGACCTCTTCCGGTTGATAACTTTTCAGCCAATCTTCCAAGAGCTTGAGATGTTTCTTATTGGTCGACATATCGGAAAAGGGGACTTGGTGCGATCGCCAGGAATCTTCCGTCTTTTTACCATCCACCTCTTTAGGACCCGTCCAGCCCTTCGGGGAGCGCAAAATAATCATGGGCCACCGAGGACGGGTGACATCCCCTGTGTTTCGTGCATGGTGTTGAATGGATTGGATCTCACTGATCACATCATCTAAGGTTTTGGCCATCAGTCGATGCATCGTTTCCGGGTCGGACCCTTCTACAAAATGGGGTTGATAGCCGTACCCCAAAAACAAGTTATTCAATTCCTCATGACTGATGCGGGCGAGCACGGTGGGATTCGCTATTTTGTACCCATTCAAATGCAGGATGGGAAGAACGGCACCGTCGATTGCCGGATTCAGAAATTTATTGGAATGCCAGGCTGTCGCCAACGGCCCGGTTTCCGCCTCTCCATCACCCACCACACACGCTACAATTAAATCGGGGTTATCCAGCGCTGCCCCAAACGCATGGGCGACCGAATACCCAAGTTCCCCGCCTTCATGAATCGATCCGGGGGTTTCAGGTGCAACATGACTCGGAATGCCCCCTGGAAACGAAAATTGTTTAAACAGTTTTCTGATCCCTTCCGCATCTTGAGAAATGTTGGGATAGACTTCGCTATAGCTTCCTTCCAGATAGGTGTTCGCCACAAGGCCTGGCCCACCATGTCCGGGACCTGCAATGTAGAGCATGTTCAGATCATGACTCTTAATGAGACGATTCAAGTGGGCGTAGATAAAGTTCAACCCTGGAGTCGTCCCCCAATGCCCCAACAAACGCCGCTTCACATGCTCAAGCGTGAGCGGCTTCGTTAACAACGGATTATCGAGTAAGTAGATTTGCCCGACAGACAAATAATTTGCCGCACGCCAGTAGGCATCGATATTAGCCAGTGCCTCTTCAGTTATACTCGTCGGCATATGCGTCTCCTGTTCCGAACGAGAAAAAATGATACCCGTAAAAAAAACAAATAGGAAGAGGATCTCGTTCTATGGAGTCGACGGCTCAAGACAACTGAACGTTTCATGTGCAATAAGAGTTTCCTCATCTGTCGCCACAACATACGCGGCAATGGATGACTCGTCGTCACTAATTTTTTTTGCTTCCCCTGGGCTTAAATTGATGGCTTGCTCATTACAAACGGAGTCTATGTGCAATCCACACCACTCCATGCCAACGCACACCTGTGCCCGTATCTCAGGTGAATGTTGCCCTATTCCCCCGCCAAACACGATGGCGTCCGCGCCATGTAACACAGCCAGATACGCTCCAAGGTACTGTTGAATGCGATAGCAAAACATGTCGATGGCCAATTGCGCCTGTGTATGGTGCTCCTCTTTTGCTGCCTGAAGCAAAATTTCCATGTGGGAGGAGCGTCCCGATACTCCTAAGAGACCGGATTGTTCATTCAGAATTTTCTCAACTTCCTCCACGTTCATGGCATGGTGTTTCATAAGGTGCAAAACCACGGCGGGATCCACATTCCCAGACCGGGTTCCCATCACCAACCCTTCCATTGGCGTAAATCCCATCGATGTCTCAACAGACTGTCCTTGAGCAATCGCAGCCATAGAACAGCCATTGCCTAATTGAAGTGTGATGAGTCGTGATTGGTGAAGCGGCTGCCCAGTCACACGAGTGTAGCCTGCCGCCAACGACGCATGGGCGATGCCATGGAACCCATATCGTCGGATGCCTGTTATCTTTACTAACTCCCACGGTAAGGCATAGGTTCGAGCATGCTCCCGAAGTGTGGTATGAAACGCCGTATCGAACACCGCGACCATTGGCACCGCCGGACCCAAGACTTGTTGTAAAGTGCGAATGCCCGCCACCCCGAAAGGATTATGGAGAGGGGCCAAGTCGTTCAGTTGTTCAATCTGGTGAAGTACCTTCTCCTCAAGGCGCACCGCTTGGGTGAAAACTTCTCCTCCATGCACAATCCGATGCCCAACAGCTTCAATGTCTTTCCAATAAGCATCGGTTTGTTGAGAATCTTGTAACATGTCACACATCCAATGAATCGCACGTCCGAAATCCGTAATTTGGCGTGAGAACGTACGAATCACACCCTGGTCGTCGATCAGCACGCATGGAGACTCTCCCTCAATCACGGAGATTTTCCCACGGAGCAATGTATGACCATCCCCTTGTTCTTCATTGTGACGAGAACAAGCCATATCATGCACTGAAAATTTCAGAGATGAGCCTCCACAATTGACGACTAATATCCTCATTTTTTCACCGTGTCGACTCTAGCAAGGTCTTTAGATGAAAAACGGCATCCTCCTAAAGAACCATATGGATAAAAATATTTGATTCCAACCAAGCCCACGCGGTGGCCCTCAATTTGAATATAGATGGATCTGTGAATTACGGAGAGTAAATATTCTCCCCCTTTTATTTTCTTCAATTTGATTAATGTTCGCTCTCTGCCTCTGAAGCAGAAGGCACACTGGCTGCCCAGGCGCGCAGGACCACACGATCAGAATCTGAAAGCCTCGCTTCAGGATGAAGGGGAAGGTAAAACCATGGGGGCATTTCCCCTTCGTCTACCTCTTCCCAAATTTCCTTGATGATTTTGTCACGTTTCTTTTGACTATACCGATTCCATGTCGAGAAGTTGAGCTCTTCTCAACCTTCTCCCACATCCCAGGCTAAGAGCCACGAAACCGGAGCCACCCGGCTATAACTCGGCCAGATCGTTTCATGTGAATGACAATCATAACAGGCACGTTTCAGAATCGTTTTCACCTCTGGCGATGCCAGGATTTCTTCTTCCACGGGGGGATTACTTCTGTTAACAGGGATGAACTGAATCCCTGCCAATACAAGTACCGCGATAAACACCATCTTTATCAGGGGACTTTTCATAGTGGCATACTTCTTTCGTGCAGGTTGAATCTAGCTTTGGTTTTTGACCAGAACGTGCTGATATTCTTTCACCAATTCAGCGCCCTTCCAATTGTTCAACAGAGCAAGCTCCATGCCCTTCACAAATGTTCTCTTATGAATGCCTCTAGGAGAACAATCACCATCCCTTAGCACCCCATGAATTAAAACCAGGGAAAAAGCGAGTTTCTTCATTCGACTCCAGCTTTCAATGGGGCAGATCCCTTCATCTGTTCTGGAAAAATGGGGAATTAAGGAACAGCCCCTCATCTCGAGAAATCCCATGTACGTGAAAACATAAGACTTCCTGAGGCCGTTGTTTGTGGCACAACTCTTGAGTTATTTCTGCAATACCACACCCATTCATGAGCCGATTCACATGCTTCTCATTGCCACAGTCGATCCAATCCTACGAAGTCATTTACGACAACGGCTGACGGAAAAGGGAGATTCCTTTCAGATACTCGAAGAAGGAGAAAATATTGTGGATTCGGTTTTTTGCCATCAACCTTCTCTTGTGATTTTGGATTTGTATTTAACCCATCCCAGTGGGCTTGCCATTTTGAGACAACTCCGGGCCGAAGGATATGCTGGCCAAGTGGTAGTATTAGGTGGACAATCCTCTCAATCCTTAGCCCCAGAAGCCACCCGGTTGGGAGCCCTGCAAATTGTGGGACGCCCGTTTTCTGCCAATCAAGTCCTCGGAGCCGCGCGCGTGGCCAAGGAAAGGCTTGCTATTGACCGTGAACGGCTTGCCCGAAATGGAATATAGGAGGTGCACAATGAAGACCTGTCGCAATCTTGGACATCATGAACGAATGATTCGCATCGCTATGGGGCTTGTTTTCCTCGCCTTATCTGGCTTTGCCATCTTGCCAGAGTGGGGGGATTTGTTGCTCATGATCGTGGGCCTTATTGCGCTGTTAACCGGCATCATCGGCTACTGCCCAGCCTGGCACGCTGTGGGCATCAACACCTGCAAAGTCGATCACCATCATTCTGCCTCAAATCCAAAAGAAGGACATCAGGAGCACAGCAATCCGTCTATTCACCAATCGTAAAGGGATAAAACCTTGTGGCAGAGAAATAATTTCATTTTGGTGTGAACTCGGCTTAGAGTGATCTAGTTAGTGGGAGGAGTCTTCTTTATGCACCGTTTCAGAGATATCCATTAAAAATCCTCCCGCATCCCTCAACACCAATCCACCATGTTCCTCGAAACTGAATTCCAACGAATCCAGAAGAATCGTTACTGACAATTGATAAACAATCAAGTTGCCTGAGATTAGAGAAATGATCTTTGTACGGAGATCAGGCTTTTTCTTGATGTTTCCAGTAAACATATCTTTGGCAAAAGTATAGCCTTTCACTTTTGCCACACCATTTTCATAGATCTGGACCTCCCCCACAAAAAATCGTGGAGCATCTTTCTCAAACAACCGACGATGAACGATTAAGAGTTTCTCTCCCTGTTCGAGCATAGTTCCTCCTCTTCCATGAAATAGTTTACCTAGTCTATTTTCTACATATCGCATAGGGTTTTCACTTGAGCGATCGCGATGCGACAGATAGGCTTAAACCCATTGTTCAAAATGGGGGTGCGAAACGATGACACGCAAAATATCGCTGCGAGTGATGATGCCCAATAATTCCTTGTCTTGTGAAACCACGGGAATAGCACCAATGCGTTCCTCCAACAACACTCGCGCAATAGCCAATATCGTCGCGTCGGGGTCCGCCACGAGCACGGGATGGCTGACAAGATTTTCAATAGTTACCTTCTCCAGGTAGGCTGACCCTGTAATCCCAGCCAAAGCTGATTCGACTGCACCACGCGAGAGATCTCGATCAGACAAAATCCCGACGAGCGCCCCATTCTTTGACCAAATCGGAATATGCCGAAACCGCTTGCTCTTCACCATCTCCCAAGCTTCTGCCAGCGAAGCCGAGATAGGAAGGGAACTAACTGGTGAGGCCATAATGTCTCGAGCCACCAGAGTGGAAGGCGTAGCTGGTGATAAAGCCAGAACCTTTTCATAGAAACGGGCTTGGAAAGATGAAGAGTTTTGGGTGGATGGCTGATCAGGTGGCTGATTTTCATGTCCAACTGGTTCGATGACAGACACCTTGGATATCTTAAGCACTTTCCGCGCTCGGAAGAAACCTGTCACATAGGGCGCCTGTGAACCACCTACCTCGAAGACGGTAAACATCGCATCCCTCCCTTAGTGAAAAGAATATTTCTTAGAAAAGGGGTCTGCTAAAGTGCCGAATAACGACTGAACGGGTTCCCTGTTCCAATAATGTCTTCTTGGCTTTGTCATCCTGAACGTTCATTGCACCATTCATTGTCAGGCAAGATCACGCACAAATAGCTTTCAATCTACGGTCTTATGACAATACATTTTACCATACAAAAATCGCTGAGAGTCTCAATCTCATCAACATGTTCCTTAAGAAGCATCTTGGGTATTACCCAAACCGATCGACTATCTATACAATAAGAAATTCTCGAATTCCTTTGTGCGGCATGACTCATTCTCATAAACAGTATGTTTTCATTTTGGCAGCGCTGTTTTTGGCAGAATGGATCATATTGGCTATTAACCCACTCCATCGGAATGACTGGGTTCTGGAAAATGTTCTGGTATTTCTTGTCGTCCCAATTCTTGCTAGCACCTACAAGCGGTTTCCCTTCTCAAACGTTTCCTACACAGTACTTTGCATCTTTGGCTGTTTGCACGTGATCGGCGCACATTACACCTATGCCGCCGTTCCTTATGACTCCTGGTGGGACTCGTTGTTTGGCTACTCCCTAAACGATCTCCTAGATTGGGAACGCAATAATTTTGACCGCATCGTCCACTTTTCTTATGGTTTGTTGCTGGCGTATCCGATTCGAGAAGTGTACTTACGAATTGCCGGCGTACAGGGATTTTGGGGTTATGCCTTGCCCCTGAGCTTCATCATGTCGACCTCGATGATCTTTGAGCTCATAGAATGGGGAGCCGCAACAATCTTTGGCGGTGACTTAGGAATGGCGTACCTTGGGACTCAGGGCGATGTATGGGATGCCCATAAGGACATGGCGTTGGCGAGCTTGGGAGCTTTGCTGACGATGTTCTTCACCGCCTTCTTGAACATCTATCTTCAGCGAGACTTTGCCCGAGAATGGGCAGAAAGCCTTCGTATCAAGCATCCTACACCATTAGGAGAAGAGGAAATCGGGCGACTATGGGAACAGCGTCGGAAGTGAGACACAAGCCAATAGTTTTCTAAGCTTCCTCTTCATACACGATACCCAAATCGCTCAATCAAAGAGCTTGAACGCGTTACTCTTCCAGACCTCCGTCTCATATCACCCATGGAAATAGGACGTTCCATCAAAGCCTTAATGATTGAATGGCGTGATGGAATGAGCCCTCCGGTATTCTTTACCGCAGCCGCCCTCAATAGTGCCCTCATCCTGTTTGCCGGGCTCTGGACGAATATGTGATTTTCCAGCCTTGTTTACAGAATTAACGGGTGCTGCAATGGGCAGAAACCAGGTTTTTCCGTATTTGGGGAACTCATGGAACGAATGGATCATCAAGGCCATTCTGGGTATTTCGAATATTTAACCCATGCTCTCGCCATGGCGGGAAAAAACATTTAGTCTGCCACGAAATGAAAACAACGCTAAGAATTCTCAAACCTTTTCCGTCACCTTTTGAATTGTAGAAGCCGTCAGATCCGCAACAGGTGCATTAAAATGAGTATACCCATCGCCCTTACCATCTGGACTATGGCAAACAATGTAATGTTCCAGACAAAGAGCTTTTCCTTTGTTGGAAGGCCCCGCGTCCGCAAGAGCCAATACAGGGAATACGACCTCCAACAAAGCAAGGACCATGGATACGCACAAAAGACGGTTTAATTTCAACTCCCCTAGAAACAAGACTAGATTTCAACTACACCTCTTTCATCGTTCAACGGAGGAACCGTGTGAATCATCACAATCCCTCATTCACCCCTGACTCCTTTACTTTCGCTGGCAGGGTGTTGGCGCCTTCATCCCCTCTGGGAGACGAGTCCGAACATCCACACACGTCTCATTTAATTGTTCTTGAGAAAAGCCATGGGCATACCGTATGGCCACTCCCTGCAATCCCGTACCTCGAAAAGATGCCTTCGTCACATTGGCTCCGCGCACGTCTGCTCGATAAAGTTTCGCTTTATCCAGGATCGCTTCTTGTAAGTTGGTTTTGAACATGATCGCAAATTCTAATGAAGCCTCTGAAAGATTGGCTTCCACCAAGTTAGCCCAAGACAAATCTGCGCGTTCTAGATTGGAATGTTGTAAATTGGCCTTTGATAAAAAAGCTTCATCCATTTCTGCCCGCACAAGATTACTTTCTCGTAAATCAGCCCCTAATAAATCCGCTTCCTGAAAATTGGCCCCTGCACAATTGGCCTTGTAAAGATTGGCATGATAGAGCACCGCCCGTTCTAGCATAGCCTCCCGAAGATCGGCTTGTTCGAATATGGCCTCATTGAGATTGGCCGCTCCTAAATCGGCTCCAGACAAATCAGCCGAACGAAAATCGGCTTCTTGTAAGTTGGCGCGGTTCAGATCTGCCTCGATCAATTTCGCATGGGAAAACAAGGTCCGGTGGAGATTCGCTTCTCGCAAATCCGCACGCACCAGGCTGGCTTCTTCACCATTGACCATTTCTAAATCGGCGCCCACCAAATAGGCTTCTTCCAAATCAGCTCCATGTAAAATACTTAAATTTAATTTGGCCTCAGCCAAATTCGCCTCTCGAAAATCCACTCCGGCAAAATTGGCGTAACTCAAATGGGCTTTTCGAAGATTGGCCAGACGAAACTGCGCACCGGACGCGTTGGCTCCCCGCAAATCTGCGGCATAGAGTGAAGCTTGGTTCAAATTGGCTTTGTGAAAATTCGCCTGAACTAAAGTCGCCGCCGTAAAATCGGCCCGAGAAAGGTTGGCTCCCTGAAAATTTGCGCCACTCAGATCTAGCTCGCGAAAGTCAGTCCCGGATAACTCCGCGCCACACAAATTAGCAGGCTTGCCGCTGGAATCGGGATAATGCTGAAGCCATTTGGCATGTTCCACCAAAATCGCCACGAGGGCTTCTTCGCTCACGGAACGGCCAGCATACTTCCCAGTACAACCCTGCGCCTCAGCCATGGAAGGCGCTTCCTGTTGAACATGATCCGCATAAACACGGGGAACCACCCACAGAACACCCAACACGATAACGGCCATTAGTCCAAGACTCGGCCCTTTCACAAATACCTGTCGGCTACCTCGATTTTCTACCAAGTTCAACCTCACTTCCTTTTGAACGAATATGTGACTACCGTATCACCAACACGGACACCGGCGAATAGGTGCTCACCCACTCAGAAACACTCCCCAGCATAAACCGTTCAATCCCTGAAAGGCCCTTAGAGCCGACACAGACTAATTGGGTCTTCAGACGTTGGGCCGCCTCAACAATGTGCACTGGAGGATTTCCCTCTAGAAATTCCGTATCTATCTGAAAACCTGCCTTGAGAAATTTATTCCGGGAATCAGCCAATAGCACCTTGGTCTGTTTTCGAACCGGTGCCATCAGTGCTTTGGCTTGTCTCTTCCCCAACACTTCCAAACCCAAGTCCGTTAATTTTTCCGGAACCACTGAGATCGCATGCAGCGCGATCTCAGCAGGATCTAGCCAGGCTGTCATTTTTCTTATGGCCCGCTTTGTCGCCTTAGACCCATCCAACGCGACTAACACAGAAAAGGGCGCCGCTAACTGCCCTTTCACCATGAAGACAGAACAGGGCGCATGGGTGACGACCTTTCTCGAAACACTCCCTAATAAATATCCCGGAACGTCACTCATCCCTCTAGAACCAACTGCAATACAATCAGCATTCATCTTCTCACTTATTTGCAGAATGGCATCCGAGACATCTCCTTTCAGCACCAGAGTTTTCAGAGAAGCCAACCGACTCGTTCCCGCTTGATTCAACACGAATTTAATTCGTTCGGCATGCCCATGTAACAGTTTATGACTTGCTTGAGTCATCTTTGCAGACAGATCGGACAAGGAAACGGCTTGACGTTCCTTGGGAATCCGGCCTTTTCCAATGTGTCCGCCAGGCAATACATGTAAGAGAACAATCTTTTTGACTCTGTTCCGAAAGACGGTTCCCACACTCTGAACTAACAGACGGGAACAATCAGATCCATCGACAGGACAAAGAATTTTCATGTTCAACGAACTCCCCTTGAATGAATAATTCCCTCGAAAAATCCCTAAGGTCTAGTTATCGTATTTTCTTTTTACGCACGAATCTTGCCAAGTATGGACTTTATGTACCTTTCCTTTCCCCTATAATAAACCAAAATAGTCTTTCCTTATTCTGTATTCCAGGGAACTTTCATTTTTGTGCCCTTTTTTGGACCTATCGACATTCAAGCAAGTGTCGCGATTTACCACTTCCTGCCTAATCACCGAATCAGATTTTCAATTTTGCCCTGTCAATAATATTTTTGAGTGACTATGGAAATTGTTCCAGAAATATTAATCATGCTAGGCCTGCTTTTTCTTCTCGGCCTCTTAACGGATTTGCTCGGACGCCACACGCCGTTACCCAGAGTCACGTTATCACTTCTAGCTGGCTTTGCCATTGGGCCTTCAGGGCTGGATGTTCTCCCCGACTTTCAAGAAGACTGGTTTCCAGTCATCACAGATATCGCCTTATCCATGGTGGGGTTTTTGTTGGGACATACCCTGACCATCACGTCACTGCAACAACGTGGAAAATGTGTGTTATGGATTTCTCTTGGTGCCGTCATTGGGACAGCTCTGACCGTCTTCATTGGACTCATGCTCTTGGGCATCAGACCGGAAGTTTCGCTCATCCTCGCTGGAATAGCCCTGGCAACCGATCCAGCGGCCACGATCGACGTGATTCGCCAAACTCGTTCAAAAGGAGAATTTTCGAAAATACTGGAAAGTGTCGTCGCCATCGATGACGCCTGGGGGCTCATCATTTTTAGTTTTTTGTTGGCCTTCGCTCAAGCCATCTCTGGCAATGGAGATGGGATGCACACCCTCTTATTAGGAGGCTATGAAATTGGTGGTGCCATTCTCTTAGGCTTGGTGCTGGGACTTCCCATGGCCTACATCACTGGACGTCTCAAACCCGGGGAACCGACGCAAGCTGAAGCCTTAGGCATTGTCCTGCTTTGTGGTGGACTTGCCGAATGGTTGCACGTGTCATTCATTTTGGCTGGGATGATCTTAGGTGCAACGGTCGCCAATTTGGCCACACATCATCGTCGTCCATTCACCGCTATCGAGGGAATTGAATGGCCCTTCATGATTCTCTTTTTTATCTTAGCCGGAGCCTCGCTCGACATGCAGGCATTGCAAGCCACCAGTCTCCTTGGCATAGCCTATATTCTATTGCGGCTCTTAGGACGAATAGTTGGGGCATGGGGAGGGGGAGCCATCTGTGGCGCGAATCCTATCCTGCAACGGTGGATGGGCATGGCACTTTGGCCTCAAGCTGGAGTAGCATTGGGTATGGCGCTCCTCGCCAGTCAACATTTCCCAGCGTTAAAGAATGTGATTTTGCCAATTACCATTGGCTCCACCATTATTTTTGAATTATTTGGACCATTGATGACTCGTACCGCCCTCATAAAGGCAGGCGAAGCACAACTCTAATGCGGTATGCTGACACTTCAAGAACGGCAAACCCGCTTTGTTACCCTAGATGGCAGACCCCGCTTCCCTTGACGAGCCCTCAGACAACTTCACCTTTGCTCCCTTCAAAATCGCAATGACACGTCTTCAAGATATTCGCCGTATTTTACTGAGAGTGCTTTTGCTGAATATACTCGTGGCCACCGCGAAATGGGTCTATGGAGTTATAACCCAATCGCTGGGCATGCAAGCCGACGGGCTGCATTCCTTTTTTGATGGCCTGTCCAATGTTGTGGGCTTATTAGGACTCTGGTTAGCCTCACCGCAGCCTGATACCAACCATCCCTATGGGCACAAAAAGTTTGAAACGTTGGCTGCCGGAGCCATTGGCGGGTTTCTCGTTATGACCTGTCTCTACCTCCTCTGGAAAGCCCACCGATCATGGACAATGGACGTACACCCTGAGGTCACCACGATCAGTTTTATGATTATGTTCATCACCTTGGCCATCAATATTTTTGTCACGAAATGGGAACGACAAAAAGGGAAGGAGTTGAAAAGTGATATTCTGACGGCTGATTCGTATCACACGGCCAGTGATGTCCTCACATCGTTGTCAGTCCTAGCCGGACTCATCGCCATTCAAGCTGGCTACCCGTTAATCGATCCATTGGTGGCCGTTTTTATTGCGGGCGTCATCGCTTGGACGGCGATCATCGTACTCAAAGACGTGTTGTCCTCCCTAACTGATCGGATACGGATAGACCCACAAGACATTCGAACAGCCGTCATCACCATTCCTGGCATTTTAGATTGTCACGAAATCCGAACTCGTGGGTTAACAAATCATGTGTTCGTGGACCTCTCCATTCATGTGGAACCCACATGGTCTGTCGAACAAGCCCATGTTCTCGCCACCGAGGTGGAAGCGTTCCTGCTCACACATTTTGATTCGGTTGAGGATGTCGTGGTCCATATCGAACCGGAAGGCCACTGAACTCTCTGACGGACCCCGCCAATGAACTACGCGGAATGCACTGGGAGGGAAATTGTAAACGTCGTGCCCTGATTGGGAATGCTGTTCACGCGAATGGTCCCGTTGTGTTCCTGAATAATGCCATGAACTACCGTTAAGCCCAAACCCGTACCCTCTCCAACTGCTTTCGTCGTGAAGAAGGGATCGAAAATTTTCGATTGGTGTTCTTCAGATATTCCCATTCCTGTATCTTGCACGCCGAGTTCGACCATATCTCCTTTGGGGCCAAGCTTGAGAGTCAGCGTGCCGCCTCCAGGCATGGCTTGGCAGGAATTCAACACCAAATTCAAGAGCACCTGACTGATGTGATCAGGATCCGCCAACACGAGCGGAAGATCTGGCACATAATCTTTGACAACATGAATACCGTGGTTTTTGAATTTCTCCAACAACATATCTAGGACACCTCCAATCACCCCAACCAAATCAACTCCACGTTGTTCAGATGGGCGTTTCCGAGCAAAGCTTAACAGTTGATTCATGATTTTCGTGATGCGCTCTACCTGTGTCACAATGGTTTCCAAGCCTCGCTTCACCGATGCATCCGTGGCCTTGCGCATTAATAATTCGGCTCGACCCAAAATCACATTCATCGGTGTCCCAATTTCATGGGCCATGCCGGATGCTAACGTCCCCAGTTCAGCCAACCGTTCGGTTTTTCGTAACTGGGCTTCCAAGGCTCGCTGCTTGCCCATATCGTCCACTCGTTGGGAGATATCCCGAAGAATCACGGTCATCCATCGTCTCCCTGATCGTTCAACCAAAGAAATCGACGCTTCCAACGGAAATGACTCCCCGGTATATCGCACCCCAGAAATCTCCCGATACCTTCCCATTCGACGGTAGGTCTCTCCGCTTTCGGCAAACCGCTGAAGATGCTCGCAATGAGCAGCCCTCATGGATTTTGGAATAAATTGATCCAGCGGTTGCCCAAGCACGTCGAAAGCTGAACATTGAAAAATCTCCTCGGCGGCGGCATTAAAAAGTACGATGTTGTGCTCATCATCAACCGTAATAATCCCGTCCATCGCTGAGTGGATGATGCTGGCCAATTGTCGCTCCAAGACATCCAACCCTTCTTCTGTGACGTGGTGCCTCGCTTGCAGGGCGCGCAACTCGGCATTCTCTTGCCGAAGCAATTGGAGTTCCTGCTCTAGGTCAGGATGTGAGGAAGAGGACTCTTTTTCCATAATTTTTTTCATGCAGCGTGAAGGCTAGGGCGAGAGGCAAAAATCGGGAAGGAAAAAGAACTTCTTCTTCTTACTCCTTACCCCTTAGACTTCACGCCTTACGGTTTACTTTTCTCTTGCTCCTGATGCCCTTCCTCCATTTCGGCAAGCTTCCGGTACAGGGTCTTTCGATCAATACCCAGCACCTGGGCCGTTTGATATTTATTCCCACCCAATTTTCCCAATACCCGACGGATGTAGGACTGTTCCACTTGGGCCAGGGGAAGGGTCTGTTCGACAGCATCTTCAATGAATTGTCCCTCCCCTTGAATATTTTGAATGTTGAACGGCAAATCCTCCAAAGAGACTTTCTGCCCCGGCGTTAAGGTGGCCGCACGCTCCACAATATTTTCTAATTCCCGCACATTACCAGGCCATGGGTAATCGATCAGTCGAGCCAGAGCAGAATCCGCAATCCCCTCGACGTGCTTCTGCTGAGCCGTCACACTTTTTTGTAACAGACCGTGGACCAGCAAGGGAATATCTTCTTTTCGCTCCCGTAGAGGGGGAAGGCGTATTTCAATCACATTCAATCGATAATACAAATCTTCTCGAAAGCGTTTCGCTTTGACTTCTTCCGCTAACATCACGTTTGTGGCGGCAATCAAGCGAACATTCACCGACGTCGACTTCGTGGCCCCGACACGCCGAATTTCTCGCTCCTGTACCGCCCGTAATAACTTAGCCTGTAGCATCATGGGCAATTCGCTGATCTCATCCAAGAATAACGTCCCATCATGCGCCTCCTCAAATAAGCCGCGCTTGTCCGATTTTGCATCCGTAAAGGACCCACGCACATGCCCAAAAAGCTCACTTTCCAATAACAGTTCGGGAATGGCAGCGCAGTTTACGGGAACAAACGGTTTCGATTTCCGTTGGCTATTAAAGTGAATCGCTTTGGCCACGAGTTCTTTTCCCGTCCCGCTCTCCCCGGTCACTAAGATATTCGTCTGCGAATCAGCCACTCGGCGAATGAGATTAAAAATTTCTCGCATAGGCTTGCTTGTGCCCAGGATTTGATCAAAGGCAAATTCCCGATTGACCACTTGACGTAATTGCCGAACTTCCAGTCGAAGTAGAGCTTCTCTCATCGCCTTTTGCACCGTCACCAACAGCTCATCCGTTTTTATTGGCTTGGTGAGATAATCAAACGCCCCGTGTTTCATCGCCTCTACCGCCGATTCCACGGTGCCAAATCCCGTCATCATGATTAAATTCGATTCTGGGTACTTTTGTACTACCTGTGCCAATAATCCAAAACCATCCATCCCTTTCATCCGCAAATCGGTGACGACCACCGGGAATTTTTCAGATTCCATACAAGTCATCGCCTCTTGCCCATCTGCGGCCACGACAACCCGATAGTGGTCTTCTTCTAACGTGTCCTGTAACAATTGCCGCATTTCCGGTTCATCATCAACCACTAAGACGGAAGAAGGGTCTTGTGTCATAGAAAAATTCCTTGTTTCATGGGGGTGATTCGTTCACAATTGACTTACTCAAATGACAAACCCTTTGGCCATATTATAAAGGAAGGCATCTTTAACCTTAGGCCATGCATATTCTCCAGCCATATTCCTCAGAAATTCTCTGCCATATTTTCTATTCCCACTCATCTGTAGAATTTTGCGCCAATTGGCAAATTTCTATCTGTGGAAATTTGCACCACCTTATGGAAGTTATGATACTCGGTGGTCATACCCATCATGACTGGACGAATCAATCATAATCAATCTTGTGATTATTTCCCATTTGGGGATGGATAGAAGGATTTCCCGATGTTTTTTGTCCCCAGGGGCACCACGAAAAAAAATTCCTTTGCGGTGGCACTTCTCTTGCTGAAAGAAAATTATACTATGTCGTGTCCCATTTAGCCTGGAAAGGATATGTAAATGAAAATTATGGTTGCGATTGATGGCTCAACCTCTTCCGGACATGCAATTCAAGCTCTTGCACATCTTGCGCCTCCTGAAGAATTCGTCCTTGTCCACGCCATCAATATTCCCGATATCAATTACGCCCTGATTTCACAAGACCTTCGCGCTGAAGTTCAGGCCGATATGGAGGCCAAATTACGCAAGGAAGGGGAAGGTATTCTTACGCAAGCGAAGAAAGCGCTCCCTTCTGATTTTCCCCAGGTCCAAGAGATTCATCAAATTGGCCATCCCGTGGATGTGATTCTTGAATCCGCTCGTTCCTCGAAATCTCATCTCATTATTTTGGGAGCCAGAGGCCTTAGCTCCTTTAAAGAACTGGTATTAGGTAGCACTTCCCATCGAGTCCTCATGCATGCCCCGTGTTCGACCATGATCATCAAATCCCCCGTTCCCCGCTTAAAAAAGATCCTCCTACCAATTGAGGGAGAAGAAGACATTTCTGTTGCCTTACAATTTCTAGATCTCCAACCTTTTCGAGATACCGTAGACATTGACGTCCTCACGGTCTGGCCTCAACCCCAACTCGCATGGCCCATAACCTTAGGACAATCAAAACTTCTCGAAATGAAGGCCATTGAAGAAGCACAGGCCCACATGAAATCGGTGACCGACAGACTCACTCGGATGAACTACTCCTCTCAGGCCAAAGTAGGAATGGGCGACCCAGCCTTTGCCATTCTCGAACAAGCCAAGGCCTCTCAAGCAGACATCATCCTCATGGGCACACATGGCCGAGGAGGGCTAGCCAGGTTTTTAATAGGAAGCGTGTCGAATTCTGTCCTCCATCAGGCTGACTGCCCCGTTTTTATTGTTAAGTAGATGAGCACCCCCAATCTCCCCTACCCCCTTTTCCCCCTATTTTTCACTCCCTACCCCGCACTCCGCACTTCTCACTTCATTGCGGAGATCTGCTACAGCTCACATTTCGTCGTCCACAGAACTCCACTTTCAAGAATCTTCGAACTAGCTGTGCTCCTGAAGAATTTTACTTAAAATCCTTTGTGGGCTGGGGTTCTCTCTTCTTGGCATATCCATTGCTTTCTCAATTCATAATGTCGAGAACTACCACTGCCACAGGATTGAAAGAAAGGGAGGATTGATCTATGCAATTCGATTGGCAACGCAGGATTCAAAGAATAGGGATTGCCACGCTCGGGATTCTTTTGGTTGGAGGAGCACTGCTTTCCAATGCCCAATCACAACAGGAAGTGAATGTGACCATTGAAGGCTATAAGTTTCAAACCTCCCAAATGCCTCTTCAACTGCATGCCGACACCATTATCCGTGTGAGAAATTTGGACAATGTACGGCATGACTTTGGATCCCAAATGTTTTTGAATATCCTGACGCATGTGGAGAGTCATGGTGTTGTCACCTACGGGAAGGGAGTCGAAGGCGCGTACGTAGACCCAGGGAAGGAAGTTTCCTTCCGGTTAACGCTTGATCAAATTGGTCGTTTCCAATTTCAATGCTCCATTCATCCAGACATGAAAGGCGAGATCTTGCTACTCATTGTTGATGCTGTATAGAGAAGCAACAGGAGAAAGGGAATAGAAACAACTGAAAACCAGAAGGAGTCAATATGAATAACATTGTGACACATATTCTCTTCGCCACAGATTTTTCTCCCTGCTCGGCCCCGGCTTTTCGGTACGCAGTGGAATGGGCCAAAGTATTTAATGCTCGATTGACCCTGTTTCATGGGCTCTCACTTCAACCGGGATTAGATATTGATGCGGGTATTGCCCAACGCTATTTGGATGAGCAACGCAACGTGGCGGAGGAACATTTAAAGCACCTCCTTGGTGAAGCGACACAACATGTCCCCCAGGCTGCGATAGAAATGCGAACCGGCCTGGCCTCTGCGCAAATTTGTGACGTGACCCGAGAGCACAGCGCCGATTTGATTATTACCGGCACGCATGGATGGACGGGCTTCAATCGTGTCGTTTTTGGAAGCATCGCTGAGCGAGTCATTCAACGAGCTCCATGTCCTGTCTTATCGATTCCAGATCGAAGCCCTGAAGAAACCGCAGATCTGCATACCCTGACCATACAACCACGACACATCGTCTTGCCCATAGATTTCTCCGATTGTTCCATGGATGCCTACGAATATGGGGTTCAAGTGGCCAAATGGTTTGATGCCTCATTGACCTTAGTGTATGCCATTGAACCGCTGTCCTATAGTTTAGACTTTTCCTTGACACACCCACTGGAAGACAAAGCCACCAGGGAAAAAGTTGAACAACGGTTACAAAAACTAACCGCCGTGCTGATCGACCAAGGCCTCACCGCGCGATATGAGTTAGTCGATCAACCCTCAATGGAAGCCATTTTGAAAGCCGGAGCCTCGCAGGAAGCTGATTTGCTCGTCATGGGTACGCATGGGCGAAAAGGACTGCCTCGACTCATCTTAGGCAGCACCACGGCCAAAGTCCTTCAGCACAGCCCCTACCCCATCCTCACCGTCAAAAGTCCAAAATTTGAGGGAGGACATCACCCAACCACGAAAAGTGAAGGGGCTTCGGCCTCTGCGGTATCAGCAACGACGTGAGGACATGACGAAGCAGAGCTTTTCAGGCTTGTCAGGAAACCAAGAGTCTTGAAAAGGAAACCCAATGACAGAGAGCGCCAACTCACAAAAAAACTGATCAGCGTTTGCCCTTTCCGCAGGGCGCCCATCGGATGACACTAACAAATATGCCAATGGGTTCAGATTCCTCCCAAACACCCCCTGCACAATTATTGCGCCGGGAGGACTTCCCTCAACTTCTTCACGCCCTCAAGAAGTTGGGCTACCAAACTTTAGGGCCAGTCGTCTCTCAGGGAGCTATTCAATGGAAAGAAATCGCCACACCTGAAGATTTTCCCATCGGGTGGAAGGATCGGCAAGAACCCGGAAGCTATAGACTTGTGCCCGATCCCAGCCCCCGTTTTTTCAACATTGTCCATGGCCCCGAATCACTCAAACCCCTGACCTTTGCTCCACGAGAAACCTTGCTAGTTCTTGATCGTCAAGACCACACGTTTTCAGCTAAAGAGATTCAGCCTGATACCACACCGACCGCTGTATTGGGAGTACGGGCCTGCGATCTCGCAGGTCTAGGCATTCAAGATCAAATTTTCCTGCATGGCACTTATCCCGATCCGTACTATCAACAACGACGGGAAAGCCTATTTTTGATCGCAGTCAATTGCACCAAAGCCCATTCAACCTGCTTTTGCGCGTCAATGGAAACAGGCCCAAAAGCACAGCAAGGAATTGATTTGAGCTTAACGGAAGCTGATGAAGACTTTCTGATTGAAGCAGGCAGTGCCAAGGGGCTGAAAGTCTTGAAGCAATTAACGTGCGCCATCGCATCTGCAGAACGAATCAAGGAAGATGAAGAACGGATGGCAGCCTGTGCCGCAAGCCAGACCCGCAGTTTGACCAAACCCAATTTACCAGCTGCCTTGTATGAAGCCCACGATCATCCGCGTTGGGATCAAGTGGCAGCCCGCTGTTTATCTTGTACCAATTGTACAATGGTCTGTCCCACGTGCTTTTGCCACGGCGTAGAAGAGACACCCTCACTAAACTTCCAACAATCCGAACATACCCGAGTGTGGGATTCCTGTTTCACGCCCGATCATGGCTATATCCATGGGAAAAATTTCCGGCCCACCACCAAAGACCGTTATCGTATGTGGCTCACGCATAAACTCGCCTCATGGATCGATCAGTTCGGCACATCCGGATGTGTCGGCTGCGGCCGCTGCATCACTTGGTGCCCAGTCGGCATCGACCTCACCGAAGAAGTCCACTCTCTCTGCAAGTCAACCCAATAGCTTCCCAATAAACTAGGATGACTCACAATCCTTACCTCATTCATCCAGCCACGATTGTGGAGCGGAAACAAGAGTCGCCTGATATTGTGACCTATCGGCTGCAACTCACTGATGCTGACCAGCAGAATGCCTTCCAGTTCGAGGCAGGACAATTCAATATGCTCTATGTGTTTGGTGTGGGGGAAGTCGCGATTTCCATCGTGTCTGATCCGGGCAAACCTGGATTCCTGGACAATACGATTCGAATTGTCGGTCGCGTGACTCAGGTTTTAGGCAATATGAAAGTCGGTGAGACCCTCGGCATTCGTGGGCCTTTCGGACAGGGATGGCCGATGGAGCAAGCCAAAGGGAAAGATATTTTGATCGTTTCCGGGGGGTTGGGCTGCGCCCCTGTGGTTGGCGCCATCGAATACATATTCCGGAGGCGAGAGGAGTATGGCTCACTCACCATTCTCCATGGGGTGAAGACCCCGCATGACTTACTGTATCGCGAGCGCTACGATACATGGCGCCATCAACCTAATACAAAGGTCCTGCTCACCAGCGACGAACCTGGCAAGACTTGGCATAGTCATGTGGGCGTCGTCACGGAACTTTTTGACGACCTTCAATTGGAACCTGACAATACTCTGGTCATGATGTGTGGGCCAGAAATTATGATGCGCGTCGCCTGCAATATGTTGACGCATAAAGGTTTGCGTCCTGATTCGATGTATGTCTCGCTCGAACGGCATATGGAATGTGGCATCGGGCTGTGTGGCTATTGTCAGTTGGGGCCGTTCTTCCTCTGCAAAGATGGGCCAGTGATGCGGTTGGACCGAGTGATGCCATTTATGGGGAAAGTCGGGGTGTGAGACGAACACAATTTCTACCTCCCCTAAACCCCTCCTTACAAAGGAGGAGAACTAATAAGATAATGTGCAACTAATAAAGATTACATCTTATGGTTGAAACACACATTTCTCCAAACAGAAAACAGCCGCGGGTGGCGGTAGTGAAATTTGCATCCTGTGATGGGTGCCAACTGAGTATTTTGAATTTGGAAGACGATCTTCTCGCATTGGGAGCGGCCATCGACATCGCATACTTCCCTGAAGCATCCAGCAATATGCAGGAAGGCCCATATGATATTGCGTTCGTAGAAGGTTCGATTACCTGTCCAGAGGATTTACCCCGCATTCTTGAATTGCGCCAACAGACCACAACGCTGATTACGATTGGAGCCTGTGCTACATCTGGCGGCATCCAAGCCCTCCGGAATTGGTCGGACATCGCAGCTTTTAAACAAATGGTGTACCCTAACCCTGAATATATCCAGAGTTTGAGTACGTCGACTCCCATCTCTGAACATGTCACGGTGAACTTTGAACTCTGGGGCTGTCCAATCGACAAGCAGCAACTCCTGCGAGTCATTACCGATTTACTGCAAGAGGTGAAGCCACGTATACCCATACACAGTGTGTGTTTAGACTGTAAACGGCAAGGCCATGTCTGCGTGTTGGTCGCCAAAGGCCTTCCCTGCCTTGGACCGGTAACTCGCACGGGCTGTGGCGCCATTTGCCCGAGCATGGGCCGGGATTGTTATGGATGCTTTGGTCCGGCGGAACATGATTCGGTTCATCCACCTGGTGTGCCTCCGAATACAACATCTCTAGCCAACCAGTTTCATCAGCATTTGCAACTCATCCCCGTGGAGATGGTTCGCCGATTTCGAGGCATTAACGGATCGGTTCAGTCGTTCAGCAAGGAAAGCCATGCCTGGGAACCCAAAAAATAGCAGAACAATTAAGATCGACATGATGGCCCGCGTGGAGGGCGAAGGTGCGCTCAATGTGACCGTCAAAGATGAGCAGGTTCAAGATGTGCAACTTCGTATTTTTGAACCGCCACGATTCTTTGAAGCCTTTCTCCAAGGCCGCCATGTGGACGAAGTCCCCGATATTGTCGCACGTATTTGCGGCATCTGCCCTGTGGCCTATCAGATGAGCGCCGTGCATGCGTTGGAACCGATTTTCGGCGTGGAGATCCCACCAGCCATTCGCGATCTTCGTCGATTGCTCTATTGCGGGGAATGGATCGAAAGCCATGTCCTACACATCTATATGCTTCAGGCCCCGGACTTTTTGGGATTCGCCAGCGGTCTCGACATGGCGCGCGTCCATCCTGATCTTGTCAAGCAAGGACTGCGGCTCAAGAAGGCCGGCAATCACTTAATAACCTTGCTGGGTGGGCGTTCTGTTCATCCTGTATCCGTGAAGATCGGAGGATTTTCTCAAGTACCCACCAAGGATCAGTTGCAGGGGCTGAAAGACCAATTGCTTTGGGCGAGAGATGCGGCCGTGAAAACCCTTCAATGGGTGACCGGCTTTGCGTTTGAAGACCCGGAACAGGACTATACCTTCTTGTCACTTCGTGGGCCTTCGGAATACCCCATGAATACCGGCCAGCTAGTCACCAATGAAGGCCATCATCTGAATGTGCCAGAATTTGAAGAGCATTTCCATGAAGAACAAGTGCCGTACTCCACTGCCCTGCATTGTACCTTTCAGGGAAAGTCTTATTTGACAGGGCCCCTGGCTCGCCTGGCTCTGAACCATGATCAACTCTCGCCCTTCACCAAAGAAATCTTTGCAGAAACAGGTTTTTCTCTTCCTTGTACGCGAGCGTCTATGGGCATCGTCGCCAGATCGGTGGAAGTGCTCTATGCCTTTGATGAAGCCCTTCGCATCATTAAAGAATACGAACCACCCCCATCTCCATCGGTCCCCGTGATTATTAAAGCTGGCACCGGCTTCGCCGCCACCGAAGCACCACGTGGGGTCTTGTATCACCGCTTCCACGTCAACGATGACGGAACCATTCATGTGGCGAAAATCGTCCCGCCTACCTCTCAAAATCAGCGACGGATCGAAGACGATTTGCGAAACATGCTTCCAAACTTTTTGCATCTGAACGATACCGAAGCAGCCGCCAAGTGCGAACAACATATCCGAAGTTATGACCCGTGCATCTCTTGCGCCACGCACTTTTTAAAATTTACAAGAGAAGAGGTTTCCTGACCGATGGTCAATATGAAAATTATCGGATTGGGGAACCCTTTTATGGGGGATGATGCCGTTGGCGTGTTAGTGGCCCGTCAACTTCACGTATATTCGTCTGCTCACGTTTCCATTCTTGAAGGTGGGTTAGCGGGTCTCAATTTACTTCAGGATATGGAAGGAACAGATACGCTCATTCTCATTGATGCGGTTCATAGCCACGCCAAAGCCGGGACGATTGTTCGTTTCACCCTCCCACAAGATCTTGAGAAGATTGGAAAGCTGGCTTGGGGCACATCGGCTTCTTCTACCCATTCTTTTGGTCTGGCAGAAGCACTCACTCTGGCGCATACACTGAAAGCCTTACCTACACACGTCATCCTCTTTGGCATCGAGTTGGGGCATCTTCAAAAAGGACAGCCATTATCACCCCCGGTAGCCAAGGCCATGACAAGCGTGGTCAATCGGATTTCCGCTGAAGAATTGAGCGTGTCCAATGCATGAACTGCAATTACTGAAGGAGGTCGTGAGGCAAGTCGAGGAACGGTGCCAGACTCGACCAGGAAACAGCCTATCCCTCATCCGACTAGAAATTGATAGCCACTCCCATTTGGCCAGTCATACGGCAGAAGAATTACAAGCCACCTTTCATTTCGCAGCTCAGGGCACTCCCGTCGATTCCGCTGATTTGGACATTCATATTCGGGTTTCGACCGGGTCATGCCTATCCTGCGAAGCAGTCTTTGATCGTGCTCCCGAGACCTACGGCTGCCCTCACTGTTTTTCAGGAGATATTGCGTGGGAAGATCACCCTGAACTGATCATTACCGACATTGAATTCGTGGAGAGCCCACCATGACCTCTGCCGTTCAAGCACAAATTGGATCTAAGCAGCGCGAGCGGATTCAACTGACGATTCGTGGAACGGTTCAAGGCATTGGCTTCCGCCCCTTTGTATTTCGTTTGGCTCAAGACTTATCGCTCGGCGGGTGGATCGCGAATACCCCGCAGGGAACGTTGCTTGAATTGGAAGGGACCCAAAAGAACCTTCACGCTTTTCAGAAACGGATCACGGCCGAACTTCCTCTGACCGGAAACATCCAGGCCATGACGTCAACCCACATTCCCGTCATTGGCCAACCGACTTTTTTTATTCATCCCAGCCAAGGGGATGATCAGACGCAATCAGTTATTTCACCAGACCTCGCGACCTGTGAAGGCTGCCTTCAAGACATGAAGAACCCACAGTCACGCCGGTATCGCTATCCATTCACCACCTGTACCCAATGCGGGCCACGATTCAGTATTGCGCTTCGCCTGCCATACGATCGTCTCAACACGACGATGCATCAGTTCCTCTTCTGCGATGAGTGCCAACGGGAATATGATGATCCTTCTGACCGCCGGTTCCATGCGGAAACGATCGTCTGTCCTTCATGTGGGCCGCAGGTTGAATTATGGAATCACGGAGGGAACCTCCTGGCCCACCGAGAACAGGCCCTTCACGCCGCCTCCAGTATTATAAAACAGGGCCAGATACTGGCCGTAAAAGGGTTGGGAGGATTTCAACTATGGGTGAATGCTAAATCATCAGAAGCCGTTCAACGCTTACGCCAACGCAAGATTCGGCCAACCAAACCATTGGCGGTACTCTTTCATTCCCTGGCATCCGTCGAACAACATTGCTTGGTCTCTACAGATGAGGCTACCCTTTTAACCTCCCCTGCTGCCCCTATCGTATTAGTCAAAAAAAGAAACACATCCACCTTGGCAGGGGAGGTTTCACCCAATAATCCCCATGTAGGCGCCATGCTTCCCCATACACCTCTCCATCATCTTTTGATGAATGAGCTCCTCATTCCAGTCATCGCCACGAGTGGGAACCGATCCGAAGAACCCCTCGTCATTGATGAACAGGATGCAGTACATCGGCTTCACGGTATTACCGATGCCTTTCTGGTGCATAATCGCCCCATCGTGAGACCCGTTGATGATTCAGTGGTTCAAGTCGTCAACGACAAATGTGTGATGCGTCGTCGCGCACGCGGGTATGTGCCTACCCCCCTAGCGGTGAAACCAGGTTTTGGCGCTGATCACAGGCTGCCTCAAATCTTGGCTGTCGGCGGCCACCTCAAAAATACGGTGGCCGTGACCACTGGCGATCAGATTATCGTCAGTCAACACATCGGAGATCTTTCGACTCCTGAAGCCTCAGCTCAATTTGAACGAACCATTGCTGATCTGCTGACCTTGTTTCACCTCACACCTCAAGCCATTGCCTGCGACAGCCATCCGGACTATCGCTCATCAAGATTTGCCCATCAGTTTGGGAAGCAGCACAACATTCCTGTCATGCCAATCCAGCATCACCATGCCCACATCGCCGCATGCCAAGCTGAACATGGATTACAAGGCCCTGTCCTTGGCGTGGCTTGGGATGGAGCAGGATTTGGGTTAGACGAAACGATGTGGGGCGGAGAGTTTCTTCTTTGCCATGATGCCAAGCTCACACGCCTTGCTCATGTGAGACCGTTCCGTCTACCGGGTGGAGAGGTGTGCATGCGAAAACCACGTCGGGTAGCACTGGCCTTACTGTATGAGGTTTTCGGTGAGGTCGTGTTTGAATGGCATCTTCCGCCACTTCAATCTTTAGGACCAAATATGACACGGTCTTTAGTTGCCGTATTGGACAAAAATGTCAATTGTCCGATCACGACCAGTATCGGTCGGCTCTTTGATGGGGTGAGTGCGTTATTAGGTCTCTCACAAGTCGTAAGCTTTGAAGGTGAAGCGGCCATGGCTCTTGAATGTTTAGCAGAAAGCGAAATGGAGAAAACTCATCCTCAGCCCTATCGCCTTCCCTTAGAGCTTCAGTCAGAATCGGAAGGGCCCTTGGTGGCCGATTGGCGACCATTGATCTCTACCATCGTCCGGGACATCTCAGAACAAAAAAGCCCGGCAGCGATAGCATTGAGATTCCATCAGGCACTCGCCATGTTGATAGCTGACGTTGCAGAGCGCGTTCAGTGCCCTCAGATCGTTCTCTCAGGAGGCGTCTTCCAAAATGCACTACTCCTCAAGCTTTCCGAATCCGAACTCACGAAACGGGGGTTCTCAGTTTATTTTTCCCAGAAGTTCCCTTGCAACGATGGAGGTCTTGCCTTAGGCCAAGCTATTACCTCTATTACTTCCTTGAATCGGAAAACAGATGATATCGGTAATAAGCCAACATCTACCATTAATTTTTAATACTCTTAAGGAACCTTTTAGGAGAAATTCCTTGGAATTGGTCCATCTGGTAGAGTCAGCCCGATATCACAAAAGCAATTTAATTCATCTAGGCCTAGGGAATGGTCATGCACCATCTGACTTTAACCCAGGGATTGACTGTCCGAATGAAGAAAGAGATCGTTATTGGCAAGTTATGGGGATGACCATGGAATTTGAAAGTTTCCTTTTTTCAGGGAAACGCTTTTTAGATGGTGCGTGGCTGTTTTTTCGCCCTAACCTAAAGCAGGAATTGCCCAAAGTTGATTCCTTAGGTGGCTTTGTGAACGAGTTCAAACAAAACAATAGTTTTTCCAAACTTCCTTATCTAAGTTTTTTGGTTGATTCCTGGCATTCTTGGGGGAAAGATTTAAGCGACCTTAGAAATTACACTGAACATGAATCACCATTAGGTGGGACAGGGTTTGGGTTTACGCTGCATCAGGAAAATCAGCAGATTCACACGTTATGTCTTCCTGAAACTATTTTTGATAAAGATGGGAAAAGAATTCCAAAGAAACGTTTGTCTTATACTAGCAACAAAACAGCTGCCGATTATGTAAATTCCCAAATACTCAACATCGATACTACTTTCATTCAACTAATTAATTTTTTCAACGAATCAATTGAAATAATTGGGAAGAAACCTGCGGGCTAAAATTAGAGACCCTCGCCACATTTCTACCGTCATAGGCAGAAAAATATGTGTCTTGCCGTTCCTGGACAAATTCAACGCATTGCAGATGATGAACTCCGCACAGGAACGGTTTCGTTTGCTGGAGTGACGAAAGAGGTGTGTTTGGCGTTGGTTCCAGAGGCTTCAATTGGCGATTACGTGATCGTTCATGTGGGCTTTGCTATCAGCAAAGTGGATGAGCAAGCGGCTAAAGAATCGTTAGCGTTGATTGAACAACTGCGTTCTGGTTAAAACAATGAGAGTCCTTCTTCATGAAATACGTGGATGAATTCAGAGACCCGAAAGCGGTGGAAGCGCTTTCCAGGGAAATCCATCACATCACTCACCATCCCTGGACCATTATGGAAGTCTGCGGCGGCCAAACCCATTCCATCGTCCGGTATGGGCTGGATCGGCTGTTGCCCCCCGAGATCACTCTGATCCATGGCCCGGGCTGTCCGGTTTGTGTCACTCCCATTGAATTGATTGACACGGCTTGCGAACTTGCGAAGCTTCCCGATGTCATTTTGTGTTCATTCGGAGACATGCTCCGTGTGCCAGGAACCCATGAGGACCTACTCAAGGTCAAAGCCCAAGGAGGAGATGTTCGCATCGTCTATTCTCCTCTCGACGCCGTCGCCATCGCCCAAGCGAATCCCTCGCACCAGATCGTCATCTTTGCGGTGGGCTTTGAAACCACAGCCCCGGCTCAGGCCATGGCCATTCTTCAGGCGCAACGAATGGAGCTTCATAATTTTTTCGTCCTTGTGGCTCATGTGCTCGTCCCTCCTGCCATGGAAGCGCTGCTTTCTTCGCCTGAAAATCGCATACAGGGATTTCTTGCCGCTGGACATGTGTGCACAATAATGGGCTATGACATATACCAACCCATCAGCAAAAAGTTTCAGGTACCCATTGTGGTGACCGGATTTGAGCCAGTAGATATTCTGGAAGGTGTGAAGATGGTCGTGCACCAATTGGAGGAAGGACGCTCTGTCGTGGAAAATCAATATGCTCGATCGGTGCGCCTGGCAGGAAATCTGGATGCGCAAAAAGTTATTGATGAGGTCTTTGAACCCTCTTCGCGCATTTGGCGAGGAATTGGGAATATCCCCAAAAGCGGCCTCCAACTTCGTCCGGCCTTTGCCCAATTTGATGCTCTCCAACACTTCCACAATCGCATTCACCTGACTGACTCCACCACCTCCCCATCATCCGAATGTCAAAGCGGTCGCATTCTTCAAGGCCTTATGAAACCTGCAGACTGCCACGCATTTGGGACTCGATGTACACCAGATCATCCCCTTGGTGCCCCCATGGTGTCGAGTGAAGGGGCTTGCGCGGCGTATTTTCAGTACCGTCCTTCAAAGGTTGCTCAACTGTAATTCATGTCTCAGAATTATTCCCTCGAACCTCAATGTCCCTTACCGCTCGCGTCGGATGACACCATTCGCCTCGCCCATGGCGGCGGTGGACGTCTCATGCAACAACTGATTCATGAAATTTTCCTGAAGGCTTTTTCCAATTCATATTTGAACGCGTTACAAGATAGTGCCGTCCTGCCTGCCCAGGATGGTCGCTTGGCTATGACAACCGATTCCTATGTGGTCCAACCACTCTTTTTCCCAGGGGGCGACATTGGTAGCCTGGCGGTGCATGGCACGATCAATGACCTTGCCATGATGGGAGCGAGCCCACGTTACCTGAGTGCCGGATTTATTCTGGAAGAGGGATTACCGATTGCTACCCTCAAACAGGTCGTATCGTCTATGGCAAAGACTGCACAGGATTGTGGAGTTCACATTGTTTGTGGCGACACGAAAGTTGTGGATCGGGGGAAAGGCGACCAGATTTTCATTAATACCACGGGCCTTGGTGTGATTCCTTCATCAGTCGATATCGGCCCACATCGTCTGACCCCTGGGGATCGGATCATCGTCAGCGGAGACTTGGGCGCACATGGCATGGCCGTGTTAAGCCAGCGCGAAGGATTAGAATTTTCAGGGGACTTGCGTAGCGATTCCGCACCACTCCATCACGTCGTGACCGACTTGCTTCAGCAAGACATCTCGATTCATTGCATGAGAGATTTAACTCGCGGGGGGCTCGCCAGCGCCCTCAATGAACTCGCCACAGCTGTTCAGCGCCCTATGACCATTGAAGAACCACGAATACCGATAAGTGAACCGGTCCGTGGCGCCTGTGAAATACTCGGGCTGGATCCGCTCTATGTGGCGAATGAAGGGCGATTCGCGATATTTCTTCCACACGAGCACGTGGATGAGGCACTTTCTATTCTACATCGACATGCCGTTTCACAAGAAGCCACGGATATCGGAGAAATTGGAGTGACTGAATCAACACCACCTCAGGCACTCGTCACACTTCAAACCCAATATGGCACTCACAGGATTCTCGACCTTCTTTCAGGAGAACAACTCCCAAGAATTTGCTAATATTTAAGAAATTTTCTATCGTTGGATCAAGTACGCCTCCCACAATTTCACAACATCCATGTTCATTACTCTCCTTGTGACCGCCTTCTTAGTTGCGTTAGCTGTTCTCATCCACTTTGAGGCACTTCGTTGGTTAACAGACTTTATGCTCTCTCCTCACAGCCGCTTCCGCCTGGCTCTATTGATCTGTATGTTCGGAGCCATAATCGCTCATGTGATCGAAATATGGGTCTTTGGATTAGGGTATTATTATTTAACCAAGTCAGGTCAATTCGGTTCGCTGGAGGGTGGCTTTACCCATACCCTGTCTGAATGTGGATACTACTCCTTTGTGACGTATACCACGTTGGGATTTGGGGACCTGATTCCCAAAGGGCACATTCGATTTCTGACAGGCATGGAAGCCTTAACCGGACTTCTCCTCATCACCTGGACCGCCTCATTTATGTATATTCAGATGAAACGAGGGTGGAAAACGAATTCCTCATCTTAACCAGGGCGGACAGCCATTATTAATTTTGTCATCTCCGCCAGTCGATAGCGAGGAGCTGTCACTCTTTTGTCATACCTACGCGTTTGTGAGCTTGCCCCTGCGGTTATTGGCAGGGGCAGGTATTCATGAGAACAAGCCTAAGATAGATTCCCGCTAACAGCAAGCGGGAATGACAGCGATAAAGGTAGATTCCTGATCCAAAGATCCTTTAATGACAAGGGTCTGTACACCAAAGGAAAAGATAGAAAAAGACCACCACTCCCAGAGCAATCGCACCAAAGAGATACCATTTCGCGTTCATGAAATTTCCAACCTCTTGGTTTGTTCTGAAATTCCTCTACCTGACCCACTATTACTGAAGGTGGCTCAATCACACATTTTCTACGGCTTCGGTCTTATTCCCGGACTAATAAGATCGAACAGTCCGTATGATGGACGACCGAATGTGAAACACTCCCTAAGAAAAACCGGCTCACCCCTGATTGACTCTGCGGTCGCATGACTAAAAGATCGGGCTTGGTCTTTTTGACCTCTTCGCCAATCTTGACCGAAGTGGCTCCTTCGATAGCCAGCCCTTTGGCTTGATGCCCCAGCCGCTCCAACTCTATGCACAGCACCTGTGTAAACTTCTCAGCATAGCTGACCATTTCTTTGCGAAATTCTTGTGGGATCATCGCCCCCACGGGCCACACCGGATCAACCAAAGGCAACACATGAAGGACCGTAACCGAGCAAGGTTCTCGAAACGGATTTTTTTTGAAAAAGCTCAGGATCGCCTCCGAATCTTCCTGCCCGTCAATAGGAATGACCAAGTTCTTGATGCTCCGAACGGGTTGTTTAACCAGAAGAGTCGAGCAAGGAGCATGCGTCATCACCCGATGTGAGACACTTCCAAAGATCTGTTCTCGAATACGTCCTAATCCGCGGGCACCCATGACGACCAAGTCGATTTTTTCTTCTTGAGCCGTTTTCAAGATTGATTCGGCCGGAGTGCCCATCTCCAATTGTTTTGACACGGACCCTGGGTGCAGAGGCAACAGTGACACGGCTTGATCCAAAACCCGCTCCCCTTCTTCCTTCATCGCCTTTTCCACTGTCATAGCTAAATCTTTCGCGACATTGGCCCCCATGGCTGGATACGGAATACCTGGGACATCGACCACATGCAGCACTTTTAAACTTTCGGCTGTGGTGAGGGCTTCTAACACACGTGTGGCATCCAACGATTGATCCGATCCATCTACCGCCAACAGATATTTCATGGCTTGTCTCCCTTCGTGATTCGCTATGAGCTGAATCTTTTTCCCTATCTAATTTCCTTGATCATTTCAAGGCCATCGGAAGGACATTCTTCCACATGGATGCCACATCCTTTGCAATGTTTAGGAGAAATTTCATACCGGTCATCAAAACCTCGTGGACTAACCCAACTTTTTTGGGTCTTCAATAGAGATTTGGCAAGAGATATGCCTTTCCCCTAATGAACAGGAATTCTCAAGGAAAATTTGAAGAAATGTCTGAAAAGAAAGGCCTTCATCAAAAAAAGGCGAAGATGGTGGGGAAGTGTGCGACAGTCTCGAGGATAAGAAGTGCGGACAATTGCCTCAACGCAATCCTTAAGCGCTGGACGTTCTAAGCTTGTACATGCTCGTAATTTGAGAAATTGGTAGACCGACGATTTTATTGACGGGGAGGTGGGGGGGGGGACTGGAAATTGGGCTCAGAAATTCCTTAGAATCCTTATTTATTTAATTGATACAGGTTTTTTTCGCTTTACCAAAGGATTGATCCATGAGATTCGCGTTTGGGTTTTTCACCATTGCACTGGCTATCAGCTTTGTTTCGCCAGTATTGGCCTATACAGAAAACACCGTTTCGAACGGTGGCACCATTACCGGCAAGGTGACCTTGGCGGGGAAAGAACCCCCGGCATTGGCGTACAGCCTCATTACCAATCCCGACACAGATTTTTGTGGGCGAATATCGACAGGAACAGGGTGGCGTCTGGTGGATGAATTTCAAGTGTCGCCGGATGGAGGACTCCAAAATACGGTGGTCTTTCTTGAGGGAATTTCTCAAGGCAAACCTTTCACCGAAAAAGGTCCCGTCAAAGTCACAGTGGAGGATTGCCTCTTTGCTCCCTGGGTCTCAGTTGTGAAAAACCAACAACCACTCCACATCGTGAATATGGATCCCATTATTCATGATGTACAAATTTATGAAACAGCGCCCTTCGGCTCAAAAGTGATGCTTCATCGCCCACTTCGGCTGAATCCATTCCATCCTAAGAATCGAATTAAGGATCATGAACACAAACCTGGAGAGGCGATGCTCGACACGGTTCAGTTCTCCCAGGGTCGTAGGATTTTATACTTGGAATGCGGCTTTCATACGTACATGCAAAGCTGGGGCGTCAGAGTAGACAACCCGTACTACGCCATTACTGATGCGGAGGGGAATTTCACTCTTCCCGATGTTCCGGAAGGTGTCTATTCCCTCGTGGCCTGGCATGCGGGTATGGGAGGATTTTTAAGTATGGAAGTGGCGGTCCTCGCCAACGAAACGGCAAAAACCAAAATAGAGTTTCAGGATCCAATAGATCGGCGCATGGCCCATAATACGATGTCTCCCAATTATCGATATGGGACCGAGGTCCTGGAAAAAGAGGGGGCCGTCTATGACATCCAAACAACCCATGAAACCCAAGACATTCATCACCCTCAGCATGGAGGGTCCCCTGCCCCACATTCAAGCCATTAATTGTTCACGTCTCAGTCATGATCGAATCAATTGTCGGGAATGATTCTTCCCACATTGGCTTGAGACGAATGAGGAAGCAAGCAGGAAAATTCTTTGCCGTACGGGCGCCAGCAACATCAGCTAATGAAGCCAACTCCAGGGATCAGGGTACACGCCACAGAGCGCATGAAATTGGAAGTGTTTACTGAGGAATGGGTTCGTCTTCCTTGGGAGTGAGAAAAGCCTGTAGTTCATCGCCCGTCATGACTTCTGCAGAAAGTAATTGCTGTGCGGCAGTCAACAGCACAGGATGCAACTTCGCCAGCAAAGCCTGAACGCGCTGCCCTTGCTCATCAATTAACCGCCGGACTTCTGAGTCAATTTCTTGTGCAGTTTTCTCGGAATAGGATGTACCAGAATTTGATTCAGCTGAGGACATAAAGGTTGGTTTTACTGATTGATCCAAAGCGACCGTCCCTAATTTCTCGCTCATGCCATAATCTTTGACCATTCGCTTAGCAATGCTTGTGGCCTTCTGTAAGTCATCAGCAGCGCCAGTCGACGCTTCGCCAAAGACCAACTCTTCCGCCGCTCGCCCACCCAACAGCACGGCAATCCGATTTTCTAATTCTGTCCGAGTCAATAAATACCGATCTTCAGTGGGCAATTGAAGGGTATAGCCCAAGGCCGCAATGCCACGCGGAATGATGGAAATTTTATGAACTGGATCGGAACCGGGTAACGATATCGCAATCAACGCATGTCCGACTTCATGATGGGCGACCCGCCGACGTTCCTCTTGACTCAGCACTCGATTCTTCCTTTCCAACCCCGCAATGACGCGTTCGACCGCTTCTTGAAAATCCTGCTGCTCTACAGTCTCTCGCCCACGACGAATGGCCAGCAGTGCGGCTTCATTAACAACATTTGCCAAGTCGGCCCCAACCATCCCTGGTGTCATGGCCGCAATGCTTTCTAATTCCACTTCAGGCGACAGCTTGATGGATTGTGCATGAATGGCCAAAATCGCCGCTCGTCCTATCCGATCAGGACGGTCAACCAAAATTTGCCGATCAAATCGTCCGGCACGAAGCAAGGCTTGATCTAAAATTTCTGGTCGATTCGTCGCTGCCAATATAATCACGCCAACACGAGGATCGAACCCATCCATTTCAACCAAGAGTTGATTCAGGGTTTGCTCTCGTTCCTCATGCACCATCGGCCCTGATCCTCTAGCCTTTCCTATCGCATCAAGCTCATCGATAAAAATAATACAAGGCGCCTTCGCTTGGGCTTGTTCAAATAAATCACGGACACGGGCCGCCCCAACTCCCACAAACATTTCGACAAACTCGGACCCACTAATGGAGAAAAACGGGACACCCGCTTCTCCGGCAATGGCCTTCGCGAGCAAGGTTTTTCCTGTACCCGGAGGCCCGACCAGCAGGACCCCTTTGGGAATCTTTCCCCCAATTCGCGTATATTTTTCCGGTGTGCGTAAAAATTCTACGACCTCTAACAACTCCTCCGTGGCTTCATCGACCCCGGCCACATCTTTCATACGCGTAGGGATATCCTTGTCCATATACACCTTGGCTTTGGATTTCCCAATACGCATAAATCCGCCCCCAGCTCCCTGCCCAAGTTTTCGCAAGAGCCAGAACCAAATCCCAGCAAAGATTAAAATCGGCACAACCCAGGAGGCCACGTCTTTCCACAAAGTACTGATGACCACCCCCGCAAATTCCACTTGTTTTTCCTCGAGTAGTCGAACCAAATCTGGATCGTCTACCCGCACCGTTTGAAACCACTGGGTACTCTCCCCATCACGATCCTGTTTTAACTTGCCATGAATGATCGTGTCCGTAATGGAGACTTCTGCCACCTTATCGCCTTGAACCCAAGCCTTAAATTGGCTATAGGGGACTTCATCCATATGCTGCGATGCTACATAGACTTCTTGAAGAATAATTAAGGCCCAAAATGCGATAATGAAATACCATAGAGAAACTCGATGTTTTTTCTCCATACACCTTCTCCCGGTCGTCTAAGGGCCCAAACTCTACTCGGTTCTGCTATTACTGTACCCAGAAATACGGAAATCGTCCATAAATGCGTATTCCTAAACCCTCGAATAAGGGATCTTTATTGAAGAGGGCACTCTTTATTTTCTCAGGATCGTGTATCAAGAGTTGAAAAGACCAAGGAAGTTTTGTCAGGGTAGGATATCTTCCTGGAAGTTACACACGAAACCCATTCCCTACTATACGTGAATAATCTTCAAGATCTTCAAAACATCTGGTGGCTGTTAGCTTGCGCCTTTATAAGTGCAACTCTGGCCTGGGTCTTATGTTCTCTCATTTATCGAAGCCGGAAGCTAGAAGCGCTCCAGACCGTCCAAGCCCAACTCGCCGGGAGTAAGGTCCAATCGGAAGACCTCCAAAATCAGTTGTCGTCCCTGCATCAAGAGTACGACGATCTTCGCAGGGAATTTCGTCTCATGGAAGTTGCGAAAGTTTCGGCAGAGACTAAATTAATGGATACCCAACAACACTTCGAATCTCAACGAGCCATGTTGGACGAGGCCAAGCTCACCTTATCAGACACGTTCCGCTCCTTGGCCTCCGAAGCCTTGGCCGGCAATAATCAGGGATTCCTGGCATTAGCCGAAGAAAAATTCAAAGCGCTCAAAGACGAAACGGCTATCGAACTGAATCATCGCCACACTTCCCTAGAAGCTTTAATGAGCCCACTCTCCGAATCCCTGCGTACCTATCAAAAAGAAACCAAAGATTTAGAAGATAAGCGGCTTCGTGAATTCAGTTCGGTGAGCGAACAATTGAAACATTTGGCTACCGCTCAGTCGACCCTCCAAACCGAAACCTCCAAGCTTGTGAATGCCTTGCGCTCTCCTCACGTACGAGGCCGATGGGGTGAAATTGCCTTGCGTAAGACAGCAGAATTAGCGGGGATGTCAGCGTATTGTGATTTTCACGAACAGCAAAGTGTGGCAACAGAAACAGGTCGCTTGCGTCCTGATATGATCGTCAAACTTCCCGCCGGGCGAGAGGTGGTCGTAGATTCAAAAGTGCCACTGATCGCCTTTTTAGAAAGCTTGGAAGCCACCACTGATGCATCTCGTGACGCCGCATTACAACGGCACGCAGACCACATCAAAACGCATATTCGTCAGCTCGCCTCAAAAGAATATTGGGATCAATTTCCAGCAGGACCAGAATTTGTCGTGTTGTTCATTCCCAACGATTCTTTTTTGGCCGCGGCGGCGGAACAGGACCCATCACTCATTGAGTCCGCGTTAACACAGAAAGTTGTCATTGCCACACCCACCACCTTCATCGCATTGTTGCGAGCCATTGCTTATGGTTGGCGACAAGAACAGGTGACGGAAGGAGCACAACGGATTAGCCTCTTAGGCCAAGAATTGGCTGAGCGAATGGGCACCATGGCCGAGCATTTTTCCAGAGTGGGACAAACCTTAGGCCGTGCAGTTGAGTCATACAATGCGACTGTGGCTTCATTAGAAAATCGTATTTTGCCGTCAGCTCGAAAATTTCAACAACTCGGCGTCAATCCACGAAAAGACATACCTGACTTACAGCCAATTGAACAGAATCCAAGAACGCCATCCGGCTTCCCCCTCTCTGTTGAAGATCAACCTCCTCATCTCTGAATGGAGGATTTCATAGAGCAAAGCGGATGTTTCCCCAAAAGGGCTGGTCGCGATCCCCAACAATGTAGTTACCCGATTCTTGTGTAGAACACGGTCTTGACCATTTTAAAAATTGCGCTATTCTTAAGTAGACTCCACTATTTCTAGACACATGTCTCAAAAGGCTTATGACGGGGCATAAGGAAAGGAGGGCAAAAACTAATGAATACTATCCCAACCATACTTAGAAAATGTTCACCCTTTCAGATTGATATCTACCAAATCAGTAGGAAACATATAGGCCGCTTGTTTGCGGTTTTCTTTTTCGGCATCAGCTTTTTATTTGGTGTCTTCC
>JAJDBR010000098.1 GCA_029261275.1 Nitrospirales bacterium
ATGGGGCGTGGGTCTTTATAGGCAAAGTCTACCCGAATATCTGTTTGCCGCCATTTTCGTGGCAGGGTTTGGCGTAGTCGAGATAAAAACGCTTGTGGTTGAAACGAAGAGGATCCTTGAGGCATTGGAACTAAATGACTAAAGGCGGTTTTCCATTTCACATGGCGCCCCATTATTTTGGCCCATTCGGCCCCGAGGCGTCGTTTTTCTGGATGCCGAGATTTTGGCCAAGATCGAACCGTTTCCATGACGTGCCAGTCGGTCAGATGTACATAGCGAGATAACGCCTTGAGAGGATTGTGAGGAAACAGGAGTTCCATCGTTGGTTGAAAAATTTCCTGGAGATGAAGATCGATGGCACGTGTGGTGCGATGGTAATAGACGTTGGCATAGAGATACAGTCTGGCATGCAAAAACATCTGAAGTGCCGACAGCCCTGACTGATGGATTGTCAGGCCCTGAGCAGAAAAAAACGTGTAATGGAGGAGACGTTCGATATCGACGGGACCTATGGCGACTCCGCACATATAGGAATCTCTCAACACATAGTCGCAATTATCCGGCGTGAAAATCCCACCTAGGAGAGGGCGTAAGGCCATGACCCACGGTGGCAGGCCTTCCGTAGATTGGTGCGGATCTTTGAGGATCAGAAAAGCGATATGCTCGGGGTTCAGATGCTCGCCCTGTGCAAAGGGGCCGGACGGACTTCGCTGAATATTTCGGATGATTGATCCTAAATGATCTCGAATAATGTGTTGCCCTACTATTTCGTGAGTGAGATGGTATTGATGGAGAAAGTGGTGGTCAAAAAAATGGCAAAAAGGGCCATGTCCGATGTCATGGAGCAAGGCCGTGATTCTGACAAATTCTTCAAGAAACGGCAGGGAGGGAATATTCGGGATGATTTGTCGCAGTGAGGGATAGAGCTGTCTTACAAAACGTCCGGCCAAATGCATCGTCCCTAACGAATGCTGAAAGCGAGTATGTTCTGCCCCTGGATAGACCCAATGTGCGCTTTGGAGTTGAAGAATGTAGCGAAGGCGTTGGACCCATGGAGAGTCGACAAGATCTTTTTCTGTCATTTCGCCTGTTGAAGGGTGCGTATAAGGAACAGTGAGCGAAATGTAGCCATGAATAGGATCTGCTAAAAGAGAGACGCCATCAAATGGCGGCGAAGCGAGTTCGGTAAACGGCATGTGTGTTAGGTGCGAGTCTTAGATAGGGCAGAATTGTTGAGACGTCATACGTGTGTTTCGGATGCTTCGCGCCTCGTTATGCTGTGGAATCGTGTAATGGTCCACCGCATAATCGGATAGGCCAATAGCGAGCCAATGACAGCGAGGGTACTGGCGCCAACCAGAAATGGAATGAGATATGGCGATAACATGTCAAAAAGGTTGTCCATCGTGAGTAGGTGCCATTCAATGGTTGGTTGTGATGATTCTCCCATCAGAAACATTCCGGTATAGAGACTTGCTGCGAGAATCGGGATCATTGTCCATGGGTTGTTGATAAGGGCCCCAAGCAAGATCGCTACATAATTTAACCGAAATATCCAAGCACAGAATATCGCACTGGCGGTATGAAGCAAATAATGAGGAGCAAAGGCAATAAAGACTCCTATGGCGAAGGCGAGGGCTGTTCGGTGAGGCGTTTCTTGCAGATGGAGTACTTGCATGAGACGTTGGCGCAAAGACTGAATCCCTAGCATGAAGGCCTCGTGCAGGTGTATTTATTCCAAGAAATGTTCATGGCTACCTGGGAGTAACATATCCTGTGACTGGTCACTCTGTTCTATTCGGATGCCGAACCGCTTAGGTTGAATGGCCCCGATGTGGGTGATGGGTATCCGTTGCTTTTTCGCCATTTTTTCAAGCGCATGTTGCCATTTTAGAGGTATGGTAAACAGTAATTCGTAATCTTCTCCGCCATGAAGGCTCCACTGAAATGGGTTAGCCCGAATTCGTGTGGCATAATATTGCATTTGCTGGGACATGGGAATTTTGGCACTATAAATTAATGCCCCCACCCGGCTTTGTCGGCAGAGATGAGTGAGGTCCCCAGATAACCCATCTGATAGGTCCATGGTGGCCGAAGCATAGGGTTGCGATGCGAGAAGCTGTCCGAGTGCAATTCTGGCCGTGGGCTGCCAATGGCGGTGTACTAAATAATTCATTGGTTTTGATAGGGTCGAAGGCTTGGGAGGGTGTGAATATTTTTTGAGATACGCGAGCCCTGCGGCTGAATCACCTAGGGTGCCACTCACATAGATGAGATCGCCCCTCTTTGCTCCCTGCCGAGTCAGAATATGATGAGGCTTGACGAGTCCTGTGATGGTGATTGCGATAAATAATGATGAGGGAGAAGAGGAGGTATCTCCTCCAAGAAGTTGCACCTTATGGCGCTTACAGGCGCCAGCCAAGCCTCGATAAAACTCCTTCCAATCTTTGTTGGTAAGAGAAGGGGGTAAGGCAATGGCGACAAAAATAGCTGTTGGGATAGCACCCATCGCTGCGATATCGCTGAGGTTGGCTTCGGCCGATTTGTACCCAATGTTGTAAAAGGTTGTGGATTGTCGCGTAAAGTGAATGTTTTCAACAAGAAGGTCTGTTGAGATGACGACCTGCTGTCGTGGGGTGGGAGGCAATACGGCTCCATCATCTCCTGTCCCGACTGTTGGGTGAAATCCCTGTGTGGTCAATTGACGTGGGATAGATTGAATGAGTTGGAATTCCCCAAAATTCGAAAGGCGCGCCGGCCGGCGGTTCGGGGACATAGCTAGTGGCTCAGGGAGCCTTGGTCACCTTCTGGCGTATAGGTGTCCGCGCGTTGCTAGGGGATGCCACTTTTTTACGACGTCCTGAAGTAGTATGAGAAGGGATCCTGGCGGATTTCAGCTTTGGTGTTTTTGTGCGTAGGGCTGTTTTTAGTACTTCTGACATGCTATCAACAGCGATAAATTCTAATCCTCGCACGAGATGTTTTGGAATATCATCTAAATCTTTCTGATTACGTTTGGGAATAATAATCGTTTGGATGTGCGCACGCTTGGCCGCTAATACTTTTTCTTTTAAGCCTCCGATGGGGAGAATGCGGCCACGTAAGGTAATTTCTCCAGTCATGGCGATATCGCGTTTGATCGGTAATCGACTCAAACAGGAAGCCAGTGCCGTGGCAATGGTGATTCCAGCAGAAGGACCGTCTTTAGGAATGGCACCTGCGGGGACATGAATGTGAATGTCTTGTTTCGCAAACACGCTTGAATCTATGCCTAATTGACGGGCCTGGGAACGGATATAACTTAAGGCTGCATGAGCAGATTCCTTCATGACTTCTCCAAGATGACCCGTTAACGTCAATTGTCCTTTGCCCTTGCTTGTTGAGGCTTCAACATACAAGACATCCCCACCAGCCTCGGTCCAAGCCAGTCCAGTTGACACACCAATTTCGTCTTTCTCCTGCTCCTGTTCGGGGACAAATTTTGGAACTCCCAAGAACTGATGGAGATTTCGAGGAGATACCTGATATTTTTTGATCTTCCCTTCAGCAATGCGTTTGGCAATTTTTCGCATGACCTTAGCTAATTCCCGCTCTAAATTTCGAACTCCCGCCTCTCTGGTGTACTGGGAAATAATGTGGGTCAAGCATGCGTCTGTAAGGTGGAAATGCTCTGTGGTGATCCCATGTTCTTCAAGTTGTCGAGGGATGAGATAGCGTTGGGCAATGCCATGTTTTTCTTCTTCAGAGTAGCCAGGGATTTCGATGATTTCCATGCGGTCTCGCAAGGCAGAGAGAATGGGGTCTATTAAATTGGCAGTAGTAATAAACATCACATCGCTCAAATCCACTGGGACTCCAAGGTAGTGATCAACGAAGGCATTGTTTTGTTCAGGGTCCAAGACTTCTAGGAGAGCCGCTGAGGGATCGCCTCGAAAGTCCATGCCAATTTTATCGACCTCATCGAGCATGAACACAGGATTATTCGTCCCAGCTTGTTTGAGTCCTTGAATAATTCTTCCGGGAAGCGCCCCAACGTAGGTGCGTCGATGGCCGCGTATTTCTGCTTCGTCGCGTGTTCCCCCAAGACTGATACGGACAAATTCCCGTCCTAGCGCTCGCGCAATGGATTTTCCCAAAGAAGTTTTTCCGACTCCTGGGGGGCCGGAAAAACATAAGATCGGTCCTTTCATTTTGGCTTTGAGTTTGCGTACCGCCAAATACTCCAGGATTCGTTCTTTGACACGCTCGAGATCATAATGGTCCTCATGGAGGACCTTGGAAGCTTGGGCAATATCTAAATTATCTGTCGAGTGACGGCTCCATGGTACCTCTACAAGCCATTCTAGATAGGTACGAATTGTGCCGGCCTCAGCAGATTCTTGGTGCATCTTCTCAAGACGCTTGAGTTGTTTTTCAGCTTCTTTCAGTACTTTTTCCGGCATCTTGGCTTCTTGAATGCGGTGGCGAAAATCTGCGACTTCTTCGGTACGGTCATCAAGCTCGCCGAGTTCTTTTTGAATGGCTTTGAGTTGCTCACGGAGGAAATATTCGCGTTGGGTTTTATCCATTTCCCCTTTGGCTTCGGCTTGGATCTTGTGCTGCATGGCCAGCACTTCTTGCTCTTTTCCTAGAATATCATTCACGCGCTTCAGGCGAGCCAGAGGTTCTTCGATTTCTAGCACTTCTTGGGTTAGATCGATTTTCAGTCCGAGGTTAGAGGCTAGAATATCCGCCAGACGCCCTGGATCATCGAGGTTTTCGATGACGGTCAAGACGTCGGGCATAATGACCTTGCCTAATCCTAGTAATTTTTCTAAGCCTTCCCGAGCAGATCGAATAATGGCTTCATGTTCTAAGGGAGAAATGGCTGGAGGCTTTTCCGTGATCGTCTCGATATGCACTGAGAAAAAGGGAGTTGTTTGCGTCACGTCCTGGATGCGAGCTTTGGCTAACCCCTGCACGAGGATTTTTATGCGGTCATCTGGAAGTTTCAGCATGCGCATGATGACCCCAACTGTTCCTGTACGATGCAAATCTTCTGATGCCGGTTGTTCGGTTTCTTGATTTTTCTGTGTAGTAAGAAAGATCAATCGGTCGCCCGCAAGGGCAGCTTCGATGGCTTTGATGGAAAGATCGCGTCCTACGAAAAGCGGAAGAACCATATACGGAAAAATTACGATGTCACGAACTGGCAGGAGCGGTAACTCCTGGGGAATATGTTCAATGGCCGGTGGCGAAAAATCAGGCGTGTCTTCTGTCATAACAGGATATCCATGGGATTCATGATGATGGCGAATGAAGTAGGAAAATGAAGATGGGGCACCAGGATTTCTGGATGAATGTTTTTCGATACTAGGAGAAGGCGAAAAAAGTTGTCAAGGTTTCGGAAGTGCGATATTCACGGCTAGTGATACTCCGCATAGCCTTGTTTTGGTGAGGCTCGCTTTACAAGGAATCCATTCCCTGAATATAATCCATCATCTCTGTGCCTGAGACCTCAATCTTTCACGTGGTGGATCTTCTCCCCTTTATGTCAATCATCATAATTTCATGATAAGGGATTTATTTAAAAATATCATCACGTCTCGCGATTATCCTTTTTCCCCTTCTAAACATTCTTCTTGCCCGTTTTCCAAACTGTAGTTAGACACGGAGTATGCTTCGACAATTCCCTGGCTTGGATGATTGTAAATTCATGAACCGACATCACTGGTTCTTTCTTCATTTCCTTGCCAAGATTCCCCGAGTAGTCTTTTTTGTTTCGATTTTCTTTTTAGCGTTAGTGAGTCTTTCAGGGGCCCAAAGCCAGGGGAATCGTATTCAGCAAATTCAGATAGAAGGAAATCGGCATATTGATCGTGAGGCGATTGTTGGGAAGTTGTCGATTCAACCAGGGGACGTCTTTTCCCAAGAGCAGGTGCGAGAACAAATTCAAACAATCTATTCTATGGGGTTTTTTGAAAAAGTAGATGTGTCAACGCAGCTCATTGCTAATGAAGTGATTGTGGCTTTTCAGGTTAAGGAAAAACCCTTTACGGTGGAAGTCGTCTATGACGGCAATGATGAATTATCAGATGAGAAACTGGCTGAGAAAAATACCATCAGAAATCAGACATTTCTTGACCAAGAGCAAGTGAAGGTTTCGGTCGAGCATTTCAGGAAATTGTATCAGGAGAAAGGGTATTACCATGCTCAGGTCGTTCCGATTGTCAATATGATAGAGGAGGGGCAAGCGCGTTTGACCTATTATATTGAAGAAGGGGAGGAAGCGCATATCAAAGCTATCGGATTTGAAGGGCGAGACGTCCTGAAGAAAAAACTCCTATTAAAATTAATGGCTAATCAAGAATGGTCCTGGCCGTGGTCTATTTTTTCCGATACAGGTATGTTGCGTCGAGATGAAGTGCCTAATGACATTGAGCGAATCAAAGAAGTCTATATGAATAAGGGGTATTTAGATATTCAAGTCGGCATGCCTCGCATTGATTTGGATGACACGAAAGAGTGGTTTACCCTGGTTTTTCCTATTGTCGAGGGAGAGCCGTACATTGTGAGTCATATTGATTACAAAGGGAATACCGTATTTTCTGGAAAGGAATTGATCGAGGGTCTGCCGGTGCAGGCAGGTGATGTTTTTCAACGCGTCAAAATCCGAGATGAAATTACTCGAGTGACAGATCTCTACGGGGAACGAGGGTATGCCTTTACTGAAGTCAGCCCGTCAGTTGAACCTGACCCGGCCACCAGAAGTGCCCGGATTAGTTTTATAATTGATGAGGGCGAAATGGTACGAATTCGAGATATTCGAATTACCGGAAATAATAAAACTCGTGATAATGTTATTCGGCGAGAATTGCGTGTGGATGAGCGAGACCTGATCAATTCTCCTGCCATCAAACGAAGCTTTGAACGGTTGAATAATTTGAATTTTTTTGAAACTGTTGAAATTTTGCCCAAACAAAATTCTCCTGGGGAAGTGGATTTAGATGTTCAGGTTAAAGAAAAAGCTACTGGAGCATTTAGCATTGGAGGGGGGTTTAGTACATTAGATCAGTTTACGCTTATCGCAGATATTTCAGAGGGGAATTTCTTAGGCCGTGGCTATTTAGCGAAAATTCGAGGGCAGTTGGGTGGACGCCGAACATTAGGTATTATCACCTTTCGAAATCCAGCCATTTTTGATACCTTAACCTCTTTTCAGGTGGATGTGTTCAGAACAAACACGGATTTCTTGACTTACGAGGAAAAAAAGACAGGGGCAAATCTGACATTTGGCCGGGCGTTTTCGGAATTCTTATCTGGAAGTTTTACCCTTGTGGCAGAACATATCAACATTGATGATATTGATTCTGATGCTCAAGAAATTATTCAAGATCAGGAAGGTAATCAATCCACAACCGGGTTTCGTACCAGTTTGTTTCGAGATACCCGTGATTTTTATTTAGATCCTAGAAAAGGAATTCGAGTTGGTGTTCGCACCAGTCTTGGGACTGAACTACTTGGAGGGTCGAATAATTTCTATAGTGTCGGCTTTGATGCGCTGAAATATACTCCGCTACCATTTTGGGATTTCCGTCATGCCATTCGAGGGCGCATTGGATATGGGACGGGGTTTAGCGGGGAGGATCTCCCTATTCCTGAATTTTTTTTCGTAGGCGGGATCAATACAGTGCGAGGATTTAAATTTGGTCGTGCTGGCCCTGTCACTTCTAGTAATGACCCTGACGGCGGCAATAAACAATTGATTTTTAATAATGATTTGATCTTTCCTGTATTGCCGGATGCCAAGTTAAATGGGGTGCTCTTTTTCGATTATGGAAAAGGCTTTGCCCAGGGCGAGGATTTAGACTTTGACCTTCGAAAGGCGGCAGGGGTTGAAGTGAGATGGATATCACCATTTGGGCCTCTTCGGGCCGCATACGGTTTTAATCTAGATCGAAAGTCAGGCGAGAAAAAAGGGGTTTTTGAATTTTCAATCGGGACAGTGTTTTAGTCAGTGTTGAAGGATGAAAATTAGGAGAAGGCTTTTGGGTAATCGTTGGAATGGTTGCAATATTTTTGATTCGTGGGGCATCGCCGTGATGCACCTCAGCTTGGTATTTTTCATCAGTATGATATTGTCCAGTTGTGCTTCGGTGAGTGGAGAAGCTCCTGCTGATCTCGTCATAGGAGTGGTGGATCCTCAACGAATCCTAGTGGAAACGACTAAAGGGCAACGACTGACGGACGACCTCAACGCGTTTATGAAAGACCGACAGACTCTCGTTGATTTGGAACAGAGGGAACTTCGTGAATTGGAAGATGCCTTGCGCGCCCAAATGACGGTTTTGAGTGAATCAGCGAAAAAAATTAAAGAAGAACAGTTTCGGCAAAAAATGGGAGTTTATCAACAAAAGGTCGCGGATTTGAATCGTGAGGTTCAGGAGAAACAGCAAGAGTTACAAAATGAATTTCGTCGTAACGTGAGAGACGTGGTTTCCCAGATTGCGACTAATCAAAATTTAGGATTGGTTGTGGAGCATGGTCCTAACTCTGGAACGTTGTTTCATCAGGAAAGTTGGGATATTTCAGCAGAGGTCATTCAGGCTTTGAATCTAGAGAGTGAAAAAGCTGGCACTCCCTAAGGGCGGTTTAATTTTTTTAATAGAATTGCCAGTGAGGTAACTGATGAATTCTTTGAAGGAAAATAAGGAGGGATCCCAATGGCCCACGGGGAATTAGATATCGTGGAAATCCAAGGTTTACTTCCACATCGATATCCGTTCTTATTGGTAGATAGGATTCTTGAGTTAGAGGAAGCTAAGCGGATTGTCGGAATCAAGAATGTCACCGCAAATGAGCAATTTTTTCAAGGACATTTTCCTGGACAACCTATAATGCCAGGGGTGTTACTTCTTGAGGTGATGGCCCAAGTGGGTGGTGTTTTGGCAAGAAAGACGGCGGAGGGGAATGGGCGACCTACGGTTTTTCTCACTGGCATTGAAAAAGCCAAATTTCGTCGTCTAGTTGTTCCTGGTGATCAATTACGTGTGGAGGTTGAAGTAGTTCGAAGGAAAGATCCATTCTGGAAGATGACTGGTCGTATCTCTGTCGATTCTGCTTTAGTGTGTGAGGGAGAAATGACGGCTATGGTGAGAGATGAAGTTGAGGCATAATTTGGACAGATCGAAGCCCATTTGTTTTTGAATTTACTGCTCCCAGCGTTGTTAAATTGTTCTATTATGAAATGAGCGTATCATGAACATTCATCCCACCGCGATTGTGCATCCAAAAGCGAATATTGGAGAAGATGTTAGCATTGGCCCGTATTGCGTGATCGGTGAACATGTCACAATTGGCGATCAAACCGAATTGTCCCCTCATGTGTGTATTGAAGGACACACGGAAATTGGACGGTGTTGTCGAATTTCTCCTTTTGTGTCCATTGGGACGCCCCCGCAACATTTGCAATATAAAGATGAACCTACCAAAGTCTGTATGGGTGATCATAATATAATTCGCGAAAATGTGACGATTAATCGAGGTACCGTGTTTGGAAATGGGATCACTCGAATTGGGCATCATAATTTTTTGATGGCTTATACCCACGTCGCGCATGATTGTGAGCTTGGCAATCACATTGTCATGGCGAACGCGGCAAATTTGGCTGGGCACGTTTCTGTAGGGAATTCGGTTGTCATTGGCGGATTAGTGGGAGTCCATCAATATGTTCGAATTGGGGAATATGCGATGGTAGGAGGCTGTTCGGCGCTGGGCCGTGATGTGCCTCCCTTTGTTCGAGCGGCAGGTGGTTATCGAGCGCAAATGTTCGGGCTGAATATGATTGCTCTGAGGAGAAATGGGTTTTCAGCCGCGAGAATGGAGACCCTCAAAGCCGCCTTTGAGCTGTTGTTTCGACAAGGTTATCGTTTGCAAGAAGCGATTAAATTGGCTAGAAATGATTTCGGGGAAAGTACAGAGGTCTTGAGTTTGCTGACCTTTCTTGAAAGCACCAGTCGAGGAATTTGCCAAGTCTCATCGAGAGAATTAGATGACGATGAAGAGTAGGATATTTGTTTCTAGTTGAGAGTAGGATGTGAACCCATCAAATGATGGCAAACCCATTGGATTAATTGCAGGAGATGGGCGGTTTCCTATCATTTTTGCTGACAATGTTCGTCGATTAGGGTACACCGTTTCCGCCATTGCACATTTGGGGTCCACCCTTCCCGAGCTTGAATCTCACGTCGAACATATTCATTGGCTCAAAGTTGGCCAGTTTAGTAAGGCATTGGCCGCTTTGAAGCAAGATGGGGTTTGTCAAGCAGTGATGTTAGGGGGGATTAAAAAGACCAATGTTTTTACAGCTCTTAGACCTGATCTTCGAGCCTTAGCAATCTTCAGCCGTCTGAAGTATTGGAAGGATGATGCCATTCTCCGCGAGGTGGCGGGTGAATTGGAACGTGAAGGGATTGAAATTTGTGAATCAACCTTCGGTCTTCAAGGAATATTAGCGAATGAAGGATATTTGACGAGGCGGAAGCCCAGTAAAAAAGAAGAGGAAGATATTCTGTTTGGATGGGAGACGCTAGAAACTTTGGGAGCACTGGATATCGGGCAATGTGTGTTGGTCAAAAATCGAGTCATTGTTTCCGTCGAAGCTGTGGAAGGGACGGATGAAGCAATAATTCGAGGGGGCAAGCTGGGAGGAAAGGGGGGAGTCGTAGTCAAACGAACAAAGCCCCATCAAGATTTGCGTTTTGATTTGCCTGCCATTGGTCCTCAAACGATTCAAACGATGATTGTGGCCCAAGCATCTGTACTCGCGATTGAAGCAAGAAAAACAGTCATTCTTGACCGAGAAGAGGTCCTTTTTCGTGCAAACGAAGCTGGAATTGCTATTATTGGGAAGGCAGCGACCATTCAACCTTCGACATTTGACTCGCCGTTAAATTAGCTCTGTTCCTTTTTGTCAATGCCCGCATTGACATAGAAGCCTTTCTTTATTCTCTGTATACATTACCTTATGACACAGTCTCTACGAGTTGGCGTCATTGGTGTGGGGCATTTAGGCCGACATCATGCTCGCATATATTCGACGCTACCATTGGTGAAATTAGTGGGGGTCACTGATACTGATATTTTACGAGGCCAAGAGATTGCAGATGAATTCAACGTCTCCTTCTATCCCAACCCCCAGGAGTTGCTGCATCTTGTCGACGCAGTGAGCGTTGTCGTACCGACTTCTGCTCATTTTCCTGTGGTCGTGTCTTGCTTGAACCAAGATTGTCATGTGCTGGTGGAAAAACCAATCACTAGTAAGGAGCGTGAAGGGGAGGAATTAGTTCAACTAGCCAAAGCCACGGGGAAAATTCTTCAGGTAGGACATGTTGAACGGTTTAATCCCATTCTAGAAAAAGTTCGTCCCTATATCCATAATCCGGGTTTTATTGAATGTCATCGACTGAGCCCATTCCAGCCGCGGGGAACGGATGTAGATGTGGTTCGTGATTTGATGATTCATGATTTGGATTTAATATTGTCATTGGGGCTTGGACCAACGATGCACATTGAAGCCCGAGGGATGCCGGTATTTACGGAACATCCCGATATTGCCAATGTCAGAATCTTGTTTGAATCAGGCTCTTTGGTCAATTTGACGGCCAGCCGAATTTCCACTGGACGCTTACGGAAACTTCGGATCTATCAGCGGGATTGCTATATTTCAGTTGATTTAGGGGCTAAGGATGCCGTGATCAATACTTGTCATATGTCGGATGCAGGTACCCGAGAAGTGCAGTCACAAAAAATCTCTGGCTTGGAAGGCGATGCCTTATCCAGAGAACTCGATTGTTTTATTCAGTCAGTGCTTGGGACAGCAACTAATCATGGAGTCTCTGGCGAAGAGGGCGTAGAAGCTTTGAGGATGGCGAGTCACATTGCGTCGTTAATTCACCCCTCTATTATGACATCATCTACCTAAGATTTTTCATCGTGTGATTACGCTCATCGTGGTGTATTCTATTGTTCAATGCCCAATATTCTACTCGTGACAGGAGAGGCGTCTGGAGATCTTCATGGCGCAAAACTGGCCTTAGCCCTTCGGGAATTGGAACCTTCAATTGATCTTGTTGGGGTTGGGGGAGGGCATATGGCTCAAGCGGGAGTACGGTTGGTCCCTGATGTTGCTCGCGTTGATGCGATGGGGGTGCCGGGTATTCAGCAATTGTGGAAAGGCTGGAGGACGCTGCGCCAGCTTTCAACTTTAGTGAAGCAAACACCTTTTGATGCCATTGTGCTCATTGATAGTCCTGGGATTAATCTTCGTCTTGCGAAGGTTGCAGCCAAGGCCTCACAGACTATTATTTATTACATCGCCCCTCAAGTTTGGGCTTGGGGGCGCCGTCGCCTCCAACTGATCCGTAAAGTCATCAAGCACGTTCTAGTTATATTGCCGTTTGAGGAAGCGTATTTCCGAAAAGAGGGAATAATCTGTGACTATGTGGGGCATCCTCTTTTAGATGAACTGCCAAGATCATTCGATGTTAGGCAAGAGCGAAAGGTTTTAGATTTGAAGCCTGATGAAATGGTTCTTGGGATCTTGCCTGGAAGCCGTACAAAAGAAGTCCAAAGCCTCTTGGCGACATTAATAGACGCGGGTCATATTATTCAGCAGCAATATCCGAAATTGCAAATAGTGATGGCGCAGGCCGACTCACTTTCTGATTCTCTTGTAGAGAGACTTCTGGGGCGGTTCTCTTCGGTCAAACTCATCAAGGGAAAGCCCAGCGAAGTTATCGCAGCTTCCGATCTTGTTCTTGTGGCTTCAGGAACAGCGACTCTTCAAGCAGCGTTGATTGGAACGCCGATGGTCATTGTGTATCGGACTTCATCCCTTACCTATCAAATAGGGAAACGTCTGGTTACAATTCCTTATATTGGGCTCGTCAATATTTTGGCAGAAAAAGAATTGGTTCCGGAAATGATTCAAGAGCGCGCGACAGCCAAAAATATTGCTCAAGAAGCCCTCTCAATTCTACAAGACCCGACTCGGCAACGTGTGATGAAAGAGAATTTTCAGGTTCTTCGAAAGTCATTAGGGAATCCTGGAGCATCAAAACGTGCCGCGGAACTGATTCTGGCGGAGATTCGTTTATGAATACCCTATGGCGAATCATCGCCTATCTTAAACCGTATCGCCTTAGACTGCTGGTGGCTTTTCTCTGCTCTGGTGGTGTGGCAGCTCTTCAGGGAGCCACCGCTTGGTTGGTGGGGCCTGTATTACAAGAAATTTTTATAGACCTCAATCCAGGAGCTCGTGTGCTTTTGCCCCTTGCACTGTTGGGGGTCACAATTCTGAAAGCAATTTTTTCCTATGGGCAATCCTATTTAATGGGGTATGTAGGTCAATGGTTGATTGCAGATGTTCGTCAACAATTATTCCTTCATATTGTACGCTTACCTATTCGTTTCCATGATGCGAATAGCTCTGGGCGACTGATGGCACGCGTTGTGAGTGATGTGAATGAAATGGCTAATGCCATCCCGAATGTCCTCAAGGATATGTTTCAACAAGG
>JAJDBR010000099.1 GCA_029261275.1 Nitrospirales bacterium
CCCATGATTTCGGCATTGGCAGATTCAAAGCTGGGAAAATCATCTGTTAAACATTTGTTTTCCCCTTGGCACACAGGACTCCAATCTAAGGGATAAAAGGCCAATACCACATTTTTCTTACCTTGGAAATCACTGAGTTTAATATCGTTTTGGTCCTGATCTTTCAGGGTAAAATCTGGGGCTGCATCTCCGACCTTAATTTCTGCGGCAACATCTGACATGTTCTATCTCCTCCTTGTTGATAAAATAGACGGAATTATTTGAGTAGTCTTTGGTGGTACCACGGGGTGAAAAAGTTTGTCAATCAGCACAATGGCCCTTTGGAATCGCCCATTTGGTCTTTCCTTTCGGCTCCCTTTCTTATTTTTCAGGCTCCGGTCTTTTGAATTTTGATTCGATTTAACGACCCCCACATTTCCTTGTGTTTTATCCCATCTCGGGGTATCGTAAAATTAAGGCCGTGAATTGTCTCACTCTCCTCATCTCCAACACAAAGGATCGCGATTCTTTCCTGAATGAATACCTTTCAGCAATTTTTTACCAGGCTTAAATCTTGGTCTTGGCTTCGCATTATCCTTGTTTGCTCGTTGAGCCTCGCCTTCATTGGAACCGGAACGGTGCTGGGCATTCTTTTTGTCGCCACGCGTGACCTGCCAACCTTTGATTCCTTTCAAGATTATCAGCCCAGTTTGGTGTCCAGAGTGTATGCTGATAATGGAGACATTATCGGACAATTCTTTATTGAGCGCCGTCTTTATACTCCGATTGATCAGATCCCAAAAGCCCTGACCCAAGCCGTTATTGCCGTTGAGGACACCAGGTTCCTTGAACATCCCGGGCTCGATATTGTTGGAATTGGACGAGCGGCCTGGACGAATCTCAAAAAAGGTGGCCGTTTTCAGGGTGCCAGCACTATTACCCAACAATTGGCACGTGCTCTCTTTCTCACGCCTGAGCGTACCTATACGCGAAAAATCAAAGAACTCGTTTTAGCCATAAAAATGGAATGGGTCCTGACGAAGGATCAAATTCTTGAAATGTATCTCAACCAAATTTACTTTGGTCATGGGGCCTACGGGATCGCCGCCGCCACTCTCACCTATTTCGATAAAAGCGTCACCGAGCTCATCCTCCCAGAAGCTGCTTTTTTAGCGGGGTTGCCCAAAGCGCCTAACACCTATTCTCCCTTCCGCAATCCAGATCGGGCTAAGTCTCGAAAAGAATTGGTCTTACATCGCATGATCGAAGCTGGATTTATTACAAAAGAAGAAGCCCAAACAGCCATCGGCACAACATTAAATTATCGTCGTCAGGCCATTAAGCCAATTGCCTCCTATTTTGTCGAAGATATTCGGCAACATTTAGTCGAACGGTATGGAGAATCCCTCGTCTATAAAGGCGGCTTACAGATCTACACCACCTTAAACATTGAGATGCAAAATCTGGCTGAAGAAAGCTTGCAACAAGGTCTTCGTCAATTGGATAAACGCCAGGGGTGGCGAGGCCCTCTCGCCCATGTGGAATTGACCAAAGATTTTGTACCTCCCGAAGAATATCCAGAATTACACAGCCCACATGCGGCCCTCGTTCACGGGCTGTATCGTGCCCTCGTCACAAAAGTCACCAAAAAGTCCGCCGATATTTTGGTTGGTAATACCTTTAAAGGAACCATCTCATTAGACGACATGAAATGGGCTGAACGTCGCTTGAAGGACGTGAATGATGTTGGAACCGCCCTTGTTCAAAAAAAGATTACTCCGCGCCGCATTCTCAAAGTTGGCGATATCATCGAGGTTTTACCAAAAAAAGGCAATCTTGAATCTGGCATTTTTATGTTAGAACAGACCCCGCTCGTGGAAGGTTCCTTGCTGGCCTTGGATCCTCGAACAGGTGCCGTTCAGGCCATGTCAGGCGGCTATGATTTTAATCGTAGTCAGTTCAACCGGGCAGTGGCTGCTAGACGACAACCCGGCTCGGCATTCAAACCCCTCATTTATGCCACCGCTCTTCAACAGGGACTCACTCCCGCCACTTTAATTTTGGATGCACCAGTGGTCTACCAAGATGAAGAACTTGATCGAGTCTGGAAACCAGAAAATTATGAGAAACGCTTTTATGGAACCATCTCCCTACGCGAAGCCTTGCGCCATTCGCGAAACGCTGCCACCGTCAGACTTCTTGAACAAATTGGTGTCCCGGAAGTTATCACCGTCGCCAGCAGTTTGGGTATTCAAAGTCCCCTGAGTCAGGATCTGTCCCTTGCCCTCGGATCCTCCAGCGTGACCCTCCAAGAAATCACGTCAGCCTACGGGGTGTTTTCCAATCAAGGCATGTGGTTACGGCCATATCACATCACCCTTGTCAAAGATGTGAAAGGAGAGCTCCTTGAACAACACCTCTTTGAACCACGACAGGCAATGACACAGGAAAATGCCTATCTGACCACGAACATGCTTATGGATGTCATCCAGAGCGGAACTGGGCGTCGCGCCAAAAGGATCGGCCGCCCCTTAGCTGGAAAAACCGGGACGACGAATGGATACAAGGATGCCTGGTTTGTTGGGTATGCGCCTAACTTAGCCACAGGGGTGTGGGTGGGATTTGATTCGGTGCGGACCTTAGGTCGATTGGAATCTGGAGCGCATGCCGCCCTGCCTATCTGGACCCAATTCATGGGAAAGGCTCTGCGCGATTTGCCAGTGATGACCTTTACGATCCCTGAGGGGATTCAATTCGCCCAAGTTGATACGACCACTGGCGATTTACCAACAAAGTCCAGCCGTCATATAAGTACTGAAGTATTTCGGAAAGGAACGGAACCAGGGAAGGCGGCGGCTCAGAAAGCGAACCCCATGGATTTTTTCGAGTTTGACCGAATGAATTCAGGGTCTTCTAGCCAATTTTCTTCATTTTAAGAATTCGCCGTCCACCCGTCATTTCATCGGGGGTTGTATCGGTTACCCTTGCGCATCTTGGTATTCTTCATACCACGCCATTTGAATAGCTTCCAGTTTTTTCTCATTTGAAGTTTTGGGGTCATCCTTAAAATCAGGCAAGGCCACTATCCAGGCCAGTAAATCTGTGAAACGCACGGTCAACGGATCAAGGTCAGGATGTTCTTCTTGTAATCGAATACCAAGGTCTTCGACATCCGTCCACATTAAGTCTTGCGCCATGATATCCCCCTGGTATTTCAGACGTTTGAATTGAACCGGCTCACCACTATTTGACAAACTCAGAGACTTTTTTACTTTCCAGCGCCTCTTTCAATGTCGCATCCATCAAGACCTCTGCCAAATGATGGGTCTCTTTTTCAACTTCCGCGATACCTGCGCGAATGACGCGATGGTCTTCGCCCTTCTGTGTTTCACCAAGTTGTTGAATAACGCGTTGAATTCCTGCTTTCTCTTTGGCACTAATGAGATCCGAGGCACGAGCCAAGGCTTTATCAGTCGCGACAATAATCGCATTGGCTTCGGTGCGGGCTTCGATGACTTGTCGAATTTTAATATCCTCTTCCGCAAATTGAAACGAATCCCGGATCATCCCTTCCACTTCATCATCAGTGAGCCCATGTGAGGGTTTGACTTGAACAGACTGCGCTTCACTTGTTCGAATATCTCTGGCGGTTACATGCAAAATGCCATTGGCATCGATCAGGAAAGTGACTTCAACACGAGGAACTCCTGCAGGGAGAGGTGGCATTTTCAATTGGAAGCGGGCCAAGCTCCGATTATCTTTCACCAATTCCCGTTCACCCTGAAGAATATGAATATCCACCGAGGTTTGCCCGTCGGCATAGGTGGTAAACATTTCCTTGGCGCTGGTGGGAATGGTGGTATTGCGCCGAATGAGGGCACTCATCACCCCCCCCATTGTTTCAATCCCCAAGGACAATGGCGTGACATCTAAGAGAAGAATTTCTTTGTTATGGCCACCAAGAATATCCGCTTGTACGGCAGCCCCTAACGCCACCACTTCATCGGGGTTCAGCTCACTGTGTGGCTGTTTCCCAAACAACCCTTCTACTTTGTTTCGGACCAACGGCATGCGAGTACTGCCACCCACCAAGACCACTTCGTCAATTTGGCCTGCCTGTAATCCAGCATCCTTCAACGCGAACCGGCAAGGCGCAAGCGTCCGTTCTACGAGGTCCATGACCAAGGCTTCCATCGCGTCGCGAGTTAACGTCTTTTCATACTTCCCATTGGGAAGCTCCACCACCACCGTTGTTTCCATTTCATCCGACAAGCGAACTTTGGCTCCTTCGGCGGCCAAGCGCACCGCTTGCATCAGGTCAGGTTGGTCGTGGACTTGCACCTCATGCCTTTCGGCAATCTCTTGCACCAACACATCGAGAAGGCGTTGATCGAAATCATCTCCACCTAAATGCGTATCCCCATTGGTTGCAAGCACTTCAAAAATGCCATCTTTCAATTTAAGAATGGAGATATCAAAGGTTCCACCGCCTAGGTCATAGATGGCAATGATCCCTTGGGTTTTTTTCTGAAGCCCATACGCCAGAGCAGCAGCAGTGGGCTCATTGATAATACGCAAGACCTCTAGGCCCGCAATCATCCCAGCATCTTTGGTTGCTTGCCGTTGGCTGTCATTAAAATAGGCGGGGACGGTGATGACGGCTTTGGAAATATCTTCTTTCAGAAATTCTTCTGCTCGGCGTTTTAATTCTTTCAAAATCATGGCAGAAACCTGAGGAGGGGAATAGGTTTTCTCGCCAATTTCTATGCGAATGACGCCATTTTTTTCATGCAGCGAATAGGGAAAATATTTCAGTTCTTCGCTGACATCGGCCAATCCTTTTCCCATAAACCGCTTAACGGAATAGATCGTTCGAGAGGAATCCCGTGTAAGGTGCGCCTTCGCGGGATCCCCGACAATCAATCCATTATCTGTCATCCCCACAATAGAAGGAACTTTGGCGACACCATGGTGATCAGGGATGACCCGTGGGGTTCCCTTATCCATATACGCAATCAAAGAGTTTGTCGTCCCTAAATCAATGCCAACAATTCGACTCACAATAGATCCTTTTGATATTCAAACTGGCTGGTTACCCAGTTGTTTCTAATAACTCATTCACCATATTACAGACGTAGGTCCGATTGGACAGAATTTCTTGCATGTTCCTCAACATGATATTTTTCTGATCACGGGCTTCACTAGAATCCGGATTCGCTGTTTGTAACTGATCCCATTCATGATATTTCTCCTGTAACACCTTTTCCATCTCCTCTTGACGATCTTCGAGATGCTCACGTTCGCGTTGAAGTTTCTGGCGTAATTCGGTCCGTTCAGTTGAGCTTTTCTCAGAGGAAAGGCCACGGAACGTTTCCATATCTTCCTGTAACTCCAGAATTTCCTCAAACAGGTCAGCTGGAGGATTTGAGCGAATATCTTTGACCGCCCCAGCCTCCAAACGGATGAGATATTCTACTCTTTGGATGGGATCCTTTAGTGTTCGATAGGCAGAATTCAAAAAGGCCGAATTGCCTAAACTAATGGTTTTTTCCGATTCATCTTTTGTGGAATAAAAATCGGGATGAAACGTGCGGCTCAGCTCATAATAGGTTCGTTCTAACTCTTGCGCATCGATGTTGAGCAATCGAGGCAATTGGAAACAGGCGAAATAATCTAAGTCTTTGGACAGAGGCTGAACTTTCACACATTGGCCGCAAAGGTATTCCCCCGTTACTTCGGATTGACAGTGCCAACACATGCTACGCGCCATCGGCAGCTCACGTGGATTTGTCGATATCGGATGAGAATGTTCCAAAATAATGAGTGCCCTCTGACAAGTCGGGCATGGTTAACTGCACCATGCCCGATCTACTTCTTATATGTCTCGCAAAGTTGGTTATGCTGAAAACGACTCCCCACATCCACAGGTTTTAGACGCATTGGGATTGATAAACTTGAATGCTCCGCTCACCATATCTTTTTGATAATCCAAGGTCATGCCTTGAAGGTAAATGGCACTTTTCATATCCACGATCACTTTCACGCCATTCACTTCAGTCACCGTATCAAACTCTCCAATTTTTTCATCGAAATTGACGGTATAGCTTAACCCTGAACAGCCCCCACCTTTGACCCCTAGTCGTAATCCCCCTTCAGTGATGCCCTGAAGATCTAACAACCGCTGCACTTCCTTCAAGGCCGCGTCGGTCATGCTGACAATGTCTGTGTTATCGGCTTCTTGTGTTTCCATTGCAGATACTCCTCTCGAAACGCTGTTCAGACCTTACGAAGAGGCAGCCGCTTCTTCTACTTTTGGGTTTTTCTCATCGGCTTTTTTCTGATAATCGCCTAATGCTGCTTTTATGGCATCTTCCGCCAACACCGAACAGTGAATCTTTACTGGAGGAAGATTTAATTCTTCGACGATATCGGTATTTTTGATCTTTTGAGCTTCTTCAACTGATTTCCCCTTCAACCATTCCGTGGCCAAACTCGAACTGGCAATTGCAGATCCACAACCGAAGGTCTTAAACTTCGCATCCACGATGGTTTCATTTTCGACTTTGATCTGGAGTTTCATGACATCGCCACATTCAGGCGCCCCCACGATCCCTGTCCCAACTCCATCATCATCCTTTTTGAACGATCCCACATTGCGGGGATTGTTGTAATGGTCAATTACTTTTTCACTATAGGCCATGACTTACTCCTCCTTCTGATTATGTGATAAGACGATTTCTAGAATCAGTTAATGCGCAGCCCACTGCACATTCTTTAAATCAATACCCTCTTTGGCCATCTCATACAAGGGAGACATTTCTCGAAGATGCGTGACGGCTTTCAGCATACGATCAATCGTATATTCAATTTCCTCATCTGTGTTAAATCGGCCAAGCCCGAAACGAATCGAAGAATGGGCTAAGTCTGAACCCACACCCAACGCCCGTAACACATAAGACGGCTCCAAGGTGGCTGAGGTACAGGCCGAGCCTGAGGATAGAGCGATTTCCTTCACGCCCATCAACAAGGCCTCCCCTTCAACATACGCAAAACTGATATTGAGATTGCCTGGTAACCGCTCTGTTGGATGTCCATTCAGATACACTTCTTCCATCGCTCCCATGATGCCTTCTTGCAGACGGTCTCGCATTTTCGCCATGCGGGCTGATTCTGTGGCCATCTCCTGCTCACATAATTCAGCAGCTTTTCCAAATCCCACGATCAATGGAACGGGCAATGTCCCAGAGCGCATACCACGTTCATGTCCGCCACCGTAGATCATGGGTTCCAATCGAACCCGCGGGGCCCGCCGTCGAACATAGAGTGCCCCAATACCTTTCGGACCATAAATTTTGTGGGCAGAGAAGGACATGAGGTCAATGCCCATTTCCTGCACATTCACCGGAATTTTCCCAACCCCCTGGGTCGCATCACAATGAAAAATGATGCCTTTCTCTTTGGCCACTTTTCCAATTTCAGCAATAGGATTAATTGTCCCAATTTCATTATTCGCCAACATCACCGAAATCAAAATGGTTTTGTCAGTAATCGCATTCCGCACATCATCTGGACTGACCATACCCGCTTTATCCACCGGAAGAAAGGTGACAGTAACACCCTTTTTCTCAAGATATTTTGCGGTATCAATCACTGCACGATGCTCAGTCGAACTGGTAATAATATGATCACCCTTCTCCCTGTACATGGCCACAATGCCTTGTAAAGCCAAATTATCTGATTCCGTCGCCCCACTGGTAAAAATAATTTCCTTCGCATCTGCCCCAATTAAATGGGCAATTTGTTTTCTGGCCTGTTCAACGCCTTCTTCGACTTCCCACCCAAAACTATGGTTACGGCTCGCTGAATTGCCGAATTTTTCAGTGAAATACGGAAGCATCACCTCGACAACCCGCGGATCGCAAGGGGTCGTCGAATGATTATCTAAATATATCGGTAACTTCATCGTTGCACTCCTTCTGTTTTTCGAGATTCCACAATAATTAACGGCGGCTCTTCCATCATATCTTCAATCGACATACTACTCAGTAATTGTCCAATACTTTCTTGAACTTTCAGGAGCGGTGTGCGGATATTGCAGTGTTCCATCTGTTCACAGGCGAGATGATCATCTTTTTCATGATAGCAATCGGCAATACCGAGCGGACCCTCGATGGCTTCCAATACTTGGGCAATAGAAATATCTCGTGGCTCACGAGCCAAGACATATCCGCCCTTGGGGCCATTTTGACTTTCAATCATCTCATGTTTGGCCAAGGTCTGAAGCACTTTGGCTAAGAGTTCCAAGGGAATATTATGTTCTTCAGCAATTTCTTTGGTATTCACCACGCGAAAGGTGCTAAGGGCATTCATCTCCCCATATTGCACTCTCGCCATATACTGGAGAGCCATCAAAGCATAATCAGATTTTTT
>JAJDBR010000100.1 GCA_029261275.1 Nitrospirales bacterium
TGGTCAAGGAAGGGACCTTTCGGCAAGATCTTCTCTACCGGTTAAATGTGTTTCCTCTGCACATCCCGCCCCTCAGAGAACGGGGTGATGACCTTATCCTCCTCGCTGAAACCTTCTTGTCCCAGTACGGCAAGGGTAGGCACCGTTCGTCCCTTTGGCTCACCGACGACTGCAAGGTCAAATTAAAAGGGTACGACTGGCCTGGAAATATTCGTGAACTCCAGAATGTGATTGAACGCGCCGTCATCACCTCCAAAGACGGGCGCCTGCTAAACCTTGATCGTGCCCTTCCCGACCACTCACCTATGGTTCCCCAAACAATAGAAAGCCCCTCACACCAGCAAGGCCCTGATCGAATCCTCACGGTCACCGAAATGCGAGACCTTGAACGCCGGAATATTCTCCGTGCGCTTGAAGCTGCGAACGGGAAAATTTCCGGGCGAGACGGAGCTGCCGAACGGCTCGGACTCAATCCCAACACCCTCACTTCACGGATGCAATCCTTAAAAATATCCAGACTCTAGAAATTCACGAGATCTGGGAGTCATCCCTCACGAGTTTTCGTGAATCATGATATATCGGGATAGTTTTTTTCATTAGAATTACAAACTAATTCCTTGTTAAACAATAACTTATATCTTCTATATCCAAATGGCACGCTCTTTGGAATATATGGTGATATCAGCGCAATACAGCACTGATACAACATAAAACCCAAGGAGGCCATAGCATGACCATGCTCACCGTAGAAACACCTCGATCCACATTTATCACCGACTACAATGACACCCTTCAACTTGAGGAAATTGCGAAGCCAGACATGGCATCAGACCCCTATGCTCGCTGCATCGCCGCCTCTCAAAGGGTCCGATGGGATATTGATAAAGATGTCATTCGAGGACGGCGCTTTGACGTTCAGCAAAAGTTTCTCCCCGATGGATTATCGAAGGTCCACGAGCTGGAGTTTCTCACGACCGACGAACAACGGTATCTGAGCCAGATTCAGGGTCGCACCTATGCCAATGTGTTTCACATGGCCGAACGCTTCGTGAATGCCAAAGTCTTAGAGATTAGTCGCGATCACACCTTGGGCAATCAAACGGCCCTTGAAGCGTTGATTCGTTTTAGTGATGAAGAGTTAAAACATCAAGAAATGTTTCGCCGACTCGAACGATTGGCGAGCGCACAAATGGCCCCTGGTTATACCTTTCTCCCGGATCCCAATGAAGTTGCCAAGGTGGTCTTGAGCAAAGGCACCTGGGCCGTGTTAGCCCTCACCCTGCACATCGAGTTAGTGACGCAAGTGCATTATCGCCAAAGCATTGATCCGGACGACAATGTGTCCCCACTGTTTAAAGATGTCTTTCGTTATCATTGGCTGGAAGAGAGCCAACACGCCATCTTGGATGAACTGGAATGGAAGCGCCATAACACCGATCTATCCCCTGAAGCACGAGATCGCGCCGTTGACGAATTCCTTGAGTTGGTTGAAGCCGTTGATGGTGTCTTACAGAATCAAGCTCAGGCAGATGCTGAATACTTTGTCCGCACCTGTGCGCGACAAATGGCGGAAGACCAATGCCACGCTGTGGAACACGGCATACTTAAGGCCTATCGGTGGCAACACATTCTTTCTGGTGCCCAACAACCCCACTTTATCAAGGTCCTCAGCAGTCTCATCACCGAAAAACAAGGGGGCAGAATTCAGGAAGCTCTAGCCCATGTTCGGTAAAAGAGAAAAGGGATAAAGGGAAATTGAATACGTATAAAAGGCTCGGTCAATATTTTCCTGACCAGTCTGATGCGGAGATTATCGTTACAACAGGATACCCTCAATAGACATGATGAAGAACAGGCTGTCTAAATTTTTGAAAAAATTACACTTTTATCATTGAAAGGAATCTATCATGACCACAACCAACACGCACACTAACGTCAACGGTATTGACTTGAACATCTTGAACGAAACGGTGCAGGCCATTCAAGCCGATCCCGGCTTGGGGAAATGCCAATTTCGGGCACGCAATACATGGATGGGTGACACTCACAACTGCAGCACCATTTCAGGGTTCTATGGAGCTAAACAGGAGATACCCCATAAACACACCTTTGCGTTACATGCTGATGAACCTCCTATCTTGGCTGGGAATGATGATAGTGCCAATCCTGTGCAGCATTTGCTCTATGCACTTGCCAGTTGTGTCACCACAAGTCTGGTCGCCCATGCTGCCGTACAAAATATTCCGATTGAAGAATTGGAATCCGAACTAGAAGGCGATATCGATATTCGCGGATTTTTGGGATTGGATCCCTCAGTGCCCAAGGGATATACCAATATTCGCATGAACCTTCGGGTAAAAACTGACCCTGACAATCTGGAAAAGCTCAGAACATTAGCGGCATTTTCACCCGTTTATAATACTTTGATTCAAGGTGCTCAAGTGGATATTCAAGTTGAATCGAAGTAAGGTGGGGGAATCCATTGGACAACAAAGCGCGAGGAGAGGAGCGATGAATAGTACAAGAAGGGTAGAAGATCCGCGACGTTTCTATTTTCTGTGGAACGACTGGACCTGGTGGGCTTGGACACTAACCGCCATTCTTTTGACCATTGGGCTATTAGGATCCCCCCTTGCTTTTGTTGTCGCCATGGCGGTGACTCTTATTCAGAGTATCGCGCTCTTGGTTCGAGAGAAGAATGTCTTGGCTTTTTCCGTGCTGCTTCGCCTTGCCTATTTTATACTTTTAGGAATTTGCTATGTCCCCTCCATGCGCTGGCTCTATTGGCTGCCGATGGTTGGGACATTCGCACTCGTGATCTTTGGCTATTGTCTCCTGGCGCGAGTGCTTTCTCTTTTTCCGTGGAACCGGCAGGAACCATTTTCTCTGGACCTTATTAATCGAACCTTTCTGTCGCGACCTGATCTTTCCCGACTTACCAGACCTTCCAATACCTCCAGTTGTGCAGGAGGGCTCTGCACTATCGAAACGCAGGTGGCGCCCCAAACACCCTCACCTAACTGAGATGCTTCGCCTTGTGAGTGCCACTCAAGGAACTAGTCCAATTGGGATAGCTCCTCGCCATTCCCCTAGGTCCTCAATGAAGTTTTGATTTGATTATCAAATTTAATACAAGAATTCATGATGGAATCGTATTTAAAGAACGCTTTCAACCAAGACTGTGAATGAGTGAGCCACAGGTTCGACCCCGGTACGGCCCACCAATTCAATCAACGACTTAGGTCGTTCACGCCAACACCCCGTTGGGGGAATAACCTGTTTTAAATCTGTTCCTGGCATTTGGGTCAAACTACTAAATCCCGTTCAAACTGGGATTCGAGTAAATCGTCCTATTTCACTCGGCTCATTCATTGTCTTAGTTGTTATTGTTACCCCTTTGACACGGGTCATCCCCTCACACCTCTGACGTCTGGCTTGTATTACCTCGTTGGATGCAAAAACCATCCGAACCCGGAGAGAATTGTTCCTTGCCCTCCTTTTGAAGGGGATTGCTATCTGGGCCCACAGGCGTACAATCAGACCACATCTCACGCCGAAAATGATTGGGAAAGTTTTTCGTGTCTTTAAATTTATGTAAGAACTATAAGGCTTCCTGACGTTCTTTCGTCTTCTTAGTGGGCCTTGTTACAAAGAAGTAGGACATGTGGATGGGTAAACCAACTATTCAAATTACGCTCGTCACCGTATTCCTCCTGGCCGGGTGCGGTGGAGCGGAGTCGAAACAAAGTACGATGTTGAAGGGTTCCCTGTTACCACAAACCCAAGGTTGGTCAGTTTCTACAAACGCCGTTGTCCCATTGGACGTGGTGACAAATGGCCGTACTTTAACGTTAAACACCATTGGAGTCTTAAGAAATTCAGACCAACACCCAAAGCGAGGGATCATGTGGTTTTATAGAGAAGTGCCGTTTCACTTCAAATTTGGATTCACCATCAAATTTACGTTAAAGGTCCACGAGGTAGAACTACCGCACAAGATAAACGATGCAGGGATTATGTTTTTCGGCTCTACAATAGACCCATCGGGTAACTTTACAGGAGGGCCGCGAAGTCAAATGATATTTTTTGATGAGAATGCCATAGGCTGGGGAGACGAATTAGGGATGTTTACGATGGATACCACGAACACCTTCCACACATACACTTTAGCAATAGACCATACAGGATTGGCTGAAGTATACGTTGACGGAACACTTGCCTTAAAACGAAACAACTGGAAAAAGATAGCCAGAATTGGCTTTGGTGATATGACGAACGAGGAAGGTATCAATGGAAGGTTTTCCATTAAAGATATTATTGTGACCTCGCGTACCCGAATTCCCCCTTCACGACCTGCTCCCAGAGGGTTGCTCACCCAATAAACTAGAATCATGGACTCACGGTCCGATAAGCCTCAAAATATTTTGAGAGGAGAGGATAGGAGAGGGAGGACTTAAGGGATGGTCCACGCCTCCACATCCCCAAATCTTCCAGATTACTTTGGCGGCGAGCACCCCAAGGGGACGCTAAGCCGAAGATGATGATAGCCCTGCTAAGTAGCACCTCAACAAGATAACCACACCCAAGTGTCTCTCCCACGCCAAAACGAAAATACTTGATTCTGATGCCCAGTCATCTTCACGTATGGACCATTGAAGGGTGGCTCGTTGAAAACTGCCACCTATTCCCTTCATTTTAGGACCATTTCCCCCACCGTTCCCCTTCTTATTCTCGACCCTACGCGTTGCCATGACTAAACACCAAGGTATGGCCCTTCACAAGGAATCAATGATGAAGCCGTCTAGTGTGGTTTTTCCCGTAGTGCTCGTGTTACTTGGTTCGGTTCCCTTGCAGGCCAAAGCCACCCTCAAACCCACTGGAAGTATTTCCCAATGGTTACAGTAATATCCCCACGACTTACGGAACGCCGCTACCCTTACTACTTCAATGACGTAAGACGGGTGGTCTCTCAATCATGGTGTGGAGAAGAAAACGCAAGACGTGAAGGCGTCCGTCATGGTTCAAGATCAGCTCTTTCTGGTTATCAAGGAAATAAGGCAAGTTGAAACGTATTTCCTCAAGAAGATGAAGGGTCATGGATAGGTTGATGCCCAGCCAAGAGGTTCATCACGACAGGGTAATTGGGAGAACGACTTAAATGTCTAGACAACTGGAATACATCTGTTGAGTAAGGTCCTGACTCTATCACGGGGACAGGTTTCGTTCGTTTAGTGGTCTTCATGAACGAACGATTGAGGCGCAATGTCGATCCCTTGCCCACAGTCAGCACAGCTCACCCCGGTCTTCGTGTGACAAACGAAACGAAGGACATTTAAACACCAGCCGCAGTAGAGGTCACCCGAATCGTTGAATCGCATAGGAGAGGTGAGGGTGTGAGTGTCCCTGTCAATTGATTCCATAGAAGGCATAAGAGATGTGTCGGAATGCATTGCGCCTCCTCCTTTCTTGAGAAGTTGATCGACAAGTCAGTGCTGATCTATTACAAGACAATGAAGGGCGAGGACCAGAGAAACACATGAGAAGAGTTCCGATGATCAATAGTATCAAGTCCATGATGGTCCCTCCTTGTTCTTCAGTCTTCCTCTTTCTGCTCTGGCTTCTTGGTTAAGCAACCTTAATGCCATACAAGCTCTCGGCCAGGACTAGCCCTTCCCAATCCTGCGAACTGGTTGATTGATTGAATGAAACAGGGGATGGGGAAAGAGCTCTATTTCCGAATCCAGGAACAGCGAAGTATCGGAACGGATACACGATCGTATCTCATTTCAAAAATGACCGAGTCAATTTGAAGGATTACAAATCATTTCACTTCATGAAGGTAGAGGGCCGTAGGCCTAAAGATAGTAGACGACATAGGACGACCAAGGGATTGAGGATACACAATAAGGGGTCTCAGTATCCTCAGCTGTAGGATATTCTACGCGGAAATCAATCTGTGATGGCTTCTTAAGCCATTTTTTCATTTAGCAGTCCCACCCGGTTAAATGAGAACGTATATGTCACCTGTAAACCTCAACTGTTAATCCCAGGAAAGGCCAGATATCTATGAATGAAGGGGATGGCCCTTGGAGTTGATAGGTATTAGGTACGAAACACCACGACCCCTGAGGGAGAAAACCCAGGGGTCGCCATGTCCTGAGAGGGTCATTACTCCCGCTCAAGATGCGTCATATGAACCACCAGGTTGCTGAACTAGGCAGGGAACCACTACCCCTCGAATGAGGGAGGTCTTTGTTATTGACCAATGGTAAGCCTCCGTCTTCCGATGGAGCAGGAGGAGGGGCACTCTTCCAGGGAGATCGCTTGCTGATTTATTGCTCCTCCATTTCCATTACCGCACTCCACCGATGCCCGCAAAGGGGAGGCTCGTTCATTTGGGTAATAGTTAGGGGTGAAATCCTGGGAGTACAGTGAAGAAAGATTAAAGTTGGAGTGAACTGATGAACCAACCATATTACTATCAAAGTGAAGGAGAAAAACGTTCGATGAGTGGTGTGTGGTGGTTCATAATTATGGTGGTGGCAGTCCTGTGGTTCTGGAAATCTTTACCCCTATTCCAGTAATGAGAGTAAACCTTGCCAAATTATAATTTTGGAACCCCCTAGTCATTGGATTGATACCGATAACGGTATTTCACGGGGAATATTGGAATAAAAAGGAGTCGCGATGAGTAAACTCTATGAGGCTTTACAAGCTGCTCACGAAGAACGGTTAGCAGGCACCTCTGAGTTGAACCATACACCAACCGCTCAATGCCAACCTGTGGTCCCAAGTAGCAGCCCAGGCTCAATTCCAAGGTTTCATGAAGATTCTGAACTGCTGGCCTTAGCCAAAAATATTGCCGTACATCTCCCGGATCCTAGCCAAAACGTAATTCAGTTTCTTGGTTCTCAGCAAGGAGAAGGAACCTCGACCATTATTCGTGAGTTTGCATTAGTAGCAGCCGAATACCTCAGTAAGCCTGTGCTCCTCGTCGAGGCCGATTTCAAGCGGCCA